>CACYXH010000016.1 GCA_902778245.1 uncultured Lachnospiraceae bacterium | reverse complement strand
GAGTCCATGTAGTGGAAAGAAGCAAAAATGCGAAGCATTTTCGCGAGTCTATATAGAAGTTTTGCATCAGGAGGATAAAATGGAAAACAATCAGAGAAACGATGGTTCCGACAACGGTAACCATAATAACGGTCTGGGCGGCAATCACAATCATTCCCAGATCCTGATCGTCGTGATCGTGACGCTGATCACATTGTTGATCATGAGTTTCTTTAACAACATGCTGACCAAAAGCAGCACTTCGGAGGAAATTTCCTACAGTCAGTTTTTGGAAATGGTAGATAACGGCGAGGTGGCTCAGGTGATCATGAGCAGTGACAAACTCACGATCATTCCCAAGAACCAGCCAAATGCTGTCTATGGAATACAGAGGACATACTATACCGGACGTATCAGCAACGATCCGTATCTGGTGAGCCGTCTGGAAAAGGCCGAAGTAGAGTTTTCGGAAGAGATCCCGGACACCACCACGGGTCAGATCATCAGTATACTGCTTTCCTTTGCACCTTTGATACTGATCTGGGTAGTGCTTGGCATGGTAATGCGCCGGATGTCTTCCGGGGGTGGTATGATGGGGGTCGGCAAGAGCAGAGCAAAGGTGTATGTGCAAAAAGAGACCGGCGTTCTGTTCAAGGATGTGGCAGGACAGGACGAGGCCAAGGAATCCCTGCAGGAGGTGGTGGACTTCCTGGAGAATCCCGGGAAATATACAAAGATCGGCGCTAAACTGCCGAAAGGCGCGTTGCTGGTGGGACCGCCCGGAACAGGTAAGACTCTGTTGGCGAAAGCGGTGGCAGGGGAAGCGAAATGCCCGTTCTACTCCCTGTCCGGTTCCGATTTTGTGGAGATGTTCGTGGGCGTAGGCGCGTCCCGTGTGCGTGACTTGTTTGAGGATGCGAAGAAAAATGCACCCTGTATTATTTTTATTGATGAGATTGATGCCATCGGTAAGAGTCGTGACAATCGTTATGGCGGAAACGATGAGCGTGAGCAGACTCTGAATCAGCTTCTGGCGGAGATGGACGGATTTGACACTTCCAAGGGCCTGCTGATCCTGGCGGCTACAAACCGTCCGGAAGTGCTGGATCAGGCACTGCTCAGACCGGGGCGTTTTGACCGCCGTGTCATCGTAGATAAACCGGATCTGAAAGGCCGTGTCGATGTCCTGAAGGTTCACGCAAAAGATGTGCGGATGGATGAGACGGTGGATCTGGAGGCTATCGCACTGGCAACTTCCGGCGCGGTGGGATCTGATCTGGCAAATATGATCAACGAGGCGGCTATCCTGGCAGTGAAAAAGGGAAGAAATGTAGTTTCCCAGGCAGATTTGTTTGAGGCGGTAGAGGTGGTGCTGGTTGGTAAAGAAAAGAAAGACCGCATCATGAGCAAAGAGGAGCGGCGCATCGTATCTTACCACGAAGTAGGCCATGCGCTGGTCAGCGCTCTGCAGAAGGATTCCGAACCGGTGCAGAAGATTACCATTGTACCCAGAACCATGGGGGCTTTAGGTTATGTGATGAATGTGCCGGAGGAAGAGAAATTCCTGAACACGGAGAAAGAGATCCGGGCGATGCTGGTGGAATTTGTGGCTGGCCGTGCTGCGGAGGAGATCGTGTTTGATACGGTGACCACCGGGGCGGCCAATGATATAGAAAAAGCCACTAAGGTGGCGAGAGCCATGATCACCCAGTATGGGATGTCTGAAAAATTTGGATTGATGGGACTGGAAAGCGCGGCAAATCAGTATTTGGAAGGCAGAACGGTATTGAATTGCAGTGACGCTACTGCGGCTCAGGTAGACCAGGAGGTAATGCGTGTCCTGAAAGAATCTTATGAGGAGGCGAAACGTCTGCTATCCGCTCACAGGAATACGATGGATAAGATAGCGGAGTTTCTGATCGAGAAAGAGACCATTACCGGAAAAGAATTTATGGAGATATTCCATCAGGCAGAGGGAACTTTAGAGGAGGATAAAACGAAAGAGGCAGGAGGCAGAATCCAGGATAAACCAGTGGATTTTTCTATGCAATAAGAATAAAATAAAGAGAAATCCGATAGAAAATTCGGAATTATGCTAATTGAAATTGTGGTAAAAAGTGGTAGAATATTCGGTTGGAAGCGGTCATAAAAGAGATTTTATGACCGCAAAATATGCTTTGCGCCGTTGCGCGATGGGGAGACAGCATGAAAACAGTGAAGAATTTTATCAGTAATTATAAACATGGTTTCTGGATTTTAGCCTATATGATCTTCTATCTGATCGGTTTTTATATACTGGAAAACGCGGGACATCGGCATTACCATGTGATACATAGCTGGCTAGATGATCAGATCCCGTTTTGTGAATATTTTATTGTGCCGTATCTGTTATGGTTTGTTTATCTGGTGGTGGGGATCTGCTGGTTCATATTTAAGGCGCGTGACAAGCGGGAGTATTATAAGCTGGTATCAGTATTGGCGCTGGGGATGACAATTTTCCTGATCGTTAGCTGTGTGTATCCGAATAAACAAGATCTGCGACCGACGATCCTTGTCGGAGACAGTGTATTTACAAGACTGGTACAGTGGCTCTATACCACGGATACGCCTACGAATATCCTTCCCAGTATCCATGTATTTAACTCCCTGGCATTGTTCTATGCCATAAACGGGAGCCAGCAGCTGAAGGAAAAAATGGGGGCGCGCATTTTTACAGGAGTGCTGACTTTGTCCATCATCCTCTCTACGATGTTCTTAAAACAACATTCCGTGGTGGATGTGTCACTGGGAATTTTAATGAGTGTAGCTCTTCAGACGTTTGGGGATCGCATTTTCCAGAGCGAACCGGAAGTGTACCGAAAGAGTTATCTCAGAAGAATATACTAGGTGCTGTCGCAAAATTCTGATGAAGAGTTTTGCGGCAGTCTTTTTTTGAAAACCCGGAGCGAACAGCAGTTCCCTTTTTTAACGAGATGAAGTATAATGGAAAGATAAATAGGGAGCAGAGAGGGAACTTATGAGCGTGGATTTTAGCTTTAATATAGAGGAAGAATTGAAAAAATTGCCGGGACGGCCTGGAGTCTACATCATGCACGATGAGAACGATGCCATTATCTACGTGGGTAAGGCTATCAGTCTGAAGAACCGGGTGCGTCAATATTTTCAAAGCAGCCGAAACAAAGGTCCGAAAATTGAACAGATGGTAACTCGAATCCGCAGATTTGAATACATTGTTACGGATTCAGAACTGGAAGCGCTGGTTTTGGAGTGTAATCTGATCAAAGAACATCGTCCCAAATATAATACGATGCTGAAGGATGATAAGACTTACCCCTTTATCAAGGTGACGGTGGGGGAGGACTATCCGAGAGTGCTGTTTTCCCGCAGCATGAAAAAGGATAAGTCAAAATATTATGGTCCTTATACCAGCGCAGGAGCAGTGAAAGATACGATTGATCTTATACGGAAGCTCTATAAGCTGCGCAGCTGTAACAGAAGCCTTCCAAAGGAGATCGGCAATGGCCGGCCCTGTCTTAACTACCATATCAAACAGTGCAATGCGCCCTGCCAGGGATACGTCAGCAAAGAAGAATATCGCAGATCGGTGGAGGAAGCCCTGGACTTTCTGAACGGAAACTATAGTCCCGTGCTTAAAATGTTGGAAGAGAAGATGCAGCAGGCTTCGGACGCAATGGACTTTGAGGAGGCTATTACTTATCGGGATTTGCTTAGCAGTGTGCGTCAAGTGGCCCAGAAGCAGAAAATCACCAACGGGGATGGTGAAGATAAGGATGTGCTGGCATTGGCCGCAGACGGGACAGACGCTGTGGTTCAGGTATTTTTTATCCGGGGCGGCCGCCTGATCGGGAGGGATCACTTTTTCGTTAAGATTGGGCTCTATGATAAAAAAGCAACCATTTTAAACAGCTTTATCAAACAGTTTTATTCCGGAACTCCCTTCATCCCCCGGGAACTGATGGGAGCAATGGCTTACCGGAAAGCGGGGGCAGCGGGTCTTTCTCCGTGTACCCAAAAAGGGAACAAAGGAAAAACTGGTGGAACTGGCCAGGGAAAACGCCGCCATTGTTTTGAACCAGGATCGGGAGCGCATTAAGCGGGAAGAAGGCAGGACCATCGGCGCGGTAAAAGAGATCGCGCAGCTTCTGGGTATGCCCCGTATCAGCCGCATGGAAGCCTATGACATCTCGAATATCAGCGGTTTCGAGTCTGTTGGATCTATGGTGGTGTTTGAAAAAGGGAAACCGAAGCGCAGCGATTACCGAAAATTTAAGATTAAATCTGTGGATGGGCCAAATGATTATGCCAGCCTGGAAGAAGTTCTGACCAGGCGCTTTGCCCATGGTCTGGAGGAGCAAAAAGAGCTGAAAGAAAAACAGATGGACCAGGAACTGGGGAGTTTTTCCCGCTTCCCGGATCTTATCCTGATGGATGGCGGAAAGGGCCAGGTAAATGTGGCTCTTCGAGTGATGGAAAAGCTGGGGCTGAATATCCCCATCTGTGGCATGGTGAAGGATGATTTTCACCGTACCCGCGGCCTTTATTATGAGAATGTAGAACTGCCCATTGATGATCACTCGGAGGGGTTCAAGCTGATCACCCGGATCCAGGATGAGGCGCACCGCTTCGCCATCGAATACCACAGAAGTCTGAGAAGTAAAGAGCAGGTGCATTCCATCCTGGATGATATTACGGGAATTGGCCCCGCAAGAAGAAAGGCGCTGATGCGTTCCTTTCAATCCCTGCAGGCTATCCGGGAAGCCGGCGAAGAAGAACTGGCCCGGATCCCCTCCATGAACGCAGCCAGCGCCCGCCAGGTGTACGAATTTTTCCACAGGAAGGAGCAGACAACATGAAAGAATTAGAGGTAATCATCAAGAGCGAGGAGTACAAACTATGAGTAATAGCGTGGCATTGTCCAAAGTGGTGGACAAAATGAAACTGGAGAATCTGACTCCGGAAATTGATATCTCCGGGAAAAAGGTGATCACCACAGAAGTCAATCGTCCTGCCTTGCAACTGACGGGATTTTTCGACCATTTTGAATCGGAACGTGTACAGATCATCGGATATGTGGAATATACTTATCTGCAATATCTGACCAGAGAGCAGAGGCTTTCTGTGTATGAGAAACTATTATCCTACAAGATTCCCTGCCTCATCTATACGACACTAACAACACCGGATCCGGATATGATCGAGCTTGCGAAAAAGTATGAGGTTCCTATTTTTATTACGAAAAAAGCCACTTCTGCTTTTATGGCAGAGTTGATCCGCTGGCTGAATGTGGAGCTGGCACCCTGCATTTCTATTCACGGCGTACTGGTGGATGTTTACGGCGAGGGTATCCTGATCATGGGAGAAAGCGGTATTGGTAAGAGTGAGGCGGCTCTGGAACTGATTAAGAGAGGCCATCGTTTGATCACGGACGATGTGGTAGAAATCCGCAAGGTCAGCGATGATACACTGATCGGAACAGCTCCGGACATCACCAGACATTTTATTGAACTGCGGGGCATCGGTATCATAGATGTCAAGACGCTGTTTGGTGTGGAGAGTGTAAAGAATACCGGAAATATTGATCTGGTGATCAAACTGGAGGAATGGGACCGGGACAAGGAATACGACCGTTTGGGACTGGAGGAAGAATACACAGAGTTTCTTGGAAACAAGGTGGTATGCCATTCACTGCCCATTCGCCCGGGACGTAATCTGGCGGTGATCGTTGAGTCTGCTGCTGTCAACCACAGACAAAAGAAGATGGGATACAATGCAGCTCAGGAGCTGTATAACCGCGTGCAGAACAGTCTGATGAAAAATATGAAGAAAAATGAGGAATAACCGTAAAACGGTGCTATAAAAGAAGATTGGGAGGTTGGAGAAAATGAGCAAGTATTGTTTTGGGATCGATGTTGGAGGAACCACGGTGAAATGTGGTCTGTTCAGCACGGACGGCGAAGCGCTGGAAAAATGGGAGATTCCCACCAGGACGGAAGATAATGGGAAAAATATTCTTCCGGATGTGGCACAGGCAATCAATGGGAAAATCCAGGAAAGGGGTCTGGACAAGGCAAATATCGCAGGCATTGGTATCGGCGTTCCCGGCCCGGTAAATGATGAGGGCGAAGTTCCGGTGGCAGTGAATCTGCACTGGGGCCGGGTACATATTGTAAATGAAATGGAAGCTCTGACCGGATTGAAGGTGAAAGCGGGAAATGACGCCAATGTAATACCACAATATGATCATGGTCACCCTCGGCACCGGCGTAGGCGGCGGCATCATCATAAATGACAAGATTCTTGCTGGGTCTCATGGTGCGGCGGGAGAAATCGGGCATGCTCATGCGGAGGATGCGGTCAAAGATCCATGCAACTGCGGTAACTGCGGCTGCCTGGAGCAATTGGCTTCCGCCACCGGTATTGTTCGTTTGGCTAAAGAAGAACTGGCTGCTTCTGCAGACGCTTCCGTGTTGAGAGAGAGCGAGGTATCCGCCAAGACAGTATTCGATGCGGTAAAAGCGGGGGATGATCTTGCTATTCGTATTGCGGAGCGGTTTGGAAAATATCTGGGAGAAGCTCTGGCGATCCAAAGCTGGTCCCGTCCTTCTGGATTATATTCAGAAATATTATCGGGAATATGCATTTACCGCCTGCAAGGACGCGGCGTTTGCTCTGGCTACTCTGGGCAATGATGCCGGGATCTTCGGCGCGGCCAAGATGGTATTGTAAGGCTCATGAAGGTTTTACTGACAGCCATCAACGCAAAGTACATTCATTCTAATCTGGCAGTCCGCAGTCTGCGCTCCTACGCGGAAAGGTATGCAGATCAGATTGAGATAGCAGAATTTACCATCAATCAGTACAAAGATTACATTTTAGAAGAAATCTATCGGAAAAAGCCGGATATTCTGGCTTTTTCCTGTTATATCTGGAATATGGAATATGTGCTGGATATACTGGAAAATGTGGGGCTGATACTTCCTGAGACGAAGATCTGGCTGGGGGGACCGGAAGTTTCCTACGACAGTGAGCAGCTGTTGCGCAAATATCCTCAGATCACCGGTATCATGGTGGGAGAGGGAGAACAGATTTTTCTTGATCTGATGGATTATTATCTGGAAGGGAACGGTAAGCTGGAGCATATACCGGGTATTATATACCGGGAGGAAGATACCGTGCGGACAAGCCGCTTCCCCCATCCCTCCCGATATCTGGATATGGATGAACTACCCTTTGTCTATAATGATATGGAGGAGTTCGCCAACAAGATTATTTATTATGAGAGCAGCAGGGGATGCCCTTTTTCCTGCCGCTATTGCCTGTCATCCATCGACCGAAGAGTCCGCTTTCGCGCCCTTGGGCTGGTGACGAAGGAACTGCAGATCTTTCTGGATTACCAGGTGCCCCAGGTAAAATTCGTGGATCGCACATTCAACTGCAATCATGAGCATGCCATGGGTATCTGGCGGTATATTCTGGAACATGACAATGGCGTCACCAATTTCCATTTTGAAATAGAGGCGGATCTGATACGTGAAGATGAGCTGGAACTCCTGGCGCAGATGCGGCCGGGACTGGTGCAGCTGGAGATCGGTGTGCAGTCTACGAATCCAAAGACGCTGGAGGCAGTTCACCGCAGGACGGATTTTGAGAAGATCGCCCGTGTGTCAAGGAGAATCACAGAGGGACACAACATCCATCAGCATCTGGACCTGATCGCGGGATTGCCCTATGAGGATTATGGAAGTTTTGGCAGATCCTTTGACATGGTTTATGAGCTGCACCCCCAGGAATTGCAGCTGGGGTTTTTAAAAGTTTTAAAGGGATCCGGAATGCAGGAGGACGCAGAAAAATACAGCATTGTTTATCGTAAGAAACCTACTTATGAGGTATTGTCTACCGAATGGCTCACTTATGGTGAGATACTGAAGCTAAAGGCGGTGGAGGAAATGCTGGAAGTCTATCACAACAGTCAGCAGTTTACCCACACCATTCGGGCATTAGAGAAACAGTTTGCCTCTCCCTTTGCGCTCTATGAATCCCTGGCGGAATTTTATGAGAAAAAGGGGAAAGGCGGAGCTGGCTACTCCAGGATGCAGCGGCTGGAACTGCTTCGGGACTTTGCCCATGAGACGGATCCGGAGCGCGGTGAATGGTACGATGAACAGTTGATCCTGGATCTCTATCTGAGGGAGAACGCAAAAACCAGGCCGGCCTGGGCGAAGCAGCAGGCGGCAGACCGTCCGCAGATGGTACAATTTTATAAGAAGGAAGAGGAAACTCATGTCTTTCTTCCGGGGTATGAGGCATACAACTGGAAACAACTGATGAAAATGACCCATCTGGAGCATTTTTACTACCGTGATGGGAAAGAAGAGGAACACTGGATACTGTTTGACTATCAGGAACGAGACCCATTGACTAGGGATGCAAGGACGAAAACCCTGATTTTTCCGGCATTTCCTTATAAAATAATTAATAATTAGAAATTGCTCTTGAAGTTTTAAAAAAATACTTTAAAATATAAAACAGTTTAGCAAAAAGATAAAAGAGGTGAAATCATTATGATGAATTTTAAGAACAGCAAGAAGAAAAGAATTATTGCGGCAGTGATCGTGATCGTCATCGTTTTGGCAATGATCGTTTCTACGATACTTTCTGCGTTGCTTTAAGAATTATTTTACGGGGAGTCACAAAATGAAAAAAAAGAAACAGATAAGGGATATTCTGATACCGGCAGTTATTTGCGGGATGCTTGCGGCTATGAGCGGCGCAGCTATAGCGGCGGAGGATACGGTGATCAGCGACGGGGTTCTTATTGAGGGCATTGATGTCAGCGGTATGACGGCCGGTCAGGCTTCTGACGCAGTGAATCAAAAAGTACATGAAATGGGGGAAGCCACCGTGACACTGACGATGGGAGATACCCCGGTCACAGCTACGCTTAACAGCCTGGGTCTGGAGTGGGAGAACAAGGAAATCCTGGATGAGGTGAAGAATCTGGGAACCACGGGAAATATTGTGCAGCGCTATAAGGATCAGAAGGATCTGCAGCAGCAGAACAAGGAATACGAGATCAGTTTTATCGTAGATGATAAGAAAATCCGTGATCTTGTGGAGGGCTGCAGTATTTACAATTCTGAGCCCATCAATGGTACGGTCTATACGCAGGATGATGGGACGCCCGGAGTCGAGGGCGGTACGGATGGTCTTACCTTAAAAGTGGATGAATCCGTAAAGCTTGTACAGGATGCCTTTGAGTCCTGGCATGGCGGGGATCTGGAGGTTGATCTGGCGGTGGAACGCGTGAGTCCGGATATCACCCAGGAGGAACTGAGCAAGGTGAAGGATGTGCTGGGGACAGCTACCACGGATTATTCCGCGTCCAGCTGGGCCAGAGCAACCAATGTGGAGAACGGATGCTCTAAGATCAGCGGGACACTGCTGTTTCCGGGAGACTGGTTTTCTGTGACAGAGGCGGTTACTCCGTTTTCTGCGGAGAACGGCTATGAGCCGGCTCCTTCTTATGAGGAGAACCGTGTAGTGGATTCCTATGGCGGGGGTATCTGCCAGGTGTCCACGACCCTATATAACGCGGTACTGAAATCAGAACTGGAAGTGACAGCAAGATCGAACCATACCATGATCGTCAACTATGTGGATCCATCGAAGGATGCTGCTATAGCGGAGGGCGTGATGGATATGGCTTTTGTGAACAATACGGATGCGCCCATCTATATTGTGGGTTATGCTTACGGCGGGACGCTGTCCTTTACCATCTATGGACATGAGACCAGACCGGCCAACAGAAGCATTTCTTTTGAGAGCAGAGTGACCAGCACCACAGAGCCTACCGGTGTCAAACTGATCGCGAAGGCGGATGAAAATGTAGGATATCTGAACCAGGTGCAGTCTCCTCATACGGGGTATACGGCAGAACTGTGGAAAAATATTTATGAAGACGGGGTGCTGGTGGATTCCGTTCAGGTAAACAACAGCACCTATCAGGCGGTGGGTACCACTTATGAAGTGGGGGTGGCTACCACCAATAATGCCCTATATCAGGCCATCAATACGGCAATTGCATCAAACGATGTAGCTCAGGTGCAGGCGGTGATCGCGTCTGCCTCTACCTATACGAACCAGACGGAGACCACTGCCCAAAATGCAGATGGTACCGGTCAGACCGGCGGCGAGACGGTGGATCAAAACGGCAATGTGGTAGTTGGCAATGAAGTGACCGCCGGCGATGTGGTGATGGTGGATCCTCCGGAACCGTAATTATTTGTTTCTAAGGAAATAAGAAACATTATGCTTGTATAAAGGGAATATATGTGGAAAAACGGTAAAGTTTCAGAGGCGGTGTTAGACCGTTCTGTACTGCGGCCTCTGGCGATGGCCGGAGTTCTCTCCGGCATGGGAGGCGCATTTGGTGAGGACTGTGCTTTTGTGGATCATCAGAATGGGGCAGAAGAAGGGGAAATCCCCGGCCGGATCGTGAGCGCAACGGTCTGTGGCACAGTGGGCGGAACGTATGACCGTACCATGGGAATGATGGTACTTGGGGCCGCCAATAATCTGGCGGCTTCCGGAGCAGAAATGAACGGGATCATGCTGGATATCCTTATTCCGGAAACCTGGGATGAGCAGTCCTTAAAGGCATTGATGCAGGAAGCCGCAAAGATCTGCAGTGCATATCAGATCCCTGTGGGAGGCGGACATACGGAGATCAGTGAGGCTGTGTCTCGCCCGGTAGTATGTGTAACCGGGTTTGGAACGGTTTTCGAGTGCACGTATCTGCGAACAGAAGACCTGAAACCAAACCAGGATCTGGTCATGAGCGGGTGGATCGGGCTGGCAGGAACAGCTATCCTGGCGAGGAATATGAAGCAGGAACTGGCAAAGCGTTATCCTCCGGTATTGATCGATACGGCAAAAGAGTTTGAGACGGCTTTATCCGTTCTGGAGCCGGCAAGGATAGGCTGTACTTTGGGAGTTTCTGCCATGCATGATGTTTCTCAGGGCGGCGTATTCGGCGCGCTCTGGGAGATGTCGGAGCGGGCAGGTGTAGGTCTGCATGTAGAATTGAAGAAGATTCCGGTGCGTCAGGAGACCATCGAGATCTGTAATTATTTTGATATAAACCCCTATCAGATGTATGGCCAGGGAGCGCTGCTGTTTGGCACAGACCGGGGAGAGGCGCTGGTTACAAAACTTAGATCAAAGGGAATACCAGCGGCGGTTATCGCACGAACTACCCAAGGAAATGACCGGGTGATCCGGAACGGTTCGGAAATCCGTTTTCTGGATCGGCCGGCGCAGGATGCACTTTGGGCTTTGAAAAAGGGAAAAGGAGATAGTGTGGGATATGAGGGAACAGATTTTAACCTTTCTGGAAAAAAACAGTAAAATAGATTTAGGCGAACTGGCGATCATGCTGGGCTCCAGCGAAGAGGTTATTGCCAATGAGGTGCAGAAGATGGAGCAGGAACACATCATCTGCGGGTATCATACCCTGATTGATTGGGATAAAACCTCGGTGGATAAGACCACAGCGCTGATAGAAGTGCGGGTAACCCCTCAGAGAGGGCAGGGATTTGATAACATTGCGGAACGCATTTATAATTATCCGGAGGTTCAGTCCGTGTATCTGATCTCCGGCGCCTACGATCTGTTGGTTATCCTGGAGGGCAAGACCCTGAAAGAAGTGTCCAGTTTTGTTTCTAATAAACTGTCTACGCTGGATACGGTGATCAGCACCGCTACACACTTTATTTTAAAGAAATATAAGGATGACGGTATCATCCTGGCAAAAAAGACAAAAGATGAAAGGATGCTGGTGACTCCGTGAGAAATCCGATAGCAGATAAAGCCAGAGAGATAAGGCCCTCTGGCATCCGAAAATTTTTTGATATCGTAAGCGAGATGGATAACGTGGTTTCCCTGGGTGTGGGGGAGCCGGATTTTGATACACCCTGGGCGGTGAGAGATGAGGGTATCTATACTCTGGAGCGGGGGAAGACCTTTTACACATCCAACGCCGGTCTGAAAGAGCTGAGGGAGGAAATCAGCCTGTATTTAAAGAGACGTTTTGGGCTGGAGTACGATGCCGCGAAGGAAACTTTTGTTACCGTGGGCGGAAGCGAGGGTATTGACTTGACATTTCGCGCCATGCTCAATCCAGGGGATGAGGTGTTGATACCACAGCCCTGTTTTGTGTCATATCTGCCCTGTGTGCAGCTGGCCGACGGAGTCCCGGTGGTGATCGATCTAAAAGAAGAAAATGAGTTTCGCCTAACAAAGCAGGAACTTTTGGATGCCATCACGGACAAAACCAAAATTTTGGTGCTGCCGTTTCCGAACAATCCCACCGGAGCCATTATGGACAGGAAAGATCTGGAGGAGATCGCCCAGGTCATTATCGAAAAAGACCTATATGTGCTCAGCGATGAGATCTATGCGGAACTGACGTTTACAGGAGATGTGCATGTCAGTATAGCCAGTCTTCCCGGGATGAAGGAGCGCACGATTTTGATCAACGGGTTTTCCAAATCCCATGCGATGACCGGATGGCGGTTAGGTTACTGCTGCGGTCCAGAGGAAATCATCCGTCAAATGATCAAGATCCATCAGTTTGCGATCATGTGCGCACCCACTAACAGTCAGTATGCTGCAGTTGCCGCCCTGCGGGAGTGCGATCAGGAAGTGGAAAAGATGAAAGAAGCGTATAATCAGCGCAGACGCTATCTGATGCATGCGTTTCGGGAGATGGGATTACCTTGCTTTGAACCCTTTGGCGCCTTTTATGTGTTCCCCTGCATCAAAGAATTCGGCATGACCAGTGAGGAATTTGCCACCAGACTGCTGGAGGAAGAGCGGGTAGCTGTGGTTCCCGGAGACGCGTTTGGAGACTGCGGCGAAGGATATCTTCGTATTTCTTACGCTTATTCTATGGAGGATCTGAAAGCTGCCCTGGGACGGCTTGGAAATTTTGTCAGTAAACTGAGAAGTGGGCAGGTATAGGGAAGGAGCAGGTGGCATGCCTCAGCTTAATATTGTATTATTTGAGCCGGAAATACCGGCGAATACCGGAAATATCGGCCGGACCTGTGTGGCAACGGGAACCAGGCTGCATCTGATCGAACCCCTGGGCTTTCAACTGACCGAGAAGGCCATCAAGCGTGCCGGTATGGATTACTGGCCCCAGCTGGATGTGACTCGTTACTGTGATTTTCAGGATTTTCTGGAGCGCAATTCGGGAGCCAGGATCTACATGGCGACTACAAAGGCCAAGAAGATGTACACACAGGTGCAGTACGAACCGGATTGTTATCTGATGTTTGGTAAAGAGAGCGCCGGAATACCGGAGGAGATCCTGGTGAAGCATCAGGATACCTGCGTGCGGATTCCCATGATAGGGGAGACCCGTTCGCTGAATTTGAGTAATTCTGTAGCTATTATGCTGTATGAAGCACTGAGGCAGAACCATTTCTCCGGAATGAAGCTGGAGGGAGATCTGCACCGCCTGCAATGGTAGTAAGGAGACCATATGAAATTACCGGTAGAGTTTACCGACCGTATGCGCCGTATTCTGGGTGAGGAATACGGCGCTTTCGAAAAGAGCTATGAGGAGGTTCGAAAGTACGGTCTTCGCGTGAATACGAAAAAGATCAGCCCGGAGGAATTTGAACGGATCGCGCCCTTTCACCTGACGAGGATCCCATGGATTTCCGGCGGTTATTATTATCTGGAAGAGGATGCCCCTGCGAGGCATCCCTATTACTATGCTGGACTTTACTATCTGCAGGAGCCAAGCGCCATGACTCCGGCCAGTGTGCTGGAGGTAACTCCCGGTGAGCGGGTTCTGGATCTGTGCGCGGCGCCGGGGGGAAAAGCTACAGCTCTGGGGGGCAAGCTCCAGGGAGAAGGCTTGCTGGTGGCCAATGACATCAGCGCATCCAGAGCCAAGGCGCTTCTAAAAAACATCGAAGTGTTTGGAATCCCCAATTCTTTTGTTACGAATGGGATACCAGCCAGACTGGCAGAGCAGTTTCCATCCTTTTTTGATAAAATATTGGTGGATGCTCCCTGTTCCGGGGAGGGAATGTTCCGCAAAGATGAAAATACAATAAAAGCATGGTATCCCCAGAAACCGAAAGAGTGTGCCAACGTACAGAAAGATATTATTGTGCAGGCTGCGGATATGCTGCGGCCCGGCGGGATGCTTCTCTATTCCACCTGCACCTTTGCTCCTCAGGAAAATGAGGAGGTCATTCTTCATCTTCTGCTGCGGCGTCCGGAAATGAAACTGCAGGAAATTCCGTATCGGGAGGGATTTTCCCAGGGCCTTAGACAAGAGATGTATCTTGACAAAAACAGCCCGGGCCAAGGGGCGCAAGATGGAGAAAATGGCAGTCTGCCGGAAATTACCCGGTGCGTACGCCTCTGGCCCCACAAGATGGGCGGTGAGGGGCATTTCCTGGCACTTTTGAGGAAAGACGACGTCCAAAGAGAAAAAGTTCAAGAGACCCGAAGAACAGAGAAAATGGGGAAACCACGCTCTCATAACAGTGGAAATAAAAGTATATTTCCGGATAAAGCGCAGCTTAGAACCCTGCAGGGGTTTTTCCGGGATGTTTCATGGAAGATAGAGTTATCCCGGGTGGAGATCCGGGGTGATCAGGTTTATCAGGTGTCGGAACTTCTTCCGGAAGTATCCGGTATTCCCTTCCTTCGCAATGGTCTGTATATGGGAGAATTAAAAAAAGACCGATTTGAGCCAAGTCAGTCTTTTGCTATGGCACTGCGGAAGCAGGACTATGCTTATGCAGTTGATCTATCGTCCGAGGATGGGAGGGTTTGCCAGTATCTGAAGGGAGAAACGATTGAAATTGCGGAAAAGGAAGCCGCGAGAAATTCCGGATGGCAGCTGTTCTGCGTGGATGGGTTTCCCCTGGGATGGGGGAAGCTGGTAAACGGACGGTTAAAGAATAAATACCATCCGGGTTGGAGAATGAAATAGAGAAAGGCACGGTATCAGACACCGTGCCTTTCATAGTATTTCTTCATTTCTTCCCGATCTTCTTCAATCAGGGAATCTTTTCCAAATATCCCGGCTCTGGTTTCCAGATGATGGCGAAATTCGTGCCGGACCGTTTCGCGTATCTTCTTACGCATCTGCTCAGTTGAGGCAAAAGGCATGGTGGCCTGAAAGGAACCATAGTATAGAACGATCTGGCTGCCGTAGATGCCCTGGGAGTAAGTTCCCATGACATACAGGTCATCGGACAGTCTTCCAGGATGAAGATAGACATTAGGATCTGCCACCACTCCTCCGTCCAGCTCCTCAAACACATAGGAGGGGAGCAAAGCGGTCTCTTCACGGGCAATCTCAACAAATTCATCGTAGGTCATTTCTGCGCCTCCTTATTCTGTATACGTAGTATAATAGTATAGATTCGGAAATACATCAAGTGCTTCCGAATCTATGACTTCTGGAGCATCCACTACATAATGACGGCTTGTAAGGAATAATGTGTGATGAAAACACAGCTTCCTATCTTCACTTTGCTGCGCTACATTTGCTCGGACAACGTTCGCGATAAAAGCGTTTGCTCCTCGTCCGAGCACGTAGCTTGCAAAGCTCAGTCAGAAACCAATCGTTTTCATCAGACATTATTCCTTCACAAGCCGTGCCATAACGCTTTGGATTGCGGACAGTATGCTTGTACAAAAACGATCGTCGTGCAAGTGAACTCTTGCAAAAACCTTGCCGCCGCGAAAATGCATACGGCTTAATCGCATTTGAGCGGCGTGCAGACAGGTTTGCAGCAAGGGGAACGAGATAGACGTATTTTTTGTACAAGCATACTGGCTGCGATCCTCTGTAAGGTAGTGGGTGTTCCAGAAATCATAAGATTTTTCTGTCAAAGTCGGTTTTATTATGCTAAACTGTAGGTAACCAGGTACGGACCGTGAAGAAAAGGTCCGTGTACAGCCAGCTAAAGCGGGGTTAACAGTGGAAAAGGAGGAGTAACATGGATCCCAAGAAAGTATTTTATGAAAATCAGGCAAATTCCATTATCAAAAAACTGGAGGCAAGAAAGATGGAAGGGTATTACTGTCCCGACCAGGAGAGCGCTGTCACAAAGGTTGTGGAGCTGATCGGACAGGAGAAAAAGAATGTTGGATATGGAGGTTCTATGACCATTGATGGCATAGGTCTGAAGGGAGCGATCCGGAATGCAGGTCACAACCTGATCATCAGGGAGGATTACAAAACGCCGGAGGAAAAGAAAGAGTGCAACGCGCTGCTGGTCAACGCAGACACTTTTTTGACCAGTACAAACGCCATCACTCTTGACGGAGAGCTGATCAATATTGACGGGCGGGGAAACCGCGTCTCCTTCCTGATCTACGGACCGGAGCAGGTGATCGTGATCACAGGAATGAATAAGGTAGTTACCAATGTGACAGAAGGGATTGACCGTGTTCACAACATGGCCGCACCGGCAAACACGGTACGGCTTGGCTGTGACACGCCCTGCGCGAAAACCGGGCGTTGTGCAAATTGTCTGCCCCACACCATCTGCTGCGAGACGGTGATCACCAGATCCTCTATGATTCCGGGACGGATCAAAGTAGTTCTGGTGGGAGAAGAGCTGGGGTACTGATCTGCACAAGCGGCTTCACTCTACGTTCTTCAGGGCTTCTTCCATGGGTACGCGACGGATCCTGCGGTATTCCAAGACGGCTACGACGACGTATGCGCCGATGCCCAGCAGAATCATTTTCACATACATCATGGGATCGAAGTAGATCGGTATCCATCCGGAAAGTTCGGTCATAACTATCCTCTCAAAAAGGTATTTCATTACTGCCGTTTCAAGCGGCAGAGAGAGAAGCAGCAGAGTTACTACCACAATGGAGGTAGGCAGAAGGTACAACCGGCTGATCTCCTTGTTCTCATAGCCCAGGATCTTCGTCATGGAGATAGCCTGGGCATTTTTTTCAATGACGATCTTTGCCAGCAGATAGATCAGAATCAGGAACATGATCACGGAAATGGCATCCACCAGAATCATCATTCCGCCCATGGAGACATTAAGCTGGCGGGAAATCTTTGTCAGTGCGTCCAGATCAATGACGGTGGCAATGTATTGTTCTTCAATGTCAGTGATTTCCGTATCTGAGAAATATCCCGAAAAATATCCATCGCTGAGCCCGAAGGTGTGGTTCAGAAGCGACTTTGGCATGAAAATGGCCAGTGCGCCTTCGTAATCATAGATACCTCCAATGGGGAATGTATAAGTTTTATCATCGTATTGCTCTTTGAGTGTGATGGTGTCACCTTTTGCCAGATGAAATTTATCCGCATAGGCTTTGGAGATGCAAACTTCGTTGTCATCGGATTCCAGTGTGATATAGTGACTGTCATCCACAATTCCGTACAGTAGAACTTCCTCTCCTTTGTAGGCCCCCTTAGAAAGAGTTTTCAGACTGTAGGCGGAAAACTCTTCTGCGTCTTCATTGTCTGTCTGTACCTGCGACACGTAGGCCAGCATGCGAAGCAGTGTTTCCGGTGAATCATCCCCTGCCATAAGTTCTACAGGAACCTCCAAAAGATACTGATAATTACAGAGCAGGTTATCGGTGATCGTCTCCTGATAATGATCCAGGATAGACGGGAAAATCAGCCCGAACATCAGCAGCAGATTGGCAAAGAGAATGCCTACCAGCATCAGCAGATAGCTACCTGAATTCTGTAGAAACACTCTAATTCGGAACCGGGAGAAAACCGGTATGGAAGATTTCAAACGGAATGCGTGATGCTGTCTGCCGCTTCTAAGATCCCGCCGCAAAAATTTGATGGGTGACAGAGAAAGCTTGCGGCGCAGCATCAGCCAGGTGATCACCAGCATCAGCAGGATGGGCACCAGGGTGGTTTCCAGAAAAGCCTGAGGACTCCAGATAGTGACATAAGTGGGAAGGCTGTAACTTCCATAATACATACCGGCATTAAAGTTTTTGAAAAAGGTGTAGCCCATGATGTTGCCTATAAGAGCGCTGATCAGCGTGACGATCAGAGGCATGGCCATATAATGGCGGATCAGCTCCCGCTTTGTGTAGCCCGAAGCCCTCAGAGTACCGATGACATTCGCTTCTTTGACGATGGTGCTGTTGATGGTAATGCCGAAGACAAAAGCCAGGATGGCGATCAGAATGTAAAGCAGCACTGTCATCATAGCGCGGTCGCTTCCCATGTCTTCCCCGGTAAACTGGATAGCCTGATTCAGATAGCGGGGAACAAATTTCTTTAGGGGAGAGAGAGAATTGATCTCTTTCATCAGCTGCTGGGAGCGTTCCATTTCCTCTTTTTCGCCGGCAGGCGCATCGTTATATTTCCAGGCATAGCTGTAGACCAGACTGTTTGACTCAAACTCTGAAAATTCTTCCGGGCACACCATAGCGACGCCGAATTTTACCGCGTCAAACATGGAATCACTGTTGCTCTCAAACATGGTACTGTAGTCGGAGAGGGCTGCCAGCCCGGTGATGGTCCAGGTATTGCTGCCATCCGATATCGTATCTCCCACCTTCAGCTGATTGTTGTCCGCGTACATACGGTCAATAGCGATTTCCCCCGGCTTACTGGCCAGACGTCCCTCCATAACGCAGGCAAGGTTTACCTGCTCCCGGTTTTGAAAGATACGAAGAGTGCTGTCATTGCTAAGGATGCGATCCGTGTAAAAAAGATCGTAGATAGTGATATCCAGAGCTTCAAGCTGCTGTTTTAAGGCACTGTCTGCCTTGGTTTGAAGTGCGAAGTTGCCATCTTCCACATTGTATAAAGTAAAGCTGTCATTATAGGCCTTGATCATGCTCTCATCTGCCACCAGAAATCCGGAAATTTCCCCGATAGTTAGTGTCATCAGAAGAAAGATCACCAGATACTTTCCAAATTCGCTTTTCAATTCCCGGAGAAGACGTTTGTACAAAGGATTTTTCATGTGACACCTCCTACCAATCCAGATCCTGAGCCAAAATCCGGGTTTCATTCAGATAGTTTTTGCGGATGCCGCCGTCTCTCAGTTTTACCACTCGGGTGGCCATGTCCTTTAAAGCGTCATTGTGGGTGACGAGAATGACAGTATTTCCGTATTTCTGATTGACAGTTTCGATCAGTTTCAATATCTCCTTGGAGGTATTGTAATCCAGAGCGCCGGTGGGTTCATCGCACAGCAGGATATCCGGGTTCTTGACAATGGCCCGGCCGATAGCGGTGCGCTGCTGCTGGCCGCCGGAGAGCTGATTGGGTAATTTGTTCTGATGCTCCGTCAGCCCAAGAGTGTCCAGGAGTTCCTCTACAGGCAGGGGATCTGTGCCCAGATAAGCGCCAACCTCAATGTTTTCCCTGACGGTGAGGTTCGGGATCAGGTTGTACATCTGAAAGATGTAGCCCAGATGCCTGCGGCGGTACAGCGTGAGTTGTTTTTCATCCATGTCAGCCATGCGGTCTCCGCCGATCAGGATTTCTCCCTCATCCGCCTGATCAATACCGCCGATAATATTCAGCAAGGTAGACTTCCCGGAGCCGGATGGCCCAAGCATTACGCAGAATTCCCCTTTTTCCAGTGTCAGGTCAATGCCTTTCAGCACCTGCACACGGCTCTGTCCGGTGCCAAATGATTTTTTAATTTGCTTCAATTCCAGAAACATAAGACTTTCCTTTCTTAAGCTATGTATGAAATAAATGGTTCGTTAGTTTGACCCAACCCATTGTATCACCAAAAGTTAGCTTTGTCTAACATTATTTTAAAAAACAACATAAAATTTTCCTTGACTTTTATGGGAGCCAATGTTACAATAGTCAAGCTAAATGAAAATAACGATGCGTGGCTCAGCTTGGTAGAGCGCTGCGTTCGGGACGCAGAGGTCGCAGGTTCAAATCCTGTCGCATCGACTAAGAAAAAACGGATACCATAAGGTGTCCGTTTTTTCTTAGTCAATTTGAAAGAATTGTATCTTTGATCTCTAGCGGAGCGAAAGCAACGTTCGGGGACGCACACCAGAAGCACTTGGCGAAGCTTGCGAGCCTTAGTGCTTCGGCGTCCGCAGGTCACGAAGTGGCCGAAGGAGAGGTCACAGGTTCAAATCCTGTCGCATCTTGTGTTGCATGGCTTTGCGGAAATAGGCATCAATGATGTTATCGACATTTGTTCTTTCCTTGGAAAAGGTGTTTTGATAGACTTTTTTCATCGCATAATCAGATTTCCATCCCCAGGCGCTTCATCAATCAAGGCCTTAATGTATTCGGGGATCCGATGTTTTCTGTTTCGGGTAGGGTTTTTGGCCTGCTCTTTCGCTGGTGAAAGAAACGTAAATTCTCTTGCCCTTCATTTTGCCGGTTTTGGGATCATAAACCTTTTCCGTGTGAGAGCAGGCCCGGCATCGCCATGAGCCAGACGGAAGTTTTTTGCTTTCGGCATTGGGTTATCCTCCTTAAAAATAAGTATAAAATCTGCTTGAAGTAGTCACGGGATAATGCTATCCTATTCATGGCAGTAGTAGTGTCGATCCTGTTTTCTTGCAAAAAAACAGTTTGAAGAGTTTTGAAAGAGAAGCTCCCGAATTACCCGATTTCAGGTGACGACCGAATACAATTACTCAGCCTGTTTGAGAGCGGCGGGACTAGAAAGCTTGAAGAAAAAGAACCTGTATCTTCGGACGGAACCATCCTAAAATTATTATCCATGGTATGATTAATGCAGGGAAGCATAACAAACAAGAATAGAGAAGGGACAAGCAATATGAGAAAAAGGTCGATATTGGTGCTTATGCTTTGCTGCAGTATGGCGGTTGTATGTGGAAACAGTACTGAAACAAATGCAGGAAGTATCGATGAAAGTGAGGCAGGGGAGCAGGCGGCATACACGGATACAGAGTCTTTATCCGCTACCGATACCATAAGTGAATGGAAGATACCCTTGCCCGGTGGGGACTGGAAAGCAGAATATAGTCAATTCATGGAGTCCTGGGAACTATATAAGGACAATTATTATGATGGATTAGACAGCACCATGTCCATATACGTTAACACTATGAATGCCGAAGAATCCCGGCTCGCCTCGGAGAATCTTACAAGTTCGATGCTGAATGTAGAGATCCGGGAGTTTGACTATGAGGTAAACAACGTAATTTGCCCCGCATATGAGCAATATTCCGAGAAGTTCGACGCAACAATGGTTAAAGTGTTCTACCCTTTGTCTTCGCAGGAGAGTCTCCAGATTAAGATATTTGTGAAAAAAGGAAACCGGCAGAGTTTCGATCCGGATTCCGGTGAAGTAAAGCAGATCATTAAAGATATTGTAGAAGAAAATGGACGCAACTCCGGCTCACTGTCAGGAGAGGAATCGGCGGATTCATCTCTTTTCAATCATCGTTCCGGATGAGTGGCAGGTATTTACATCAATATACGACGGGGTATACGTTATCAAGGACGGTACAAGTCAAGATGATTACGGCTCAAAACCATCAATCGTTCTCTATTACAAAGATGAAGATGCGTACACATCCTGTGTTACGAGTAGAATGTACAATGAAGATGCAACCGATCTTAGTGTAAATATTTGTGGAACAGACTGTTTCGCAATCTCATATAAAGAAGAAATGGCATCTAAGCCTGTATATTGGACCCACACAAAAATTTTCATGCCTGTTTCCGATTCGGCAAGTGCCAGCATTGACCTAATTACCGATTCCAGCGAGTTTGAGGGAGTAGATATTTTAGATGACGACGTGAGACAGATAATCGTCAGTTTGCAAAGAAGCTTTTAAGGATAAACAATAAAAAAGTCTCCTATGATACAATGAGAAAGGTGTTGCGAGCAATCTCAAAGAATAGGAGGCGATCCAAATGGACAGTAAAAGTTTATCACATACAAGGTGGAATGTCGGCTACGAAGTCGCCATGTTCCACAGCAAGCTGATATCAAAGTGCGAACCGTTTACAAGCGAGGATGTAGGCTATGCGCCGTTTTGGGCGTATTTATCAGAGAAAAATTCGGATGGCAGTCTGCGTGACATTCTGCGCTATGTAGAGGGAACATACTGCCATTAATTGTTGAAACGGCGGTTGATAAGGCGAGATGACGGAACTTGAAAAAAAATTATATGTGCAAAAAAGCATGACGCTGCAGGATAGAGCCAGGGAATATCCAAAACAATTGGAGCAGCTGACCAGAGAGGGAACAGCACTGGCCTTGCAACTGCAGCAGATGAATGGAGAGCAGCTGGCGCGGGAACTGGGATTACTGCAGATAAAAGTAGAATATCAGTTGTCCTGCCGGGAGAATTTAAAGCAGCGTATCGAAACGACAAAAACAGAACTGGAGGAGATCATACAACGGATTGACGGAGAGAATGGATGTGCTTTGGAGGAGCGCGTCTTACGTATCCGGACAACCCTTATGGTTCTGGAACAGGAACTGGCTCAGGTACTGACCGATATTCAGCTGACGAAAGAAATCCTGCAGTCCATGGAATATGCAGGAGCTGCGTGGAAACAGAACGCCAAGGCACAGGAAGCGTTTCTGATGGAAAAATTTAAGGAAACTCTGATCAAGGCGTTTCCTTCGACAGAGGTTTACAGAAGACGGGGAGAGGTGGTAGACAAATGAGAAAACTCAGGATTACGATATCGGTTTTCTTGGTGATCGTGGGAATCGGCATTCTCATGCTGGTGCTGTCAAAGGATTCCGTGGTGATCAGCATAGGGATCCGTTCTTACCGGGGATTCTACCAGGGGGGCCTTATTGCTGAGGCGGCTCTGGTGGTATTACTCCTGATCTTATCCCTGCGGGACGCCCGCAAAAAGAATGCTGCGAAAAAAGAGGAGAGGGAAAATCAGTTAAGAGAGAGGGAACAAAGCGCCGGTAGAAAGAAGCTGGAGGCGGATCTCCCGGTGAACGGACGTCTTACGGACGTAAAAGTGCGGGAGTTGCTGAAAGAGAATGCTTCCGGAAAATGGAAGGCGCTTCAGGATGCCATTGGAGGCCTGGTGGCTCAGATGCGTCAGATGGACAGCTATCAGGAGCGGCTGGCAAATCTTCTTACCAGCAATCAGGCAAGCACGCTTGGCGATACCGAGGAGGTATTGGATCAGGTGGAACAGTATATCTGCAGGAACATCCGAAAAGTACTCAACTATATGACGGTATACGATCCCGCTTCACAGGAAGACGCTGCGAGATTGGAGAAACTGATAGAAGAGTGCCGTGACGCTAATCAGGAGCAGCTCACGCAAACGAAGGAATTCGTGTTTGCACTGACGGAATTTCTGAACAGACAGGGGGCCTCCTCCCAGGACACCTATTCTCTGGAACTTTACAAGAAACTGCTTCTGGATTCGATAAAGGAGGATTAGTATGAAGACGAGATTTGCAAAGAAGTGTGCGAGTATAGGGTTAGCTGTGGTCATGGCCTGCTCATTTTCCGGGTGCAGCGGCGGAACCAGAACGGAGAACGAGGACAGAAAAGATGCGCTCTCTTATGAAGATGCACAGGCGGAACTTTCCTCCCTGATGAAAAAGGTGGCTGTGACGACAGAGCAAAATCCCACGCTGGATATTGACGCGGACGAGATTTCCGAGGCGGATGCCCTGGCGGATATCAGTACATTCCCTCTGACGGTGACGGGCAGCGGAGACATTGATATTGAGATTGCGGCTGCAACGGAGATGAGCGCCGAGGCGCCGGATGACTGGATGAATCTGGTGGCAAAAGATTTCAATAAGGAAGGTTACAAAATTGGGAATAAGACGGTAAGCGTATCTGTGCGGAAGATCACCTCCGGTGAAGGACTTACCTATATCGTTTCCGGCGGGTACCGGCCGCAGGTTTTTGCTCCCAGCAATTACGCCTGGGGGGAGATGCTGCGCTCTTCCGGTGTGGGTATAGAGAAGCTGACGGATCGCATCGCGGGGAATACGGCGGGTATTCTGATCAAAAAAGACGTCTATGACAAATTTATTGAAAAATACAAAGAGGCAACCGTGGGAAATGTGCTGGAGGCAACCATCAACCAGGATCTGGTGTTTGCTTACACAAATCCCTATACCTCCTCCACCGGCCTTAATATTCTGGCAGAGATGCTGAAATCTTTTGATGAGAACGATCCTCTTTCCCAGCAGGCGGTAGAAAAACTGACGGACTATCAGAAAGTAGCGCCTACGGCGGCCTACACCACCGCAGTGCTTCGAAATAAGGCTGCGAAAGGTATTATCAATGCCATGGTTATGGAAGAGCAGGCCTATGTAAACACACCGGAGCTTAAGGGATATGAGTATATTCCGGCAGGTATCCGGCATGACCATCCGGTCTACACTTTCGATTACTGCAGTGAGGAAGAGAAGGAAGCCGCAAAGCTGTTTGTGGAGTATTGCCAGAATGAGAAGAGCCAGAAGCTGGCTTCCCAGAAAGGGTTTAATCTGCATGATGATTATGACCCGGGAAACGCGGGGCTGGACGGCGCCGGATATCTGGCCGCACAGAAGGTATGGAAGCAGAACAAGAACGGTGGAAAACCCATCATTGCGGTGTTTGTGGCGGATGTTTCCGGTTCTATGGACGGAGAACCCATCAATTCACTGAAACGATCCCTGGTCAATGCGTCTACCTATATCGGATCGGAACACTATGTGGGGCTGATCAGTTATTCCAGCAGGGTCAAGATCAATCTGCCCATCGCGCAGTTTGACGCTACCCAGAGAGCTTACTTCTCCGGGGAGGTGAAGGGACTGTCCGCTTCCGGATCCACCGCCACCTATGATGCGGCGCTGACCGGGCTGCAGATGCTGGAAGAGAAAGCGAAAGAAGTGCCGGATGCGAAACTGATGCTGTTTCTGCTCACGGACGGCGATCAGAATGAGGGTTATACCCTGGATCGGATCACAGGAATCGTGGGCGGTCTCCAGGTGCCGATCTATTCTATCGCTTACAATTACGACAACACCGGGGAGCTGGAAAAACTTTCTAATATTAACGAGGCAGCCTTTATTAAGGCGGACAGCGATGACATTGCAAATCAGCTGAGAAACCTGTTTAATGTTCAGATATAAAAAAGGTGGGGCCGTTGCAAAATATTGGCTAACGGAGTTCCGTTATCCTATGTTCGCTTGCTGTTTGTGACATTAGATGCGTACATATGGATATGCGAAACTCCTTACCAGTTTTTTGCAACAGCCCCATTTCTATATTGCATTGGGGGAATCGCAATTGCGTATGTGGTGGAGCAGAAGCGCACCTGCACTGCGAAAACTGTTATTGGGAATGTCCGGTAGAAGCAGTGGTACGGTAAATAGAACCTCAATGTTTAAGACCTTTTTTCATCCGAACGGATAACAGGCATGTTTCACCATTTGTCATATAAACTATACTCTGCTTGAAATCGATTTCTTTGATGTTGTGCTTGTTTACAATGTAGGAACGATGGCATCTGTAAAACCTGCTGTCCAACTGAGCTTGAACATCCTTCAGTTGACCGGAAAACTCAATCATACGATTTTTAGCGTGAAGGATAATTTTGTGAATATTAGAGGATGTTTCAAAAAAGAGTATATTATCAAAATCAATATTGAGATTTTTATCTCCTAGCGCTATAGTAAATACCTTATTTATATGATTATTGACAGATGAATACTTTTCGTTAACATTGAGCATACATTCATGAATTTTTTCGTGAATTTTTGAAAAATTATCTTTAATGATGTAATCAAGCGCCTCGACTTTATATTGAAAGGTAAGAAAACTCATTTCGGAGTGAGATGTAATAAAAATAATAAAACATCGGGGCTGATATTTTCTGATTTCCTGTGCTAATTGAAGGCCATTGATGGAGGAGTTCAAATCAATATCCAAGAAAAATAAACCTAGATTTTTGGCAGTCTTGACATGATCAATTATTTCATACGGATTTTTAGAGGAAGCGCATATATGCATATCCAATTCTTCAATCATTATCACATCACGAACGTATTTTTCAAACAGCTTTAACTGCTGTTCATTGTCTTCACAAATATAGATGTCGAGCATAATAACCTTTCCCTTAAATATTCAATATTATAAATTCATTATACCGTATATTATTTTTGTTGCAAGACAATATAATAAATGTAGCAATTTGCATAATTTCTGTCTTCCTAAAACGAAGATGATTTCATATTTCCCTTTTTATTCTAGTTTTATTTATAAAGACGGACGATAAGATATAATTCAACATCATGAGGTGAAAATGATTTTGGAAGACATTGCAGATAAAATTACACAATACTTTGCTAAATTCATAACCCGTGAAGAAATTGAACTTGCAAAAATGAAGCTGGGAATTGAAGTTCTGCTGCATGATGTATGTATGATTGGCCTCATTCTGCTTTTGGCATTGTATTTATCGATTTTGACAGAAACGTTGATCTTTATGTTAGTCTTTGGCATTTTCAGGATGGTATCCGGAGGCATACACTTGAAAAGCAGTATAGGATGCTTGATTGGAACGGGATGTATGGTTATTGGCGGAGTAAAGATCAGCGAAATGCTAACTTTAAATATCCTGCAGACTGTGGTTCTGTTTATTATATTAATTATAATAACGTATTGGCTGTCACCACAAGGAACAGAGAATAATCCCATTGGCCAGTCAAATCGAATATCTCAGAAATATTGTTCCTGTATTCTTGTATTTTCTTACATGATGACCGCTATTTGTTGTTCCCAAATAAGAGACCTGATAACACTTGCCGCTCTGTTTGAGGTGGTTACATTAATTCTGCAACATATAAAGACAAGGTGGGCTATTTGAAAATTTCCAGACGCTGAATAAATTCATGGTCTTTCATTTCTGTATCATGAACGATATTAGGATATTTAGATAAAATATTCTCCGCATTATGTAATCCGATTCCTCGATTCTTTCCTTTAGTAGAGATGGAAATTTTTTTGAGATCATAATAAGGGATGTTGTGCTTGATATAGTTGTTTAAAATGATAATGGTAACAGAGCCTATATTGTTGATCATGGCAAATGATATTGTGGGGGTGTCTGTTTCTAGGGCTCCTTCTATTGCATTATCAAGAAAAATCCCCAGAACTCTTGCCAGATCAAGAGTCCCCATTGGAATAGTGTAGATGGGATCGATAATTTCGACATTTACTTCAACACCTATTTCATGAGCATAAGTTATCTTTGCTGAAATAATACTTTTTATTTCAGAAATTTTAATGTTCATAAGCTGATTGAGTTTATAATTGCTTTTATTTATCTGAGAACTAAGAGGAACAATACTCTTTGAAAAGTACTGTGTTAGTCCACTCATATCGCCTTCTTCAATAAAGCCTGACATGGAAGCCATTATATTAAGATAATCGTGCTTGAAAGACCGAATGTCAGAATACATAGTTTCAATTTGTTGGGTATATTTTTGAAGCGTATCGTATGCATCCTGCTTAGATTGCATATCTGATTTTACTATGTATGTTTTTATGGAATTAAGGATTGATATAGTGGATACCATCATATAAAAACCGAAGAGAATGCAGTTGAACACAATGATATTCTTATTATATCCAATTCGCTCTCCAACAACTATATTAAAAACGAAAATAATCAGACAAATAAGGAGATTGATGAAAATAGCCCCCCAGACTTCTTTTGGAATCACAGCATAGTTTTTTGGGATGATTATTTTGTGGATTCCCCAAACAAGTAGTTTGCTGAGGAGGAAAAGCAACAGGGTATATAGTACAGTGTAAGTAATATATAGCGCGGTATTCTGCCTGAGAATATCTGTGATTGGAAATCCCAGAATATTCCATAAAACAGTAAATAAATTATCCCAAAATACACAAAACATATACGAAGCAAAAAATAGACATACATTGCGCAATCTGTGGGTGTCGAGAAAGCTTAGAAAGAGACTGACAGACAGTAGGAGGAAAACGACACCTATGTTGCCAATACAGTAAACCATTATGAAAATATTGCCAAGTATAATAATGTATATGCTGATCTTGTTGAGCAGCGAAATATGGAAAGGGAGAAAAGTTAAAAGGGGCAATAAGTAAACAAGCGCGTTCAAACAGTAGATCAATAAATAAATCATCACCCAATCCCCCTTTACGAAATATTATATATAGTTCATAGATATAAAGTCAATCCAATAAAATAAATTTAAGAAACATGATACGTTAATGACGTAATTTTCGTTTTCTATCAAAAAATAAAAACGCTTTTTACTGATATTTTTCTGCTTGTTCATTTTTTATAAAGTAATTCTTGGAATTGATATAATTAGTTCGAGATAAAACCATATAGATACAGAGATATTATGAAAATGCAGTATCAATAGTTTTACGAGTTGAAATGGGAGGAGGTGGTGAAGATGAAAGATAAATCTGTAAAAAAAGTCATTATAAAAGAATTAGGTGATTTTGCCGTGTTTTTGGGCGGAAAAGCAGTGGGAAAATGTATGGTGCCGGGGTTATTTGACCCTAAGATTCCAGAGGTAATTAAAGCAAAAAAGAACTGATAAAAATTAGAATATTTATCTAGAGTTAGGAGGTTAACTATGAAAATCTATAGTAGCGCTGATAATGGCATCTTCTTTGGCTTGTGTAACACCTGTGGTTGGCGAAACTCTTTACGGATATTATACTTGGAGTAACATAACAACAGGAATTGAGGCCTGGGCTTATAATGAGAGCGGATACAGAGGTGCCAGAGTTAGAATCCAGGAGGGATCATATGATAGTGGATGGAAAACGGGGTGGAATGGAACTCACGTTAGTGCAAGTAAAACAAATAACCCATTAAAAACATGTTACAAGTATCATAGTTATATACAATGAATAGTTTCTGTAAAAAAACAAGATATTTGTTTACAAATGCGTTTATTCTCATCATGTTCTATTCTGTTATTACTGCTGTCGCATATACAAGTTGGGCAGTAATTGATTTGCAAAAGAGCAGAGCTAGCCTGACTACTCAACAAGTGGTATCAGATGAAACATTTCAGATTTCAAGTAGTGCGCCAGATAATTCTACTACCCTTGTTTTTGTGTTTGGTTTAGTTCTTGGGCTGCTTATCCTTGATGTATGGAATATTCTAGATTACTGGATTCAGGCAAAGTACGAAGAATGGTCGATTCGCCATTTCTATGGTGCATCAAAAATAGAAATATGTTTGAGAATTAATATAGGTTTTATGGTTTTGATGATAGCCGTTTTTCTTTGCGGAAACGGTTTGGAATATTTGCTGCAAAAGAGTATGCTGCTTATGCATATTCAACTTCGGTGTCCCATGATGATAAAAGTGGAACTGTCTGTTTTATTGTATGTTACAGGATGTGTGCTTAATTGTGAAAGGGTTTATCATAAAGAGTTCATTTGAGTATGCGAAGAATAAGTACTCAATTAAAATTAGGATTTCGGGATATTTGGAAACAAAAGAAATTATATTTTGTTTTGAACATTCAGATTTTAGTCGTGATGTTCCTTCAGCAGTATGCCGGGGTATTTTATTCCCCATGGTCAGAATTTAAAAAAGAACTGGAAGTAATCTCAATGGTTCAGGACACGACATGGTATTTGATAAATAATGATGTTTATTATGTGCCGGAAGGAAATCAGGAAATTGAAAAAAATATATACGAGAGGACCGGAGGGAAATGTTTTTCTTTTGATGACTCGTCCATTATGCTAGAAGACTTTGTAGATCATGGGGATTCTTTCTCTTATTCTGACCCGCAAAATAAATTAAGAGAATATCAAACACTGTTTATAACAGATTATTTTTCTGAATTTTTTTCATGGTCAGTTTCAGATGGAAGGCTGTTCACTGCGAGCGAGTATGAGAATATGCTGACAGAGGATGGATATATTCCTATTCTCATGGGAAACGATTACGCTGCAGAGATTACATTAAATCAGATCATAGATAATCAATATCAGGTGATTGGATTTTTAAGCCCGCATACTTTTTATTTGAATCCAAAGTGGTCGGGAAACGCTATCTGGTTAGATCAATATATTGTCATCCCCATGGGCTATATAGTTGAACAATGGGACGGTGTGTTTTTTAATAATCTATATATCAATGCAGATCGGAAGACAAAAGATGCGATACAAGATGAATTGCAGCAGTTGCATCCCGACTATAATTTTCGCAGTATGAAAGAACAGATCGCCTACATCATGGAGGATAATCTGGAGCTTATAGGCATTAGTATGTGTTTTGTTGTGCTTATGTTTTTGCTTACATCGGTAACTATTGTTTCTATGTTACTGCAATTTGTGAACAAGCATAAAAAAGAGATTGCGGTTCATCTGCTATATGGCTCAACAATTTTCGACCTATTTATAAGACTAGACTTTCCTTTTTTTATAATGTTTGTTTTGGATTATGGCATATGCGAACTTTTGCTCAGGGAACAAAATGTCTTATGGCCAACGAAGTTACTAACCGGTGTCATTCTCGTTTTGCTCCCTGCATTACCGCTAGTTAAAATGAATATAGAGGACCTATATCTTTTATTGAGAAAGGAAACAAATTTTGATTAATTTAATGCATATTTCGCACAGTTATTCTCAAAACTCTGTTATTACACCGGTTCTCCATGATATCAATTTAAAAATTGATAAAGGAAGCTTAAATGCTGTCATTGGCCCCTCGGGATCTGGCAAATCAACCATGCTTAGTATAATGGGGGCAATTCTGCAACCTGCCCATGGCCGGTACGAGTATGAGGGGGCAGATATTTTCAGTATGTCACGGAGGGAACGTGTTTGTTTCAGAAACAAACATTTTGGCTTTATCCTGCAAGATTTCGCCCTTATTCAGGATTATACAGTTTTCCAAAATGTGGAGATTCCCCTAATTTATAATAACGTTTGCAGCAGAAAGGAAATGAGATATAGAATCGAAAAGATTTTGGAATGTTTAGGAATCGAAAAGTTATTGGATAAGTGTGTGCGTAATATTTCCGGTGGAGAAAAACAACGTGTAGCAATTGCCAGAGCCCTTGTCAACGAACCGGAAGTAATATTTGCTGATGAACCGACAGGTTTGCTGGATCAGAAAAATGGGCAGATTGTTATGGGTCTATTAAAACAGATTTGGAAAGAGGACAAGACCATCGTTATGGTAACTCATAATGACAACCTTGCAGCGCAATGTGAGCGTATTATTAAGATCTGTGATGGACATATCACAGAGGATAAGAGTATTTTTGATGTTTGAGTTTGGCTTGCGACACCATTCTCAATATATCATAGGAGGTTTTCAATTAATATCCTCACCGTCTCCACTTACACTATTCTCCCCAGCATAGCTGGGGAGAAGGACTTTCATACACAAAAAGGCGATCTCTATCCAGGGAAGCATCGAAAGTATTGGCTCAGAGAAGCTGAATGAGATATTTGAGAAAAATCTATACATGGCGCAGATCTATCCGAAACCGGAAACAAGGCAGTCTCTGGAAGTATTCTGTATGATGGCAGGTGAAGGAGAGTTCTTTGATCTGTCCACCAAGCCCATCACCAGAGAACAATTTCGCATAGGAAAAGATGCGGACAAGATAAGAAAACCGGAGAGGGCCGCAGGATACTTCATTGTTTAGTGTAAAATAAAATTACAGAAAGTTGCAGAGCAAAAATGCAGAGAATTGCAACTGCATTTTACAAGTTTTTGCAGAATCTGATGAGATCCTTGGAACGGGAGTAGGATCTTCAATACTCGTCACTGAGAAGAAAATCTGCCACATGCATAGATTTGATGCCTTCATAATTGCCGCCGGTGAACACGTCCGTTCGCAGTACATATTTCGGGTAGTTGTCCTGAATTTCAAGTAGATGCTGGTACTCACGTTTTTCAGTCTTTTCAGAGGAAATCTCCTGCGTTACCTGAACATAGATTTTTTCGTTCCTGCGGGTTGCGACAAAATCAATTTCGGTGTCACCGAATTTTCCAACATGAACCGTATAACCACGGCGGCAGAGTTCCAAATACACTACATTTTCCAGTGCGGCAGCAACCGTGTCATCATCGTAGCCGAGGACGCTGTACCGCAGAGAGGTATCTGCAAGATAGAATTTTTCCAGTGTTTTTAAGAACTCCTTGCCACGCAGATCGTAGCGGGAGCAGCGGTGCAGCAAAAATGCTTTTTCCAGTTTTTCTAAATAGCTATATACCGTTTCGTTATCCAAACTGCGGTGCTCAGATTTCAGATAATCGGCAATGGATTTTGCGGAGAATGTGTTGCCGACATTGGAAAATGTGTATTTTGCAATGCGTTCCAACTGGTCTACCTTGCGAATCTGATTTCGTTTTACAATGTCAGTAAAAATGGTGGCGCTATAAATGTCATGGACAATGGTGTAAATCTCGTCTTGCGAATATTCGTGCGTGTGCGTTGCGGGAAAACCGCCAAGACGGATATAAGCGTCTAGCTCTAGGCGAATATCATTGAGCGGGGCATACTGCTCTTTGAACGTGAGGTACTCGGCAAAGGACAGTGTGTAGATTCTGAAAGAAACATACCGTCCGGTCAGATAGGTAGAAAGTTCAGCGGACATCATTCGAGAATTTGAACCGGTCACATAGATATCCACATCAAAATCCGATGCAAGGGAGTTTACAACCTTTTCCCAACCGTCAATATCCTGCACTTCGTCCAAAAAAAGGTAGGTTTTTCCATTTGGGGACAGGCGGCTTTTCAGCTCGGTGTACATCTGTTTTGAAGTCATGTCCTCGTATTCCATAGAGTCAAAGCGATAACTGACGATTCGTTCTTTCGGGATGCCGCGCTCCCGAAGATTATCCATAATCATAAGCAGAATCGTGGATTTGCCACAGCGGCGAATACCAGTGAGAATTTTCACAAATGGCGTATCTGTATATCTCATGATTCTATTTACATACATTGGCCTGTAAATCATAATGACCACCTCCATTTTCCAATATTATATCGCAAAATTTTGCTAAAATCAAGAAATTAATAGATTATAATCGCAAAAATCCCCCGCATAATTATGAACCAGGAGAGAAAAGATAAACATAATTTCTTTAAAAAAAGGACTTGTAATTTTTAAGAAAAGAAAGTATAATGTAGAGCAAGATTTGAGACGAAGGAGTCTGCAGGCTTAGCCCGTAGATTCCTTTTTTTATGCGGTACGCCCGCGTATGGAAATTTTATTAAAGGTTCACCATTACAACGGAGCTGACGTGTGGATGGCCCGGAGCGGCTGAACTTTATCGTCTCATATAATTAAAAAAACAGGAAAGGAACTGGTGTATGAGTACAAATAATTACACAGGCTTATACAGACCTGAATTTGAACATGACAACTGCGGTATCGGCGCGGTGGTGAATGTGAAGGGGTTAAAGACGCACCGCACGGTGGAGAATGCTCTGAGCATCGTGGAGAACCTGGAGCATCGAGCCGGCAAGGACGCAGAGGGAAAGACCGGCGACGGTGTGGGTATCCTGCTTCAGATCTCCCACAAGTTCTTCTCAAAAACCTGTAAAAAACTGGGCATCCGGTTAGGTGAGGAGAGGGAGTACGGTATCGGTATGTTTTTCTTTCCCCAGGACGTACTTCAGCAGGGTCAGGCGAAAAAGATGTTTGAGAGCATCGTGAAAAAAGAAGGCCTGAAGTTCCTTGGCTGGAGAGAGGTTCCCACAGATCCAGCAGTGCTGGGACACAAAGCACTGGAAAAGATGCCCTGCATTATGCAGGCGTTTATTGAGAAACCTCAGGATATAGAAAAGGGCTTGCCCTTTGATCGGCGGCTGTATGTGGCCCGCAGATGTTTTGAGCAGTCTAACGACACTACCTATGTGGTCTCCATGTCCAGCCGTACCATTATTTATAAAGGAATGTTCCTGGTGGGACAGCTCCGTACCTTCTTTATGGATCTGCAGGACGCGGACTATGATTCCGCCATTGCCCTGGTGCACTCCAGATTTAGCACCAACACCAATCCCAGCTGGGAGCGGGCGCATCCCTACCGCTTTATGGTACATAACGGCGAGATCAATACCATCCGTGGAAATGCGGATAAGATGCTGGCCAGGGAAGAGACCATGGCTTCCCACTATTTTAAAGGGGAATTGCATAAGATCCTTCCGGTGATCAATGCGGAAGGTTCCGACTCTGCCATGCTGGATAATACTCTGGAATTTCTTACCATGAGCGGCATGGACCTGCCGCTGGCGGTGATGATCACTATTCCGGAGCCATGGGCGAACAATGATGTGATGAATCAGAAGGAACGGGATTTCTACCAGTACTACGCTACCATGATGGAACCGTGGGACGGCCCGGCTTCTATCCTGTTTACTGACGGCGATATTATGGGTGCCGTTCTGGACCGCAACGGTCTGCGCCCCTCCCGCTATTATGTGACGGATGACGGTTATGTGATCCTTTCCTCCGAAGTTGGCGTGCTGGATATTGATCCGGCGAAAATTGTTTTGAAAGAGCGTTTGCATCCGGGGAAAATGCTTCTGGTGGATACGGTTCAGGGCAAGATCATCAATGATGATGAACTGAAATTAAAATACGCGAATAATCAGCCTTACGGCGAGTGGCTGGATCAGTACATGGTGAAGCTGAAGGATCTGAAAATCCCTAACAAAAAGGTGGAGACTTACACGCCGGAACAGAGAATGCGGCTGATGAAGGCTTTCGGTTACAACTATGAGGATTACCGGATGTCCATCCTGAATATGGCGGCTACCGGCAGCGAGGGAACCAGTGCAATGGGCATTGATACGCCTCTGGCGGTGCTCTCTTCCTGCCATCAGCCTCTGTTCAACTACTTTAAGCAGCTGTTTGCTCAGGTAACGAATCCGCCCATTGACGCGATCCGGGAGAAGATCGTTACCTCTAAGACGGTCTACACCGGCAAAGAGGGAAATCTTCTGGAGGAAAAACCGGAGAACTGTAATGTGATCAAGATTGAGAATCCGATTTTGACCAACACAGACCTGCTGAAGATCCGCAACATGGAGATCCCTGGTTACAAGGTGGAAGATATTTCCATTACCTATTATAAAAATACCAGTTTGGAGAAAGCGCTGGATCGTCTCTGCCTGGATGTGGACCGTGCGTACCGGGAAGGCGCAAATCTGCTGATCCTCACGGATAAAGGCGTGGATGAATTCCAGGCGCCGATCCCGTCTCTGCTGGCGGTCTCCGCGGTGCATCAGCATCTGGTAAAGACGAAGAAACGGACATCCATCTCCGTGATCCTGGAATCCGGTGAGCCCAGAGACGTGCATCATTTTGCTGCCTTGCTGGGTTATGGAGCCAGCGCCATCAATCCGTATCTGGCACTGGATACCATTCATCAATTGATCGACACGGATATGCTGCAGAAAGATTATTACGCGGCAGTCAATGATTATAATCAGGCTGTGGTGGACGGCATTGTGAAGATTGCTTCCAAGATGGGTATTTCCACGATCCAGTCTTATATGGGTTCTCAGATTTTCGAGGCGATCGGTATCAGCAAAGAGGTAATTGATAAATACTTTACTAACACTGTGAGCCGCATCAGCGGCATCACCATGGCGGACATTGAAGCAGATGTGGCGGAGCGTCACAAAAAAGCGTTTGATCCGCTGGGACTGCAGGAGGATTTGACCCTGGACAGCGTGGGACACCACATTTCCCGCAGCGCCGGGGAGAAACACCGCTACAATCCTCAGACCATCCATTTGCTGCAGGAGTCCACGAAGCGCGGCGACTATCAGATGTTCAAGGAATATACCGCTATGATCGACCGGGAGGAATCCGGCTATATCAGAAGCACCATGGATTTCGTTTATCCGGAGCAGGGAGTGCCCCTGGAGGAAGTAGAGAGTGTGGATTCTATTGTCCGCAGATTTAAAACGGGAGCCATGTCCTACGGTTCGATCTCTCAGGAGGCTCATGAGACGCTGGCCATCGCCATGAATATCCTTCACGGAAAGTCCAACACCGGTGAGGGCGGCGAGACGCTGGAGCGTCTGGAGGGCGGCCCTGAAGGACAGAATAAGTGTTCAGCCATCAAGCAGGTGGCTTCCGGACGTTTTGGCGTGACTTCCAGATATCTGGTGAGCGCCCAGGAGATCCAGATAAAGATGGCTCAGGGAGCAAAACCCGGCGAGGGCGGACATCTGCCCGGCAAGAAGGTTTATCCCTGGATCGCCAAGACCAGATACTCTACGCCGGGCGTGAGCCTCATCTCACCGCCGCCTCATCACGATATTTATTCCATCGAGGATCTGGCGCAGCTGATCTATGATCTGAAGAACGCGAACCGGGCGGCCAACATTTCCGTGAAGCTGGTTTCTGAGGCCGGCGTAGGTACGGTAGCTGCCGGCGTGGCGAAAGCCGGCGCTCAGGTTATCCTGATCTCAGGTTATGACGGAGGAACAGGAGCGGCACCTAAGAGTTCGATCCAAAACGCGGGACTGCCCTGGGAACTTGGTCTGGCGGAGACCCATCAGACTCTGATCAAAAACGGATTGAGAAATAAAGTCCGGATCGAGACGGACGGAAAACTCATGAGCGGCCGTGATGTGGCAATTGCCGCATTGCTTGGCGCGGAAGAATTTGGTTTTGCTACGGGCCCGTTGGTGACCATGGGCTGTGTGATGATGAGAGTCTGCAACCTGGATACCTGTCCGGTGGGCGTGGCGACCCAGAATCCGGAGCTTCGCGCGCGCTTTAAAGGAAAACCGGAGTATGTGGTGAACTACATGCGCTTTATGGCACAGGAACTGCGGGAATACATGGCGAAACTTGGTTTCCGGACTCTGGATGAGATGGTGGGCAGAAGTGACCTGCTGAAAAAGAAAGAGATTCTGGACAATCCCAGAGGATACAAGATCGACCTGACCAATATTTTGAATAATCCCTATGCAAAACCGGGTATGAGCGTAACCTTTGATAAGGCGCAGGCTTACGATTTCCAGCTGGAAAAGACGGTGGATGAAAGAATCTTGCTGAAGAAGCTGCAGCCCGCGCTGGAAAAAGGACAGAAAAAGAGCATTGAGATCGATGTGAAGAATACCGACCGCGCTCTGGGCACTATCTTTGGTTCAGAGATCACCAAGCGGTACAAAGACGGCCTTCCGGAAGATACTTATCTGGTGAAGTGCCACGGGGCAGGCGGACAGAGTTTTGGTGCATTTATCCCGAATGGGCTTACTCTGGAACTGGTGGGAGACAGCAACGATTACTTTGGAAAAGGGCTTTCCGGCGGAAAGCTGATCGTTTACCCGCCTGAAGGCGTTAAGTTCAAGGAAGACGAGAACATTGTTATCGGTAATGTGGCGCTTTACGGCGCTACCAGCGGAAAAGCCTACATTAATGGTGTGGCCGGGGAGCGTTTCTGTGTCCGTAATTCCGGCGCCACAGCGGTGGTAGAAGGCTGCGGTGAACATGGGTGTGAATACATGACAGGCGGACGTGTGGTAATTCTCGGACATACCGGAAAGAACTTTGCTGCGGGTATGAGCGGCGGTATCGCTTACGTTCTGGACGAGGAGAGTGAACTGTACACAAAGGTAAATAAAAACATGGTTTCCATTGAAAAGATCACCTCAAAATACGATGTCCTTGAGCTGAAAGGAATGATCCAGGATCACGTAAACTATACAGATTCCGAAAAAGGAAAACTGATCCTGGAGAATTTCGAAGCCTATCTGCCGAAGTTTAAGAAGATCATTCCCCATGAGTATAAACGCATGCAGATGATGATCGTACAGATGGAGGAAAAAGGACTGAGCAGCGAGCAGGCGCAGATTGAAGCGTTCTACGCCAACACCAGGAAGTAGGAGGGAGCCATATGGGAAAACCAACTGGATTTTTAGAATATGAGAGAGAAGTAAGCGCAGAAATTCCGCCAAAACAGCGGATCAAAAACTTTGATGAATTTCATATCCCTCTTCCCCTGGAAAAGCAGCGGGAGCAGGGAGCCAGATGTATGGCCTGCGGCGTGCCGTTCTGCCAGGCCGGAGTGATGATCGGCGGAATGGCTTCAGGCTGTCCGCTGAACAACCTGGTGCCGGAGTGGAATGATCTGGTCTATCTGGGCAACTGGGAGGAGGCCTACAAGCGGTTGATGAAGACCCACTGTTTCCCGGAATTTACCTCCAGAGTCTGCCCAGCGCTCTGCGAGGCGGCCTGCACCTGCAATATCAATGGCGAGCCGGTCTGCTCTAAGGAGAATGAGCGGGCGATTATCGAGAACGCCTACGCCACAGGGCTGGTGAAACCCTGTCCGCCCCAGGTCCGCACCGGAAAGCGGGTCGCTGTAGTAGGTTCCGGACCCTCGGGACTGGCGGCAGCCCAGCTGCTGAATAAGCGGGGGCATCAGGTGACGGTTTATGAGAGAAATGACCGCATCGGCGGATTGCTGCGATACGGCATCCCCAATATGAAGCTGGATAAAAAGGTGATCGACCGCCGCCTGGAACTGATGGAGGCAGAGGGGATCGAATTCGTCACCAACGCGAATGTGGGCGAGAACGTCAGCGCAGAAAAGCTGATGAAAGAGTACGACGCGGTGGTTCTGGCCTGCGGCGCATCCAATCCCAGAGATATTAATGTGCCAGGGCGGGATGCGAAAGGCATCTACTTTGCGGTAGATTTTCTGACCGCCACCACAAAGAGCCTGTTGGACTCTGGTTTCGCGGATAAGAAATTTATCCCTGCCAAGGGCAAACATGTCATCGTCATTGGCGGCGGCGATACGGGAAATGACTGTGTGGGAACTTGCATCCGTCTGGGAGCTGCAAGCGTAACGCAGCTTGAGATGATGCCGAAAGCTCCGGATGAGCGGGCTCAGAACAATCCATGGCCTCAGTGGCCGAGAGTCTGCAAGACCGACTATGGCCAGCAGGAAGCCATTGCGCTGTGGGGGCATGATCCCCGGATCTACACCACTACCGTGACGGAGTTTGTGAAGAACAAAAACGGTGAGATCTGCCAGGCCAAGCTGGTGAAACTTCAGAGCAAAAAAGATGAGAAGACCGGACGCATGATGATGATGCCGGTGGAAGGAACCGAGGAAGTGGTGAAAGCGGATCTTGTATTGATCGCCGCCGG
>CACYXH010000015.1 GCA_902778245.1 uncultured Lachnospiraceae bacterium | reverse complement strand
TTTTCTAGACAACTAACATCATAAAGAAAAACTGTATGATTGGGAAGTGGGAATTTTCTGCTTCCCTTATTTATTGCCAACGATAATTATACTCTTACTAATGCACAATGTAGAACCAAGCGCTCACAGGATTTAACGCAGTGCTTCAAATAGTTATGGACGGAAGCTCACGAATCGTTTAGAATAGCAAGTAAATATACGATGAAGCTAACATAGAAGGGATGCAGATGACCTTATGAAAACGATTACTTGTATAAAATCGCACATTTTTACTAAGCACAAGAACTTTTTATTTTCTTGTCTATTGTCTTTTTTAATTTCATTCTTTATCGGAATTCTGCTGCTGATCCGCTTTCACGCCGCGCCCTTCGGGGACAGTTCCCTGATCTGTCTGGATCTTTACGACCAGTACCTGCCCTTATATTTCCGGCAGACTCACTTGTCCTCCCTGGGAGGATTGTTTCACTCCTGGAACGGAGCGCTCGGTTACAATAATTGGGCGCAGAGCGCTTACTACTGTATGAGCATTTTTCTTCCACTCTATCGCCTGGTTCCGGTATCCGGCATTTCTGTACTGACAGACCTGCTGATCGTGCTGAAGATTGCTCTGAGCGCCGCTTCCTGCGCCGCCTTCCTGCAGAGGAAAACCGGAAAGCAGTCGCCGCTCCTGGTCAGCGGCGCTGTCGCCTACAGCCTCTGCGGTTTTTCGACGGCATTTTTCTCCCAGATCATGTGGACCGATCTTCTGATCTATACCCCTCTTGTTTTGCTGGCTTTGGAGCGGCTGAAACGGACTGGAAAAGGAGTTTATGCTCTTCTCCTGGCACTTTGTATTATTTCGAATTTCAGCATTGCCTTCAGTCTCTGCCTGTTTTTATTCCTATATTTTCTTGCCGGGGATAAAAAGAACTGGAAATTCTTCTTCCTGTACTCTCTGCTGGCAGGAGGACTGTCCTGCTTTCTTCTGATTCCGGTGATACTGGCCGTCTCTCAGACAACTGCCGCGTCAAACGCCTTGCCATTTGCCCTGAGATGGTACAGTTCGCTCTCCGATTATCTGAAAATGATGATGCCCGGACAGATGCCTAAAATGGACTTCAACGGTGTGAACATCTTTACCGGCACTGTGATCTTTCTCACATTGCCGCCCTATTTTTTGAATCGCCTTATTCCCCGCCGGGAGCGCGCCGCCAATGGCGCTCTTTTGGTTTTTCTGGCGGTTTCCCTTAATTTAAATGCCCTGGATTTTCTCTGGCATGGATTTCATTTTCCTCATTTTCTGCCCGGAAGATGGACGTTTTTGTTTTCCCTGTTTCTGATCGCGCTCTCCTGTCAGGGATTTTTAAAACCGGAAGGCCTTACGCTCCGTCGTCGCGTCGCCGGGCTCTTATGCGGAATCCTTCCTGTGGCGTATGCGGGGATACGCACGGATATCGGCGATACTGTCTTGCCCGGGTACTACGCTCTTTTTGTACTGTTCTCGGTTCTTCTTTTGCTATATTCTACTTCCTCCAAAAGATTGATCGGCCGTCGTCTGTCTCTGGTTTTTGCCTTGCTTCTATCTGTAATACAGATCGCAGACAGCGGCGCCTCCTTTCTTCAGACCATCTGTGAAAATAAGGCCGAGATCGCCTACTGCCCCGGGGACCTTCTTCCCCTAAGTTATCCCCTGGTATCGTCCGCCGGCAAGGAGTGGGCCTGTGGAGAAGATGATTTTTACCGGATAGATGGGAACCGTCTTTTAACCCACAACTGTTCTGTCATTGGAGGTTATAAGGGAATCACTTATTTTTCCTCGACCATGCAGGATTCTGCCTACCGCTATCTGTCTTATCTTGGTCTGCCCCACTATACGGAAAACCTGAGTCTGATCTATCAGCCCGATTCTCCCGTTATATCCAGCCTTCTCGGCATCCGGTATATTCTGGATTTTGACGGGACGCTGGACGGGAATGTAACCGGATACCGTTTATTAGAAACCGGAGGAGAATATGATGTGTGGGAAAATCCGGACGCCCTGGCTCTGGCGTTTTCCGTTTCTGATGACCTGGCTGATCTGCAAATAGAGGGTGACGCTTCCCGGAGTTTGGTTCATCAAAATGAGCTGATCCGGAGGATGAGCGGCATTCCGGAGGATGTCTTTCAGGAATGGGAAGCCGATTCCAGTAAGCTGAAATATGTCATTGTGGAAACGGATCCCCAGACTGGCAAAGATTATTATGCACGGACAAACCCTGACCGGGAGGCAGTCTTCTCCTACGAATACACGGTACCATCGGAGGGCGATGTTTTTCTCCAGCAGGGATTCGAATCCGGTGATATCCTGGTTCTCTGGGATGGCGGCAGCTAGACTATGGATGTTCCAACCGACAATCACGCCTATATTGGTACCTTTCCTGCAGGCACCCGTCTTTCTGTTACCATGCGCGTATCCGGCTCGATGAGCGGTTCCTGCGGAATCCATCTCTATCTCTTCCACAACGACGTATGGCAGCAGGCGATCACCTCTCTTCGCTCTTCTTCTTTGAATATTACTTCCGCAGGAGATACGGAAGTGGAAGGTATCATTTCCATGCCATCCGAAGGTCTGATCTGCGCTACGATCACCCAGGATGGCGGATGGACGGCAGCAATTGACGGAGAACCCACGCAAACCTTGCTGCTGTGCGATAATCTGATCGGTTTTCGAGTGCCGGAGGGAGAACATTCGATCACGCTGACCTATCACGTTCCCGGTCTTACTGCAGGAGCGCTGGTCAGTCTGCTCTCTCTTCTTATTCTACTGATTACAAATTTCAAACGCGGCAGGCGAAAAGACATCCCCTTCCCCGTTTGACAGCCCTTCAGATTCATAGTAGAATGGAGCGTGTTCTTTGCATAATCGAAATGGAGTGTCTTAATTATGAAACAATTTATTTATGGTTTTGTCGGTCTTGGCCTGATCGGCGGTTCTATGGCTAAAACCTTGAAAAAAATTCAGGGGGACTGCAAAATTTATGCTTATACCAGAACGAAAGCTACCACCGATGCCGCTCTCTCTCAGGGATTGATCGATGAGGTATGTGCCTCTACCCACGATCCGAAATTTACCGAGTGCGATTATATCTTCCTCTGCGCCCCTGTGGGAAATAATATCAAAGCGCTGGAAGAGCTGAAAGGCGTCATCAATCCAGACTGTGTCCTGACGGACGTAGGCAGTGTGAAGACAAACATTCATGAGGCGGTGGACCGCCTGGGATTGAATGCTCAGTTTATCGGAGGCCATCCCATGACCGGTTCCGAAAAAACAGGGCTTGCCAACGCCACCGACCATCTGTTTGAGAATGCTTATTATATTCTGACCCCCTCCCCCGATGTTCCGAAAGAATGGGTGGAAAGATACCGGGATCTGGCTGCCTCCTTTGGCGCCATTCCCCTAATTCTGGATTACCGGGAACATGATTTTATTACCGCTGCGGTCAGCCATCTGCCTCATGTGATCGCTTCCGCTCTGGTGAACACCGTACATAATCTGGATTCCTCCGAGGAACACATGAAACTGATTGCCGCAGGCGGCTTCAAAGATATTACCAGGATCGCTTCCTCTTCTCCAGAAATGTGGGAACAGATCTGCCTTTACAATCATGATAATATTTCCCAGGTCATGGACGAGTTCATTCGCCTTTTGACACAGGCCAGAGAACACATGCAAAAGGAAGAGGGGCTTCCCATCTACCGCATGTTTGAAGAATCAAGGGATTACCGAAATTCTTTTCCCTCCGCTTCTCTGGGTACCATCAAGAAATCCTACCGTATTTACTGTGATGTCATTGACGAATCCGGCGCCATCGCCACGATTGCCACAATTCTTGCTGTCAATAGCATCAGCATAAAAAACATCGGCATCGTCCACAACCGGGAATTTGAAGAGGGCGTGCTGCGCATCGAGTTTTATGATGAAACCACTACAAAGACGGCTGCCGAGGTTCTTCGTCAGCACCGTTATCAGGTATGGGAGACGAACTGAGAAAGGAATATAAAACTATGAATATCGAAAAATCTACTCCCTTGCGCGGTGAGATTTCCGTGCCGGGAGATAAATCAATTTCTCACCGTGCAGTGATGTTCGGTTCTCTTGCGAAGGGTACCACAGAGATTACAAATTTTCTTCAAGGAGCGGACTGTCTCTCCACTATTTCCTGTTTCCGTCAAATGGGCATTGAAATTGATAATCAACCAGACCGCATTGTAATTTTGGGAAAAGGTCTTCATGGACTTAAAAGCCCTAACGATATACTGGATGTAGGAAACAGTGGAACAACGATTCGTCTTATGTCAGGTATTTTAGCAGGTCAGAGTTTTGACTGCAGGGTGACTGGAGACGCCTCTATACAGAAACGCCCCATGAAGCGCGTCATAACCCCGCTTTCCATGATGAACGCTGCTATTGACAGCGTAAATCATAACGGGTGCGCTCCCCTGAAGATACAGGGAAGAAAATTGAAGGCGGTTCACTATAATTCTCCTGTGGCGTCCGCCCAGGTGAAGTCCTGCGTTCTTCTGGCCGGGATGTATGCGGACGGCGTCACCAGCGTGACGGAGCCGATACTTTCCAGGAATCATTCCGAATTGATGCTGAATTACTTCGGAGCTTCCGTTGCTTCCCAGGGAACCACAGCTTCCATATTGCCGGATCCTCTGCTGGAAGGACGGAAAGTCATCGTGCCGGGGGACATTTCTTCCGCCGCTTACTTTATAGCGGCCGGACTTCTGGTTCCCGGATCCGAAATTTTGGTAAAAAATGTGGGCGTGAATCCCACAAGGGACGGCCTTTTGAAAGTCTGCGCGGCTATGGGAGCTGATATCACCCGTGTGAATGAGAATACCGTCAGCGGAGAACCCACTGCGGATCTATTAGTGAGATACAGCTCGCTGCATGGCACCACAGTTGGCGGTGAAATTATTCCGACCCTGATCGATGAGCTTCCCATTATCGCTGTGATGGCCGCCTTCGCGGACGGAACCACGGTTATAAAGGACGCCTCAGAGCTGAAAGTGAAAGAATCGAACCGCATCGCGGTCATGACCGAGAATCTCTCCCGCATGGGCGTCAATGTAGAAGCCACGGAAGACGGCATGATCATTCACGGTGGAAAACCGGTTCACGGAGCCGAGATAGACAGCCACCTGGACCACCGCATTGCCATGAGCTTTGCCATAGCTGCCCTGTCAGCGGAAGGAACCACAAAAATAAAAGACGCGGACTGCGTCCGCATCTCCTATCCTAATTTCTATGAAGATCTGAACCAATTAAAAGGGGGTGCCGCACTAAATGCATACTTTGCATAAATATTGTTTTCTGAGAGCCTCGTCATGCGTCGGCACTTCCTGGCTGCAAGCTTCTGCGCTGCAAACAGGTTAGTATCCGCTACGCATGACGGGCAGCGAGAGCGTTCTGCAGAAAACAATACTTATGCAATAAAATGCTTAATGCGACAGCTCCTCTTACTTAGTTTCCGCTCTCCACACTGATTTCATTAAAGATGTCCAGCACATCTTCCACTTTTGTACCGGCTTTTTCTTCTCCTGATTTATCCAGTATTGCTTTCCCCTCATGCATCATGATGAGGCGGTCGCCGTATTCCACCGCGTAGCGCAGGTTGTGGGTCACCATGATGGTGGTCACACCTTTTTCCCTCACAAGGCGGTCTGTAAGCTGCATGTTTATTTCCGCAGTCTTGGGATCCAGGGCAGCAGTGTGTTCATCCAGGATCAAAAAGTCGATAGGCGTCATCGTTGACATCAAAAGCGCCAGAGCCTGACGCTGACCTCCGGACAGAGATCCCACTTTTACATTGAGTTTGTCTTCCAATCCCAAATTCAGTTCGGAAAGCATTTCTTTATAATAAGAGACCCTTTTCTTCTGGATACCTTTTGTAAGATTATAGGGCATCCCTTTATTGTCCGCAATGCTTAGGTTTTCCAGGATCGTCATACCCCCGCAGGTTCCCATAGCCGGATTTTGGAAAACACGGCCGATTTTCTGCAATCGCTTATACTCTTTCCTATTGGTGATATCATCACCATTCAGAAGGATCGCGCCACTGTCCACATCAATGCTTCCGCAGATGATATTCAGCATGGAAGTTTTTCCGGAGCCGTTGCTCCCGACTACAGAGATAAACTCACCATCATTTATAGTCAGGTTGAAGTTCTTGAAAAGACACATTTCATTGACAGTTCCAATGTTATAATATTTTGATACATTCCGAAGCTCAAGCATCTGCCTTCACCTTCCTTTTCCGCTCTCTCCCCAAAACCAAAATGATGAGAAACAGAGAAGCCGTGATAAATTTCAGGTCAGCAGAGACAAAGCCCAGTTTGATCGCCAGGGCAACGCATCCTTTGTACAGGACAGAACCTATGACCACGCTGGAAGTCACTCGGAAAAAAGTGAAACGCTGAAACAGACTGGTTCCAATGATCACACTGGCCAGACCAATTACCATGGTCCCGGTGCCCATAGACACATCAAAGAATCGCTGTTGCTGGGCATAGACGCATCCGCTTAAGGCCACCAGCCCGTTGGCAATAGAAAGGCCTATGATTTTTATCTTTCCCTTATCTACAGCCATCGCTGTAACAATAGCCTCATTGTCACCCACCGCTCTCAGAATGTATCCTGACTTTGTATGAAGATACCAGTCCAAAATATACTTTACCGCAAGGACAATGAGCAATATGATCAAAGCCGTCTTGTATTTCTCCAGAGCTTCCGGAAAAACAGAATCCACTACATCATTGTCAAATATAGTGGTCTTGTTATAGAATGGAAGATTTGCCCTTCCGGCCACGCGAAGCTCCGCTGTGTACAGCGCTGTCATCATGATAATACCTGACAGCAGATCCCTCACTTTCAGTTTTACATGGATCAGACCGGTGCAGACACCGACGATGGCTCCTACCAGAAAACATACCGGCAGTGTCAGCAGCGGATTGACATCTTTACTGATCATGACAGCAGCAACAGCAGCCCCCAGAGGGAAGCTGCCGTCTACTGTTAAATCTGGAAAGTCCAAGATCTTATAAGTAATATAGATGCCCAGAGCCATGATAGCATAGATCATTCCCTGTTCCAACACACTTAATAAGATGAGTATCAACTTGATATCCTCCAGACTTAATCTACTACGATTTTCTCAAAAACTTCTGCAGCGCCTGCCAGATAATCCTCATCAAAGGTGATCTCCAGATTGTCAGCTACTTCTTTGTTTACATAGAGATTTGCTCCTTCACAGATCTGATAATTCAGATCGGCAGCAGTCGCTTCCCCTTTCAGGATTGCTGCAGCCATATTTCCGGTCTGTCTTCCAAGAGAGATGTAATCGATACCCATGGAAGCCAGGCAGCCATTTTTAACCTGCTCAATTTCACTTCCAAATACCGGAATATGTGCCTCATTGGCGTAAGCCAAAACCGTCTGCAGCGCAGATACCACGGTATTATCTGTCAAGTTGGAAATACAGTCAACTTTCCCTACCATATCAGCCGCCGCGAGATCCACATCTGCAATAGTGTTGATGCCGGTCTCAACAATCTCAAATCCGTACTCACCTGCGATTGCCTTGTACTCTTCAATGGTGCTGACAGAGTTTGCTTCACTGGTAGTGTAAATGATACCGATCTTGGCAGCATCCGGAAGGATCTCACGAATCATTTTAAGCTGCTCTTCCACCGGAAGTTTATCGGAAGTACCGGTCGCGTTTCCAACAGAAGTTCCATCCTCATTTGCCAGTCCTGCCGCAACCGGATCGGAAACTGCGGTGTAAACAACCGGAATATCTGTCTTCAGCGCAGAGTTATAAGCACTCATAGCACTTGGAGTTGCAATGGCGCAGATCAGGTCAACCTTGTCAGATACATAGCTGTCCGCAATCTGGCCGGCTGTACCGGTATCTGTCTGAGCATTGTCGAATTCCACCGTGAGGTTTTCTCCCTCTACAAATCCGGCCTCTGCCAGACCTTCCAGGAAGCCTTCTCTGCAATTGTCCAAAGAGCCGTGCTCAGCAAACTGGGAAATACCGATGGTGAACTCACCCTCATATACATCTGCGGTAACTTCCGTCACTTCTTCCGTTTCTGCTGCTTCGGTCTCAGTTTCAACGGCCTCAGTTGCTTCTTCGGTCTCTGTCTCGGTTTCAACGGCCTCGGTTGCTTCCTCTGTCTCTGTCTCTGTCTCGGTTTCAACGGCCTCGGTTGCTTCCTCGGTCTCTGTCTCCGTCTCGGTTTCAGCAGCCTCGGTTGCTTCTTCGGTCTCTGTCTCCGTCTCGGTTTCAGCAGCCTCGGTTGCTTCCTCGGTCTCTGTCTCCGTCTCGGTTTCAGCAGCCTCGGTTGCTTCCTCGGTCTCTGTCTCCGTCTCGGTTTCAACGGCCTCGGTTGCTTTTTCGGTCTCGGTCTCCGTCTCGGTTTCAACGGCCTCGGTTGCTTTTTCGGTCTCGGTCTCCGTCTCGGTTTCAACGGCCTCGGTTGCTTCCTCGGTCTCCGTCTCAGCAACCTCAGTAGTTTCCTCAGTATGCGTCTCTGCTTCTGTCGTTACGGCCTCGATCACTTCTTCCGTTTCCGTCTGCGCAGCCTCCGTCACAGACTCCGTTACAGCTTCTGTCTTAGGAGCCTCCGTCTCCTTTTCGCCTGATCCGCAGCCTGCCGTCATGGCAGCAACCACAGCAGCGCTCAATAAAAGCGCCAGTGTTTTCTTTTTCATAATAAAATCCTCCTTTTTTTAATTCGCTCATATAATCTCCAATGAAAAACAGAAGTAAAAAGCGCCTCAAGTAAAACTACTTGAGACGCAAATAAAGACTTATCAGCGCGGTACCACTCAACTTGGCATAGCCCACTCTTCATTGATAACGGGTCTCGTTCCCGGTGCCTCCTACTCTCTATCTCACTGTAGTCAACAGATTTCGGTTTGCCCTCAAAAGTCCATTCGATTTTCCTCCGGCGCCGCAGTTCCACCCCCTGCAGCTCTCTGTAACCTTATGAAAAATCTACTACTCTTTCTCACTGGTTTCAAATATTAACTAAAGACAAGATTAGTACAAAAACTAAAATTTGTCAATGGATATTTTTGTTACTTCTTCTCTTTTACATCCTTGATGGAGAAGCTGAGTCTTCCCATTTTGTCCTTGCCCAGGCATACTACTTTTACTTTGTCGCCAAGAGTAAGCACATCCTCCACATGGGCGATCCTCTCCTTCGCAATCTTGGAAATGTGAACCATTCCCTCTTTGCCGGGAGCAAACTCGATAAATGCCCCGAAATCTTTGATGCTGACGACTTCGCCGGTCAGGATCATTCCCTCTTCAAAATCAGTGGTAATGATCTTGATCATATCCACCGCTTTATCCATCATGACCGGATCTGTTCCGCATACGGAAACTGCGCCGTCATCAGTGATATCGATCTTAACCCCGGTGCGCTCAATAATGGTATTGATGGTCTTTCCCCGCTGACCAACTACATCGCCGATCTTCTGGGGGTCGATCATGATCTGGATGATCTTGGGAGCGTACTTGGACACTTCCTCACGCGGCTTGGCAATACACGGAGTCATGATCTCGTTCAGGATATATTCTCTCGCCTCTTTCGTTCTGGAGATTGCCTCCTCCACGATAGGACGGGTGAGGCCGTGGATCTTGATATCCATCTGGATGGCCGTGATACCGTCGTGAGTACCGGCCACCTTGAAGTCCATATCACCAAAGAAATCTTCCAGGCCCTGAATATCTGTCAGCACAATATAGTCATCGTCGGTCTCTCCAGTCACCAGACCGCAGGATATTCCCGCCACCTGTTTCTTGATCGGAACACCGGCCGCCATTAGAGACATGGTAGATGCGCAGATGCTTGCCTGTGACGTAGAACCATTGGACTCAAAAGTCTCGGAAACAGTGCGGATCGTATACGGGAATTCTTCTTCCGAAGGAAGTACCGGAACCAATGCTTTCTCTGCCAGAGCGCCGTGGCCGATCTCACGTCTTCCAGGTCCTCTGGACGGTTTCGTCTCACCTACGGAGTAGGACGGGAAATTATAGTGATGCATGTAGCGCTTATTTACTTCATTTTCATCCAGCCCATCGATTCTCTGAACCTCAGAAAGGGGAGCCAGAGTAGTCACGGTACAGATCTGAGTCTGTCCGCGGGTAAACATGGCGGAACCATGTACTCTCGGAAGCAGATCGATCTCCGCTGCCAGGGGCCTGATCTGAGTGATCTGACGGCCGTCCGGGCGCTTGTGATCTTTGAGGATCATCTTGCGGACCGTCTTTTTCTGGTACTGATATACAGCCTCTCCCAGAATTGCCAGCCAGTCTTCTTTCTCCGCAAAAGCCTCTTCCAGCTTTTCGGTAATTTTCTTGATATTTTCCTCACGAACCTGCTTTACGTCCGTAAATACTGCCGTTTCCATCTCCTCCGGAGTAACGATCTTCTTGATCTCTTGGAACATTTCTTCCGGAATCGCGCAGCTCTCATACTCATGCTTCGCTTTTCCTACTTCGGCAACGATCTTATTGATAAAAGCAATGATTTCCTGGTTCAGGTCATGAGCCATGTATATGGCTTCAATCATCTTTGCCTCGGGTATTTCATTTGCGCCCGCTTCGATCATGATCACCTTTTCACTGGTGGAAGCCACTGTAAGCTGCAGATCCCCGTTCTTCCACTGTTCCTGGGACGGATTTACTATAAATTCTCCATCTACCAGTCCAACCTGGGTCATAGCGCAGGGACCATCGAACGGAATGTCTGAAATGCAGGTGGCAATGGAAGATCCCAGCATAGCCACCAGTTCCGGACGGCACTGCGGATCCACAGAAAGCACCAGGTTATTTAACGTAACATCATTCCGGTAATCCTTCGGAAACAGCGGACGCATCGGGCGGTCGATCACACGGGCTGTCAGAACCGCATTCTCTGAAGCCTTGCCCTCACGTTTATTGAACCCTCCCGGAATCTTGCCTACAGAATACAGTTTTTCCTCAAATTCCACACTCAGTGGGAAGAAATCAATTCCGTCCCTGGGCTTGTCTGATGCGGTAGCTGTGGAAAGAACCACCGTATCGCCATAGTGCATAAATGCTGCGCCGTTCGCCTGGGCCGCCACTCTGCCTACGTCTACCGTAAGCGTTCTCCCGCCCAGTTCCATTGAAAAACTCTGATACATTTTCTTCTCCTTTTCTTTGGCAGAGCGCAAATCCGAAACAACTGAAAAACCGACTTAATCTCACAGATACTCTACAATCTAAATCAGCTTTTCAGTAGTCTCGGCAAATTTGTCTCTGTCAGTCACATTAAACATCACTTGGGATAAGAAAATAATTTGCTGCCTTATCCCAAATTAAGGGCGGATCGCTCCGCCCTTGTTTCACATTATTTTCTGATTCCTAATTTTGCAATCAGAGCACGGTATCCTTCAATATCAGTTTTCTTTAAGTAAGCCAGAAGACCACGTCTCTGACCTACCATTTTCAGAAGACCTCTTCTTGAATGATGATCCTTGGGATTTTCCTGAAGATGAGCGGTCAGTTCCTGAATCCTGGCAGTCAGTACTGCGATCTGTACCTCAGGTGAACCGGTATCTCCCGGTTTTCTTCCATACTCTTCAATAATTGCCTGTTTCTTTTCTTTTGAAATCATTGTTTCATTCCTCCTGTTTTTTTATCGCCTGATACCAGGAAGCGGTCGGAGTGTCCGTCTTCTGAGCATCGGCTAAAATCATACCTCGAAAACTATATCATAATTCACTATTTTCGTCAACCTCTTCGCGCAAATATCAAGAAAATAATACATCCTACTGCAATCCCCAACACCCCGATGACATACAGCGCCTGCGCCAGTATTTTTATCTTGCTGTTATCTGCAATTTTATATTCCAGCGGATCTGTCTGATTATAACAGATGGGGACTTCCTGATTCGCACGAAACGCGCTGGGGTAGGAACCCTCCGGATGAGTTACTTTATACAGCTTTCCCTCTGCATAATATTCTAATACCGGATAATAATAATTTTTATATAGCATAGGCTGTCTGCGGTTTTTCGGCTCCTGCAGCAGCAGATCCACCACGCGGGCCGTTGTTTTGCCCTCAAACGGCTCCTTATAATTCTGGTATAGCCAGCAGGCAAACCCTCCGATCAGAAAAAGCATTCCAGCTACGATCAGAAAGCAGCTGGCAGCCCACAAACTCTTATCCACCAAAATACTCCCTTCCAAATGAAATATCCCTTTGCATCTGGCTCTTTAACTCTTCCAAAGAAGCAAATTTCTGTTCTGTCCGCTCAAATAGCAGCAATTCTGTAACAATTTCTGTTCCGTACAGATCCATATCCACATCAAAGAGATACGTCTCAACGCCTCGAAATACCTCTCCCACAGTGGGCTTGCAGCCAATATTAGTAATACCAGGATAAATAGTTCCGTCAACCAGAGTCTTTGACACATAAACCCCATCTGGCGGCAGCAATTTCTCCGGCGGTGGGATCAGATTCACTGTAGGCATACCCAGAGTTCTTCCTATCTTACGCCCATGCATCACAATTCCACTGACGAAATAAGGTCTTCCAAGCAACTTGTGTGCCAGCGGCATATCTCCTGCGCTTAGCGCTTCCCGTACATAGGTGCTGCTGATTTCCCGCTCCCCCAGACGTTCCTTTGGAATAATATCTAACTGAAATCCAAATTTTTGCTGAAGTTTTTCAAGGGTATTCACATCCCCCGTTCTTCCACGACCGAAATGAAAATCTGTTCCCACCGCGATATATTTCGCATGAAGCCGTTCCACCAGTATTTCCTTCACAAATTGTTCCGGCTCCATCCCCGATATTTCAGGGATAAAGGGACATTGGATCAGGCAGGAGATTCCCATCTTCTCTACAATATTTTTTTGCTCTTTCTCTGTCAAAATCAGATTTCCTGAGTGGGAATTTAAAGCAAAGACTACGCTGATCACCTGTTTCCCTTCCATCGACTTGATATGCCGCATCAGTTTCTGATGACCCAGATGAACACCGTCAAACTTTCCCAGTGTAACTGCGCAGGATTGCTCTATCTGAAATTCCGTAGTTCCATGAAAATAATTCATGTCTTCCTCCCAGTTTATATTTCAGGAAACATCTTCTCCGGTACATAAATTTTCTTATCGTTGTTCCATGTGTAAATACCCCAGAAGATGTTTTCCGTATCATAAACGCGGATCCTGGAAGCTTTTTCCGTCTTTTCTCTTATATGCCTGTATCCCAGAGGATTGCCGTTTTTTAAAAGCCCCTCAAATTCCGGCAGAACGTGGATCTGCGCAAGATTCGGGAACATGGAATCCACGGGATGTATGTAATCCATAAGTACTCCGCTGTCCCTCAATCTCTCAATTTCCGACAGTTTTAGACTGTCATCAATTTTAAAATCCCCCACCCGAATGCGCTTCAAACTTTTCATACAGCCCCCGCATCCGAGAGTTTTTCCCACATCATGGCAGAGAGTACGGATATAAGTTCCCTTGGAGCAGCTTACCGTAAACACTACTTCCGGAAGCAGGATATTCTCTATATGAATATCATAAATCGTAATGCGCTGCGGCTTACGTTCCACTTCTATGCCGGTTCTGGCCAGCTCATACAGTTTTTTCCCCTGAACTTTTCGTGCGGAGAACATAGGTGGAATCTGGTCGTACTCTCCGATAAAGGAATGCAGTTTTTCCGCCACATCATCTTCTGAGCAGGTCACCGGACGTTCCTGCTGCAGATTACCAGTGGAATCCTGAGTATCCGTAATCTGTCCTAAAAGCAGCGTAGCTTCATATGTCTTACCGGTATCTGTCAGCATATCGCAGAGCTTTGTACCGCTCCCAAGACAGACAGCCAGAACACCTTCCGCCTCTGGATCCAGCGTGCCGGTATGACCTACTTTTTTCTGCTTCAGGATCCCTCTCAGCTTTGCGACCACATCATGGCTGGTATATCCTTTTTCCTTGTATACATTGATTACGCCTGAAATCACTTTTCCACCTGCTTTAACTGTCGCTCTTGGCAGTACACGCTTCGAGCTGTTTCAACTGTTTATACATATGATCAACCAAATTGTTTACCACATCATATACGCTTCCCTGCATGGTGCAGCCGGCTGCTCTCACATGACCGCCGCCGCCAAAGTAGCAGGCGATTTTACTGACATCAATCTTACCGTTAGACCGCATGCTCACCTTGTATTCCTGAGGGCCGGTTTCATACAGAAAAATAGCGGCCTCCACACCTTTTGTATTTCTAAGCTGCTGCACAATCCCGTCCAGATCCTTGTATGTCACTCCATAGAAAGCCAGATCTTTCTGTCTCAGTGCAGTAAAGACAATTTTACTGTCCATCATTATGACGCTTTCCAGCAGCGCACGTCCCAAAATCTGGTTCTGTACATAAGTCTTCGAATAGTACGTATCGTCTACGATTTTAGAAAAATCAATTCCCTTATCCATCAACATGCCGGCAATCTTCATAGTATGACTGGAGGTGCAGGAATACTGAAATACCCCCGTGTCATGCACAATTCCCATGTAAAGCGCTTCCGCAATCTCTTTTGTGATCTTAGCTTCTTCCAGAAGATTGCAGACCAGTTCACTGGCGGAGCTAGCTTCCGGTTCTATGTAGTTCACCTGGGCAAAAGATGTATTGCTGATATGGTGATCAATACAAACAGTTTTCTTCGCAGACCGAAAATATTTTACTGCGTCTCCCAATCTGGCCTCATCCCCGCAGTCCAGAGCAAAGAATACATCGTGCTCCGTGTCCTGACTGCAATCATGGTCCACGTCCCCGGCCCCTTTCAAAAACAAAAAGGATTCGGAAAATTCTTCCAGATAAACCTTTGTTTTAATCTCCGGAAAGTTTTCTCTGATGTAAAGGGCAAGGCCCAGACAGGAACCTACACAGTCCCCGTCCGGACGCACATGTCCGGCAATTCCCACCGTCCCCGCCCCCAAAAGCACCTCATTCAGCAGAAACATTATCATCATTCCCTTCTTCATGAATGGTTTTTGTTACATCATCAATCAGTTTCGACATACTGATACCATATGCGATAGACTGGTCCAGTATGAACCGGATTTCCGGCGTATTGCGCAGATTCACAGTTTTGGCCAGCTGTCTGCGGATATAACCTTCCGCGCTTCTCAGTCCTGCCAGTGTGGCTTTCTGTGCTTCCTCATCCCCAAGCACACTAATATATGCTTTACAAGTCTTGAGATCCGGAGCCACTTCCACTGCCGTCACAGACGTCATGGGATGGATACGCGGATCCTTAATCTCATTGCGGATGATCACAGAAAGTTCTTTCATCACTTCGCCGTTGATCCTGGTATTTTTTATACTGTTTTTTCTCATTCATCTTACCTCTGAACCGGCAGATATGCCAGCTTTACCTGGGCACTTCCACCATAATATATGCCTCTACCTGATCTTCTTCCTTGATATCATTAAATTTTTCAAAGACAAGACCACACTCGTATCCGGCTCTTACTTCTTTTACATCGTCCTTAAAACGCTTCAGGGATGCCAGAGCCCCGTCAAAAATCTGTGTTCCTTCCCGTGTGATACGCGCAGAGCATCCTCTCTGGAAAACGCCGTCCAGAATATAGGCGCCTGCGATGGTACCTACTCCCGATGCTTTAAATGTCTGACGAACCTCCGCGTGACCGATGACTTTTTCTTCAAAGATCGGATCCAGCATGCCCTTCATAGCAGCTTCCACATCCGCGATCGCGTCATAGATAACACGATACAATCTCACATCAACGCCTTCGCGTTCCGCTGTCGTTTTCGCCATAGCGTCCGGACGTACATTGAAACCAATGATAATGGCATTGGAAGCCGAAGCCAGAATTACGTCGGACTCGTTGATGGCGCCTACGCCGCCATGGATGATCTTCACTACCACTTCATCGTTGGAGAGTTTCAGCAGGCTCTGCTTCACAGCCTCCACAGAACCCTGCACATCCGCTTTCACGATCAAGTTCAATTCTTTCAGGTTGCCTGCCTGGATCTGGGAGAACAGATCATCCAGGGACATCTTTGCTTTCGTATCTTCCAGAAGTTTCTCCCGGCCTTCACTGATAAAGGTCTCAGCAAAACTTCTTGCCTCTTTTTCTGTCTCCGGAGACATGAAGATCTCACCTGCTCCCGGGACATCGGAGAAACCGAGGATCTCCACAGGAGTGGATGGGCCTGCTTCTTTTACTTTGCGGCCTTTGTCATCCATCATGGCGCGGACCTTGCCGTAGCAGGAGCCGGCGCAGATGGGATCACCTACATGCAGTGTACCTTTCTGTACCAGAACCGTGGCTACCGGACCTCTTCCCTTATCCAACTGGGCTTCGATCACCAGTCCTCTTGCTCTCCGCTTCGGGTTTGCTTTCAGTTCCAACACTTCAGCCGTCAGCAGGATCATCTCCAGCAAAGTATCGATTCCTTCATGGGTATGCGCGGATACCGGAACAAAGATCGTGCTGCCGCCCCAATCCTCCGGAATCAGTTCATACTCCGTCAATTCCTGTTTCACACGCTCCACATTGGCGCTTGGCTTATCGATCTTATTGATCGCTACAATAATCTCGATACCTGCGGCTTTCGCGTGATTAATGGCCTCCACCGTCTGAGGCATCACACCGTCATCAGCCGCCACCACAAGTATCGCGATATCCGTGGAATTCGCACCTCGCATACGCATGGCCGTGAACGCCTCATGACCAGGAGTATCCAGGAATGTGATCTTCTGTCCATTACAGCTTACCACAGACGCACCGATATGCTGTGTGATGCCTCCGGCCTCCCGGTCGATCACATGGGTATTTCGGATTGCGTCCAGCAGCGATGTCTTACCGTGGTCAACATGACCCATCACGCAGACTACCGGTGAACGTGGAACAAGAGTTTCCGAAGCGTCCTCTGCTTCCTTCAGAAGTTCCTCGATAACATCCACTTTCACTTCCTTTTCACAGATAATGTCGTAATCCAGCGCGATTTCTTCAGCGGTGTCAAAATCAATCTCCTGATTCACTGTTACCATGGTTCCCTGAAGGAACAGTTTCTTTACGATGGCTGCAGGCTGGATCTTCATCTTGTCAGCCAGTTCTTTGATGGTCAGTACTTCCGGAAGCGTAATTAATTTGATTTTTTCTTCCTCTTTCACCACAGGTTTCGGAGCGGGTTTGGCTGCTTTATTCTGGATCTTGCCCTTGTTGTTATTTTTCTGGTTCTGATGGCTGTTGCGCTCCATCCGATCAAGCTTATCCCCTCTTTCCGTTTTCTGGGGACGGCGGTCATTTCTGACGCCCCGCTCATTTTTCATTCTTCCTTCTTTTTCCAGCGGTTTCGCTTCCGCCGGAGCCTTGGGGATACCAGGCATTCTGCCGCTGCTCTGTGTTCTTCCCGCAAAACTGCGGTCATTTTGTTTCCAGTCTCTGTCGCCGCTCTGCGCGCGGTCATTTCTCTGACCCTGGTAGCCGCCGGCATTTCCTCTGCCATTCTGGGGTCTCCCATCACGGTTGCCAAATGATCTGGAACCATTTCCATTCTGATTCCGGCCGCCCTGGTAACGATCAGACTGCCCCCGACTCTCTCTGTTTCCTGACGGCGCCTGATTTCGACTACCAAAGTTGGACTTGTTCTGACCATTTTGAGAGTTTTGAGAACGAAAACCTCCCTGTCCTGCGCGCTCTTGATTCTGCGGTCTGACTGTCGCCGTCTGCGGCTTTGCAGCTGTTTCCGCCGTTTTAGTCTCGGATTTTGGCTGAGGTACTACCGGCGCTGCAGGTGCAGACTGAGGTGTCGGTGCAGATGCAGGCTGGGGTGTCGGTGCAGATGCAGGCTGGGGTGTCGGTGCAGATGCAGGCTGGGGTGTCGGCGCAGATGCAGGCTGGGGTGTCGGTGCACCCGCAGCTGACTGTGACGCAGCTGCCGAAGCAGGTCTTGGCTGCCCCGGCTGAGGACGGCCTGCCGGTCTTGCTGCCTGAGAACGATTCGGACCTGCCTGCCCCGGTGCGCTGCGATGCTGCCCCGGCCTTTGTCCGGGACGTACCATCCCCGTCTTACTGTTTTGCGGGCGAAATACCTGAATGATATTTTTCTTCTTTGGCTTGGCCTCAGGTACAGTTTGTTTTTCCGCTGACATTTCTACAGGTTTCTCTACTTGTTTTTCTTTATTCATATCCGGTTCTTTTATCATAGCTTTCTTCGTATATTTCCTTCTGATTTTTTCACAGTATTCATCGTCCACGGTACTCATGTGGCTTGGCACACTTACTCCCATTTCCGACAGGCTTTCCATAATGTCTTTGTTTTCTTTACCTATCTCTTTTGCTAATTCATAAACTCTCAATTTTCCCATACTCAAGCCCTCCGCTCATCCACATTTCCCAGTTCTCTCTGTATCGCTTCTGAAAGCCCCGGATCAGTCACAGCGATCGACGCCCGCAGTTCCTGTCCGATGCATCCTCCCAATTCTTCTTTCCCGCCATATAGGAATAACGGAACACTGTACCAGGAACACATATCCTGAAATTTTTTTCTGGTATTCCCGGACGCTTCTTCCGATACAATTACCATACAGGCTTTTCCGGATTTCACGGCTGTTTCTGTGGAAAACTCTCCGCTGACTACCTTTCCGGCCTTTTTGGCCAGACCAAGGAGAGACAAAACTTTATTTCCTTTCAATCGCATCAATCTCCTTTTTTAATTCTTCATAGGTGTCCGATGTGACCGCCACTTTTAGCGCACGTTCCAGTCCTCTGGATTTTACTGCTTTCTCGAAACACTCCCTGGAATAACAAAGATATGCGCCGCGACCGTTTTTTCTTCCGGTTGTATCTAAAACGATCTCACCGTTTTCCGTCCGCAGGATACGCAGCATTTCTTTCTTACCCTTCATTTCCTGACAGCCCACACATTTTCTCTGTGGAATTTTTTTTGTCTGTCCCATACCTACTCCTGATTATCTACCGTCCCGGTATTCTCCGGGGCATCCTCATAATCACCCTGATACTCATTGGCTTCATTTTCCGGGTAGTCGCAGCCACTATTCTCATCATAATAGCTGCCGTCATAATCATCATATTCGTCATCGTAGTATTCTTCATCGTCATAGTAATCGCTCTCATACTCCAGCAGATCACCGGACTCTCTTGCCTGGGTTTCACTCTTGATATCAATCTTAAATCCGGTGAGTCTGGCAGCAAGTCTGGCATTCTGCCCCTCTTTGCCGATAGCCAGAGAAAGCTGATAATCGGGGACGACAACCTTGGCTGTTTTTTCATCGTTATCCGCCATGACATAGATTACTTTTGCCGGACTTAATGCATTCTCTATCAGCAGCGCCGGATTATCATCCCAGTTGATAATATCGATTTTTTCACCGCCCAGTTCCGCCACTACGGAGTTTACTCTGGCGCCGTTGATTCCCACGCATGCGCCTACCGGATCGACATCCGGATTGCTGGAAGAAACTGCCATCTTACTTCTGCTCCCGGCTTCTCGTGCAATACTGCGAATTTCTACGGTGCCGTCCCTCACCTCCGTCACTTCGTTCTCAAAGAGACGCTTTACAAGTTCCGGATGGGTTCTGGAAACCAGAATACGCGGTCCTTTGGGAGTGTCCTTAACTTCCATCACGTACACTTTGATTCTCTGCGTCGGATAGAAGCTCTCCCCCTTTATCATCTCATTCTCATTCAACATAGCATCCACTTTGCCCAGGTTTACACTGACATTTTTGCCAACATAACGCTGCACAATACCGGTAACCACATCTTTTTCTTTCTCGTAATACTGGTTATACAGAGATTTTCGTTCCTCCTCCCGGATTTTCTGCAATATCACATTTTTCGCGTTCTGAGTAGCGATCCGTCCGAACTCTTTGGATTTAATATCCACACGCACAACATCACCCAGTTCATACTTATCATCCTTCATCTTTGCATTAGAAAGACTGATCTGGGTCAGTTCATCTTCCACTTGCTCCACCACAGACTTTTCCGCGTACACCTCAAATTCACAGGTGTTGGGGTCAATGTTCACTACCACATTTGTCACTTCATTTTTTCCATAGTGGTTTTTGCAGGCCTGCAGCAAAGACTGCCGAATAGCTTCCAGCAGTGTCTCTTTACTGATATTCTTCTCCTTTTCCAGAATATTCAATGCCTCAAACAGTTCGTTATTCATTTTTCCTCCTCCTTAAAAATCGAACGCAAGACGCACAAGCGCGATATTATCTCTCGCAAAGTCCATAACTACATTATCTTCCAGTTCAATCACTAATTTATCTTTATCAAAATCCCGTAAGATTCCGGTAAATTCTTTTTCATGTTCCACCGCTCGGAAAGTACGCAGTTCCACCGTTTCCCCAATACTTCTGGCAAAATCCTTATCCTTTTTCAGCGGTCTGCCAAGTCCCGGAGAGCTGACCTCCAGAATATAAGCATCATCAATAAAATCCTTTTCATCCAGCAGATCGCTCAATTGGCGGCTGACCGCCTCGCAGTCATCCACTGTGATACCGCCCGGCTTATCTATGTAAGCCCGCAAATACCAGCTGCTGCCTTCCTTCACATACTCCACATCCACCAATTCAAATTGATGTTCCTCCACAATGGGCAATACCAGTTCCTCGGTCTTCTGCTCATAGATTTCCCGTTTACTCATGCACATTCCTCCTGTAAGCAGCACATCTTTAATTCTTTATCCTATAGCACGAAAGAAGAACGGGTAAAAACCCGTTCTTCCGTCAGTAAATATTCAAGCATATTTAGTCTAACACCATATTCTGTAAATTGCAAGGATTATTTTTCATTTCACTCTACATTTTACAATATCCTGCCGTTTTTTCCATAATCTCTTGTAAAATCTGGTGAAACTCCCGGTTATCCGTGGTTACTCGAAGATCCGCCGTCTTCACATAGATATCTTTTCGCTGTTCCATCAGCGTTTCAATTTTTTCTTTTAAATTGCCCCCCTGGAGTTTCGGCCGCTTTGTATCATATTTTAATCTGCTCAGCAGCGTATCGATCTCCGCCTCCAGGTATACCACCGTGCCAAGTTCTCTCAAAACAGGCCAGTTCTGCTTCTGGACAGGCAGTCCCCCCCCAACCGAGATTACACATCGTTCTTTTGAATCCAGCAACTGACAAAGTACTTCCGTCTCCAGAGACCGAAAATATGCCTCGCCATTTTTTGCGAAGATATCTGAAATACTTCTGCCCTGCTGTTCTTCTATCATATCATCCGTATCTACAAAAGTCAGATCCATCTGTCTTGCCAGACGTTTTCCTACGGCAGTCTTTCCGGCTCCCATGAACCCGATCAGGATAATGTGATCCATCGTTTGTTTCTCCTTTTGTAAAAAAATAGTACGATTTTTTCCAGATATCGTTTCAGGACGATCTGGATCTCTTCCTTCGGATGAATCGGCTTTACCAGTATCGTGCATATGCCTGCCCGCTTCGCCCCATAAATATCCGTAAAAATCTGATCTCCGATAAAGATCGTGTTTTTGAGATCCGTTCCCATGATCTCCATGGCCTTCCTATAATTCTTCACAGAAGGTTTATGGGCGTTTTCAATATAATGCACCTGCACATCCTTATTAAACAGTTCCACTCTTGGAAGCTGATTGTTTGAGAGAAGACAGCACTGAAAACCTAATGCTTTCAGCCCGGAAAACAGTGCGATGGCCCTCTCATCCGCCGGCGCCCCGTGAGGGACCAGCGTATTGTCAATGTCGAAGATGAGCCCACGATATCCCTCTGCAAAAAGCTGCCTAAAATCAATGCTGTAAGTAGAGTCCAGATATTCATCCGGATAGAATCGTTCCAACATCATATATGCTCCTGTTTAGTTATTAAGATAATTCATCATCTCATCATATCGCTTTTCCATCATCTTATATCCATGTTGATAAAAGGCTTCTAACTTATCCGTGTGTTTTTCCAGTCTGCCCACCGGAGGAACTTCCGGCCGGATGACAAACAGTTTTCCGGCAGCTTCCCACTTTTCAATGGCTTCCAGACATCTATTGTAGCGAAATGGCCGCAGACAGATGGTACGCACAAGCTCCGGATATTTACGAAATTTGGCCCGGATCAGAGCAATGTTTTTTCTGGACACCGTCTTGCGGTAACCCTTCTTCTGTGTCAACACAATAATATTTTTCTCATAGCCCAGTTTCCTGGCATGAATCACAGGTATAGAATCCGCCAGACCGCCGTCAAGATAAGGGATCCCGTCCAGATCCACCATGGTAGCCAGCACCGGGATACTGCTGGAGGCGCGGCAAATTTTCATCAAGCGCTGCCGATTGGACGCTTCGCTTTTAAATTCCGCCTTGCCAGTTATACAGTTGGTGACGGTCAGCTCGCATTTGGTGTCGGATTGAAAGTAGCTTTCATAGTCAAACGGATAGTCTCTGTTCGGAAACGTGTCAAACAACGACCGAAAATCCATCACCGAGTGTTCCTGACGAAAAGAATCAAACTGTTCCCTTTTGCTCTCCTGATTCCAGGCAATGATACACTGTCTGGAGCGATCCGGCTGATGGGAAACATAATCCACCGCATTACAGGCTCCCGCCGAAACCCCCACTACATAATCCGTGTAAAATTCTTTTTCCATTAAATAATCCAGCACACCGGAAGTAAAAATGCCTCGGTTAGCGCCTCCCTCCAGGATCAGAGCGTTCTTTTTCATAATAGTCCTCCTTTTATCTCAGCGATACCGCATCTTCACGCGTAATCGAACAGGGATAACTGATTTGATTCCGGCAGATCTTTTAAAATGCCAAGATCCCCCAAAAGATCAATGACCGTCTTACTGACTTTGGTACGCTCCCGGAAATCATCTTTGGACAGAAACGCTCCATCTTTAACTGCGTCCACCACAGCGTCCGCTGCCTTTCCGCCCAGACCGTCAATGGTGCTCAGGGCCGGCATCAGTTTTCCGTCTATGATCTGAAAACGGCTGGCCTGAGCCTGATAGATATCAATGGGTATAAAATCATAACCTCTGGCATACATCTCCCGCACCACTTTCATGTCCTTATATTCATCCTGCTCTTTTTTGCTCAAAGTATCCATTCTTTTTTCGTAATCTTTCAGATGCATCAGCAGGCGGTCTTCTCCCAGGCACATCAGTTCATAGTCAAAACCGGAAGCACGGATACTGAAATAAGCCGCATAGTAGGCCAGAGGTCGGTTGATCTTAAACCAGGCGATGCGGTAGGCCATCATCACATATGCCGCCGCGTGGGCCTTCGGAAACATGTATTTGATCTTCTTGCAGGACCAGATATACCAGTCCGGCACATCATGTTTCGTCATCTCCTCCTCCCACTCCGGCTTCAGTCCTTTCCCTTTTCGTACACTCTCCATGATGGTGAAGGACTGCTCACTGTCCAGCCCTTTCTCTATTAAATAGATCATAATATCATCCCGGGTACAGATGGCCGTGGAAATCGTGGCTTTCCCTTCCTGGATCAGCGTCTGTGCGTTGCCCAGCCATACATCCGTACCGTGGGCCAGTCCGGCAATGCGGACTAGGTCGGAAAAATACTGGGGTTTGGTGTCCACCAGCATCTGGATAGCAAATTCCGTTCCAAACTCCGGAATGCCAAGAGAACCCAGCGGGCATCCGCCGATCTGATCTGGTGTAATTCCTAAGGCGTCTGTTTTCTGAAACAGGGACATGACCTCCCGATCATCCAAAGGTATCTTTTTTGCATCCACTCCGGTGAGATCCTCCAGCATACGGATCATGGTGGGATCATCGTGTCCGAGGATGTCCAGTTTCAGCAGATTATGATCAATGGAATGGTAATCAAAATGGGTCGTGATAATATCCGTTGTCACATCGTTGGCCGGGTGCTGCACCGGAGTAAAAGAATAAATTTCCTCCCCATAGGGAAGCACAATGATGCCTCCTGGATGCTGCCCGGTAGTCCTTCTCACCCCGGTGCATCCGGAAACGATCCGGTTGATCTCGCAGGTGCGCTTATGCACCCCCCGTTCTTCGTAATAATTTTTCACATAACCAAACGCCGTCTTGTCCGCCAGCGTACCGATGGTTCCCGCGCGGAATGTCTGCCCGGCCCCAAAGATCACTTCCGTATATTTGTGCGCTTTACTCTGATATTCTCCCGAAAAGTTCAGGTCAATATCCGGCTCCTTATTTCCCTTAAAGCCAAGAAATGTTTCAAACGGGATATCGTATCCGTCTTTTTTCAACTGTTCTCCGCACACCGGACATTTCTTATCCGGCATATCGCACCCCGCCATACCGTCAAATTCCCGTACCTCAGGAGAGGAAAAATCGCTGTAATGGCACTTCTCACAGTAATAATGGGGGTGCAGCGGATTCACCTCCGTGATCCCCGCCATAGTTGCCACAAAAGAGGATCCCACAGAACCTCTGGATCCCACCAGATAACCATCTGCATTGGACTTCCACACCAGCTTCTGGGCAATAATATACATCACGGCAAAACCATTGGAAATGATGGAATTCAATTCTCTTTGCAGCCGCTCCTCCACGATTTCCGGAAGATTTTCTCCGTATAGCTCATGCGCGCGATTGTAGCAGATATCTGTCAGCAACTGGTCGGAATTCTCAATGACAGGGGGGCACTTGTCGGGCCGCACCGGAGAGATTTTCTCACACATTTTTGCAATCTTTACCGTATTTGTGATTACTACCTCTCTGGCCTTTTCTTCCCCCAGATACTCGAACTCCTTCAACATCTCTTCCGTGGTGCGAAGATATAGCGGTGCCTGGTCATCTGCATCCTTGAACCCCTTGCCGGTCATGATAATGCGGCGGTAGATCTCGTCCTCCGGATTCAGAAAATGAACATCACAGGTAGCCACCACGGGCTTATTATACTGTTCTCCGAGATGCACTATTTTTCTGTTATACTCTATCAGTTCTTCCACCGTCTTTGGCTCGTCATAAGTATCCCTGGTCATGAACATATTATTGCCAAGAGGCTGGATCTCCAGATAATCATAGAAATTTACCAGTCTTGCCAGCTCCTGTTCCGAGGCTCCACGGATAATCGCCTGATACAATTCTCCCGCCTCACAGGCGGAGCCCAGGATCAATCCTTCCCGGTATTTTTGCAATACGCTCTTTGGAACACGGGGACGGCGGTTATAATACTGTAAATGGGACCAGGACACAAGCCGGTAAAGATTCACCCGTCCAATGTCATTGGCCGCAAGCAGGATGGCATGGTAAGTCGGGAGTTTTTTGATCTGATCCGCAGAAGATTTTCCCAATTGATTCACCTGATCCAGATCATGGACATCCCGCTCCCTTAACATCTTGATAAACTTTTCAAAAATCTCTGCGGTACAGCCAGCGTCATCCACGGCACGATGATGGTTCTGCAGAGAAACACCGAGAGCCTTTGCCACTGTATCCAGTTTAAAGCGGTTCAGGGCAGGCAGCAGGACACGAGCCAATCCAACCGTATCCACAGAAGTAAACTCCTTCTCTATTCCCAGTCTGCGGCAGTTTTCCTCTAGGAAGCTCATGTCAAAAGAGGCGTTGTGTGCCACCAGCACTGCGCCGGTGCAAAACTCCAGAAACTGTGGCAGGATTACGTCAATTTTGGGGGAAACCATCACCATACCGTCATTGATGCCTGTTAGCTGTTCAATACGGTAGGGGATCGGTACATCCGGATTGACAAAGGTACTGAACCTCTCGGTGATCTTCCCCTTCTGTACCTTAACAGCGCCAATCTCAATAATCTGGTTCTGGATTGGGCTAAATCCCGTTGTCTCCAAGTCGAACACTACAAAATCATCATCCAGCTTCTGTCCTTTGGAACCCACCGCCAATTCTTTCAGATCATCCACCAGGTAGGCTTCCATTCCATAAATAACTTTAAAATCGGAGCCCTTTGGTATCGCATGGTTGGCATCGGGAAATGCCTGAACCGCGCCGTGATCCGTAATAGCAATGGCCTGATGTCCCCATTTCATGGCGCAGCCTATGATATCTTTCACATCAGACACCCCGTCCATATCACTCATTTTTGTATGACAATGAAGTTCTACCCGCCTTTCCGGCCAGGTATCCATCCGATGCTTTCGGAAATCGGCAATTTTCTTGATCCCCTGCACACTTCCGATGGTCAGCTGACTGTCAAAACGGTCAATCGTAGTAACGCCCCGGACTTTAATAAACATTCCCTTTTTTATTGCGGAATTTATCTCCTCCATCTGATCATTTCGCGCAAACATTTTCACAACAATAGTGTCGGTGAAGTCCGTCAGTTCCATCATAATGATGGTCTTTTCCCCGCGGATCTCTCTGGTCTCCAGGTTCTGGATCTGACCGCGCACCGTCACCTCGCCCATCTCACCGGTGATCTGTTCCAGCGGGATGGCATCCTCCTCAAAATCACGTCCTATCAGAACATCAGGGTTGTCTGAACGTTTGACAGAACCGCCGTAGCGTCCTTCACCGCGTCCCAGATAACTGCCGTCTTTCAGTTTTCTCTCAGGATTGCCGGCACCGGATGCCCTTCCGGCTTCCCTGGAATTTCTGCCGTTCTCACCGGCAGTCTTTCCTTTTACAAGGTTCGGCACTTCCAGGAATTCATCCCCATCACCCGCCGGCTCTTTGTTTTTCTGCAGCCGTTTGCTGATTTCCTCCACTTCCTGCTGCAATCGGATCTCATTGAATCTGCGGTTCTGGCTCTCTTTTGCCTCCCGAAGCCGGGCTTCGATCTTCAAATTCTGTCCGCATCGCTGGCAGAATATTTTCTCCAAAATCGCCAGAAGCTCCTCTTCCTTTCCCTGAGCCAGTACACTGTCCTCCATAATAAGCCGCAAAGTGTCCGCCCCGGAGAACTCACACTTTGCCCCCCGGAACAGATTGAAAAGAAAGTGATTGTAATTCTTTAGTTCCAGTAAAATGCTGTCCCTGTAGATCGGCATCAGCTTTTCAGCCGTATACTGCCCGGACAAGTGAAATTTTTCAATGATTTTCACTGTCATGGGCGCACGAAAATGAAGCTGATCCGAAATGGCCTGCTCTGTTTCAAAAATATATTTTTTGTGTATTAGCACATCGCTTTCCAGATAAATACGCATCAGGTCTTTCCGGGAGTTCATGGTGACGCGGGCAATCGACGCCTGCTTCATCAATTCTGTGGTATCCTCATTCAAGGACAACTCCGGAAAGACCTCAAAAAATGCTTTTTGCATGATCACTCACTCCAGTTTAACAGTTCCTCTCTCAGCACGGACAGCAGTTGATCCTCCGGTACTTTCCGGATTACCTGCCCCTTTTTGATCAGAAGTCCCTCTCCGATCCCCCCCGCAATCCCAAGATCAGCCTCCTTGGCCTCCCCGGGCCCGTTCACCACGCAGCCCATCACGGCCACTTTGAGGCTCAGCGGTATGTCCGCCACCATATTTTCCACCTGGTTCGCCAGGCTGATCAGATCGATCTGGGTTCTGCCGCAGGTGGGGCAGGAAACGACTTCAATCCCACCGGTGCGCAGTCCCAGTGTGCGCAGGATCAGTTTCGCTGATTTGATCTCTTCCTGCGGGTCGCCGGTGAGGGAAACCCGAATGGTATCCCCGATCCCCTGAGACAGGATCAGTCCCAGTCCTATTGCCGATTTGATATTGCCGGACAGCAGCGTCCCGGCTTCCGTAATGCCTACATGCAAAGGATAGACGGTCTTCTTTGCGATCAGTTCATGGGCTCTTGCGCACATCATGACGTCCGAGGATTTAATGCTGATGACCAGTTGATCATATCCCATATCTTCGATCATGCCCGCCTTTTCCAGCGCGCTTTCCACCAGACCTTCCGCCGTCACTCCGTGGTATTTCTCTACCAGGTTTTTCTCCAGGGAACCACTGTTGACCCCCACCCGAATCGGAATCTTCCGCTCTTTCGCCGCGTCCACCACAGCCTTTACCCGCTCAGCGTTTCCGATATTGCCCGGATTGATCCGGATCTTATCCGCTCCGTTCTCGATGGCCGCCAGAGCCAGCTTATAATCAAAATGGATATCCGCTACCAGCGGAATGGAAATCTCTTTCTTTATCTCCTTTAATGCCCTGGCTGCCTCCATTGTCGGAACCGCGCAGCGGATGATCTCACATCCGGCCGCCGTCAGTTTCCGGATCTGCTGTGCCGTAGCCCTTACGTCTTCTGTCTTTGTGTTTGTCATAGATTGGATCAGGATCGGATTCCCGCCGCCGATCACGCGGTCACCGATCAGAATGATCTTCGTTTTATCGCGGTACATATTTTCCAACCTCCGTTATGATATTTCTTCCTCCACCGGCTCCGCAGGAATGAATACCCTGGTTTCTTTTGGATCTTCCGGTTTCTTTGCCCGCTGCACGGCCTCCTGGCAGAAATAGTCCTGGGCACACAGCAGTACCTTGCCGCGCTTGTCAATTTTCTCGTAAGTATTGTCCGCTGTCAGTTCATGGGCTTTCAGCGTATCTGCCAGCTGAATATCCAGAATATGCCTTACTTCCTCCTGAATCTCTTTATCCTCCACCGGGAACAGGATCTCCACCCGCTTATCCAGGTTTCTTGGCATCCAGTCCGCGCTGCCCATATACAGTTCTTCCTCTCCGCCATTCTGGAAATAGAAGATGCGGCTGTGTTCCAGGAATGTCCCGACAATCGATCTCACAGAAATATTTTCACTGATCTTGGGAATCCCCACTCTCAGACAGCAGATGCCCCGGACGATCAGGTCGATCTTCACTCCGGCAGCAGACGCCTCATAGAGCGCCGCAATGATTTCCTGGTCGCAGAGGGAATTCATCTTGGCGATGATCCTGGCGGGACGTCCCTCTCTGGCATGATCCGCTTCGCGCCTTATCAGATTCAGGAATTTTCCCCGAAGCCAGATGGGAGCCAGCGCCAGACGGTTCCACGTTTTTGGTTCGGAATAACCGGAGAGCATATTAAAGACAGCGGTGGCGTCCTCCCCAATCGCTTCGGAACAGGTCATAATACCGCAGTCCGTGTACAGCTTTGCCGTAGAATCATTGTAATTACCTGTACCCAAATGGACATACCTGCGGATGCCGTCCTCTTCTCTTCGCACCACCAGCGTGATCTTGCTGTGCGTTTTTAATCCTACCAGACCGTAAATGACATGGCATCCTGCCTTCTCCAGCATTTTTGCCCAGATAATATTGTTTTCCTCATCAAAACGGGCCTTCAGTTCCACCAGCACGGACACCTGTTTTCCGTTTTCCGCTGCCAATGCCAGCGCCGCCACGATAGGCGAATGACCGCTGACACGATAGAGCGTTTGCTTGATGGCCAGCACCTGAGGATCTCTGGCCGCTTTTCGGATAAAATCCACCACCGGATTGAAAGTCATATAAGGATGGTGCAGAAGAATATCTTTCTTCTTGATCGCCTCAAAAATATCCGGTTCCTCTGACAGAGCCGGTACCGGCTGCGGCACATAGGGCGGCGTCTTCAGGTGGTCAAACCCCTCCAGACCGTACATTTTCATTAAAAAGGTGAGATCCAAAGGACCGCTGATGGGATAAATATCATCCGCTTTTACAGCAAACTCTTTCTTCAGAACCTTTAACAGCTTCTCGTCCATCTTATCCTCGATCTCCAGACGGATGACTTCTCCCCACTGTCGTTTTTTTAACTGTTTCTGAATCTCTTTCAGCAGATCTTCCGCCTCGTCCTCATCAATGGTAAGATCTGCATTGCGCATGATGCGGTAGGGATGGGCGCATACGACATCGTAGTTTAAAAACAGCTTGTCAATGTTGGCCTCAATGATTTCTTCCAGCAAAATGCCGAACCGATGTCCGTCCTCCCCCGCAGGAAGTTCGATCACCCTGGGCAGCACAGCAGGAACCTGCACCGTGGCAAATTCCGCCTTGCTTTTCTCTCCCTTTTTGGAGATCAAAGCCCCAATATTCAGGGATTTATTGCGGATCAGCGGGAACGGTCTTGAAGAATCCATTGCCATAGGCGTCAATACCGGATAAATGTTCTCCTCAAAGTATTGATCCAGAAACTCCCTCTGAGACGCTGTCAAATCTTCGTGGGCCATCACAAGCTCCAATCCGTTCTGTTTCAGAGCCGGAACCAGCGATCTGTTGTATGTGGAATATTGACGCTGAACCAGATAATGCGCCTTCTCCTGGATCAAGGTCAGCTGTGCCTCCGGCTTTAGCCCTGCAATATCCGGTTTGGTATATTTCGCATGAACCATATCCTTTAAGGAGGCCACACGGATCATAAAAAATTCATCCAGATTAGACGCAGTAATGCTCAGAAATTTAATTCGCTCAAACAGAGGATTCTTCTTGTCCCTGGCTTCCCCCAGGATGCGCATATTAAAATCCAGCCAGCTGAGTTCCCGGTTGGTGTAATATTCCGGTTTTATGTAGTCGATTGCTGCCATTTCATCCCCCTCCTCTTATGCTTACCCTACATTTTTTTCTTTTGTCTGATTATGGGGTGCACATTGAATACTTCTTCAAAAAACTCTGACTTTTCTTCCAGCGTTCCCTTCTCCAGCGTCAGATCCTCCTGGCTGTTCACCGATATGATCAGTTCCCCATCCCTCAATGCAATAGATGCATTCTTAAATTTTTGCTTGTGGGAACGATCCAGAGCGTTTGCTACACGCACCATAGCAGTGAGTTTCGCGATCACCAGGTATTCCTTACGGCTGATGCTGCTTCCAAGCGCCAATTTATCATAATAGGAAAAGTCCATGGTGTTAAATTTTACAACATTAGCCACGATCTGGCGCTCAGCCAGGGATAATCCAATAATGTCTGTCGCCATGATAATATTGTAGGCGCACTCCGCAACGTTTGTAAGACTAATAAATTTACCACAATTATGTAGAATCACGGAGATCTGCAGCAGCAGCCGTTCCCGCTGCCCCAGGCCGTGGATCTTCTTCATTTTATCAAAAATCTGAAGAGTGATCTCCTCCATGTTTTTGATGTGGGCCTGATTGCTCTTATAGCGCTTCGCTATGCTTCTGGAGGCCGCTATAATATCCTCTTCAAAGCTGTGTTTGGTCCGGATAAATTTGTTTTTTACCGCATACTCAAAACACATGCCGTCCCCCAGGCTCATCTCCGGGAACCAGATCGTATCCGCTCCCATCTTATCAAGAAGACATCTGCAAAAAATGACCGACGGCACCAGGAGGGGAGCCGTATCGGCAGATACTTCAAAACGTTCCGTAATTTCATCCGGATTCAGGCAGACGATCTGTTGATAATATCCGGCAAATTCTTCTTTGGATATGGTCAGGAGGGAGTTTGGAGCTTTCTGGCGTTTTTTAAGCAGTTCCTCTAATTGCCGGTCTACCACGATCATATTCTTAATCTGGCGGTCTTTCTGATACAGACGGCCAAATCCGTTCAATTCATGCTCCATCAGTTCCAGAACCAGTTTTTCAAAATGAGCATTGTTCCTGGCCATTGGCAGATACTGCTCCCGGGTGCTGACCTTTCCCATGCGGATATTCTGAGTGGTGATCAGACGGTCATTGTCAAACACTGAGATCTGCATACTGTTTCCACCGATGTCCACCACAGCCGTGCCGCTCTGGATGATGGTCTCAAAGGAGCTGCTCTCTGAAGCAATGGATTTAAAATCCAGAAAGCGCTGCTCAGAATTGCTCAGGATCTCTATATTCAATCCGGTCTGCTTTTCGATATAGTCCCTGGTGATCAGGCTGGAGCGGATCTCCCGCAGCGCGCTGGTGGCGCATACCCGGTAGGCGTCCACCTTGTAACCGGCCATGGTGGTCTTAAACTCTTTCAGCACAAGGCAGAGTTCTTCCACTTTTTCCACATCCAGTTTTCCTATACTGTAAGCATCCACACCGAGGTTGAGCCGGGTGCTGATACAGTCGATCTCCCGCATACCTCTGCCTTGAGAGAGTTCAAAAACCTTCATCTCCGTCTCGGTGGAACCGATCACGATCGCTGAAAATAATTTTACTGCCATGCATATCCCCCTAAAATATTGTATTTTCAATCACGAATTAGTAATTGCCCAGAATTTTCATATTAATAGCTTCCTCACGGATACCTCTCAGCGCGTTTTTTACGCTGCTGTCATTTAGATTTCCATCGAAATCTATAAAAAACCGGTATTCCCAGTTTCTCCCTGTAATAGGGCGGGATTCAATGCGGTTCATATTCAGATTATTGTAAATAAAATGCGATAAAATATTGTAAAGGGAACCGCTGCGATGTGGCAGTTCGAAGCAGATGCTGATCTTCTTTGCGTCCTTGCGGAAGATCCTCTGGTTCGTGACGATCAGAAAGCGGGTGGAATTGACCTCATTATAATAAATATGGTCAGCCAGTATCTCCAGTCCAAATCGCTGCGCCGCAAAAGCGCTGCCGATAGCCGCCATGGACTTATCCTGTTCCTGGGCCACTTTTTTCGCCGCCAGCGCCGTGTTATCGTAGGGAACCTGATGCCAGTCCCTGTGATCGTCCAAAAACTGCTCGCACTGGGACAACGCCTGCTGATGGGAATACACCGTTTTGATATCAGCAAGCTGTGTTCCGGGAAGTCCCATCAGCACATGTTCACATTTAATCACCTGTTCTCCCACAATATAATTTTCAAAATCCACTAAAAGATCAAAATTATCAGCCACAATACCTGCAGAAGAGTTTTCAATGGGCAGTACCGCGTAATCAGCCGCTCCCTCAGCGATAGCTTCCATGGCGTCCCGGAATTTTTTTACATGGAAGGAATTCACATCTTTTCCAAAAAACTCACACATGGCCGCATGACTGTATGCACCCTCTACCCCCTGAAATACTACGCGGATGTGATCTTTCTCAAGTTCATCCACGCCGATAAACGCCATAGCGGTCAGCGTTTCCATCTTCGCCCGCTCTCTGTCCCGGTCAAACACCTTTTTCCCGGTGTTGATCTTATATTCCGCCACCTGCTCGCTGACCGCCATCCTCTTCTCAAACAATTCTACGATGTCACGGTCAATCTCATCAATCTCCTCCCGAAGCTCCAGTAAATCTTTCATATCTGCTTTCGTAACCTTTCTGTATGTATTCTCATATACCCTGCTGATGTTCGAAGTATTCTTTCGCCTCATACAGGAACGACAATGATCCAAAAACCAATATCACGTCCTTCTGCTCTGCTTCTTCCAGGGCCAGCGTCATTGCGTTTGTAACTGTACCGGCCGGTATCACATTCGGATTTACTTTACTTACCTCATCCGCAAGTTCTTCTGCCGGAAGCGCTCTGGGATGATCCTTTGTCTGAACAGTAAAAATCTTCTCTGCCCTCCCAGCTGTTATTCTTATAATTTTATCATATTCCTTATCAGAAAACACTCCAAAAATGTAATAAATTTTATTTTTCGGGAAATACTGATTCACCGCATCCATCAAAACCCTGGCTGCATCCGGATTGTGAGCCCCGTCCATGATCACCGCGGGAGCTTCCCGAAGGATCTGAAAACGTCCTTCCCAGACAGTATTCTTAAGTCCACTGCGAACATGCTCTTCAGCAATTTTGTAACCCATACTTTGCAGCGCTATAGCAGCGTCCACCGCCAGAGCAGCATTATGTATCTGGCAGGTTCCTGCCAGAGAAATCTCTAGTTCTTCCATACCACGATAATAAAATCTCTGCTCTTTCAGGCCATATCGCACGTTCCACAGGTGTTTTTCCTCCAGCATGTGCAAAACAGCTCCTTTTTCTCTGCAGGCGTTCACCAGGACTTTATAAACACGTTGATCCTGAGTATCAGAAACCACCAATGTTTTCTGCTTAATGATCCCCGCTTTATTCCACGCGATTTTCTCCAGAGTATTCCCCAGAAATTCCATATGATCCATGCTGATAGAGGAGATGATCTCCAACAAAGTAGTTGTAACAGCATTGGTAGCATCTTCGCTTCCTCCCATGCCTGTCTCCAATAGGACCAGATCACAGTTTTGTTCCTGGAAATAGAGAAAAGACATGGCAGTTTCCACTTCAAAAATCGTGGTCTGTGCCTCTCCCCGATCCCGGATCCGCCCCCTTGCGGCAGCGATCCTGGTTGTAAGCCGGGCTACTTCCTCCTTCGGTATCAGTTTCCCATTGATCTGAATCCTTTCTTCGCCGCTTCCTGCAGAATAGAACTCAGATATGACATAACAGAGCCTTTCCCGTTCGTTCCTGCTATGTGAACAAATTTGAGAGAATCCTGAGGATTTCCCAATTCCTCCAGCAATATTCTGATACTTTGCAGCCCAAGCAGATTTCCTTTGGCGGATACCTCCGCCAGATAGTCTCTCGCTTCTTCGTAATTCATAGTTTTCCTCTTTACAGTTCGATAATAATTCCCAGGACAGAGAAGGGAGGCATTGCAGTATTCTGCAACAGCCTCCCTCGTTTCATTGAAAGCAATCACCTCTCGGAAGTAAGATTTACCGTTTTTCGGCCCTCCTGCCGTGCCAGTTCTCCATTCACCAGTGTGGTGGCCTGACTGAAATACAGACAACACACCAAAACACAGTAAACCGGCGTCATTGCCGCGAACTGCGCCAAACGCGTGGGCAGGATCGCATAAAAATTATATCCCAGGATCAGGACAAGCCCCGCATAGGTAAAACCCATCGTGCAAACGATCGATGAAACGATCACCGAAGTACTCAGTATAACGGCCTTTCTTACCTTTCCGCCGGATATCAACGGTCTTGCCAGAGCGGGGATCACACCCCAGAGCATGGCAGCCACGGTAATCAGCGGGTTAACTGCATATCCCTTTATCAGACACCCCAGGAGATCAGCCGCAAATCCGCACACTGCCCCTCCCAGTGGTCCAAACCACAGTCCGGCCATGATCGTGCAAACACTCCCCAGCGTAAAACGGGCAAAACCCAGGTCGATGGCAAGAATGCGGGATAGCACAATTGTCATGGCAACCAATACTCCGAGTATCACAAGGGTATAGGTACCCCAAACCGTTTTGTAATTGTTTTTACGCATAACAAAACACCTCCTAATGTGATATAAATGGTGACCTGATAAATAATAATCCCTCCACATTATGAGATGTTCCCATATATGTAGCAACGGGTGCGGAAAAAG
>CACYXH010000014.1 GCA_902778245.1 uncultured Lachnospiraceae bacterium | reverse complement strand
GCCGGCTGGATTTCTTCTTTCTGTGACAGGATAATACGCACCACCGCGAAATTGGCCTTTACAATCTCCCTGATCAGCACAATAAAATAGCAAAACAGCTTCCAGGATCTTCTCAGAAGCTGCTTTTCTTTTTCTATGCTATAATCCATGAATTTGCAGGTAAAGGCAAAGATAAGACCTGCGATCACTATCCCGAACAGACAGATTTCCAGAGTGATGTTTCCGTTAAAGATCACCCAAAGTGCAAAATATAAGAGATACATGTTTCCGCCTCTTTTCTTTACAAAAATCTGATCTATTTTAAGACTTTTTTCATAGTTTGTCCAGTAGAAAATACGCATGAGCTACTATAGGAGAAGGACTTTGTTCCTATACATCCTTCTCCTATTCTAACCCATGCGCAGTTCTTGCGTTCTTAGCGAAACGATGATTAAATCTGCCTTTCCCTAGTAGCCCACGACCGCTGTGGCATAGAGTGTGCCGTCACTGGAGGTCTGGGAGTTGTCGATGGTGATGTCTACATAAACGCCGTCAAATAAACCGTTGGTAGAATTCGTGGAGGCGTCACCGTAATATGCCGTGTATGTGGTACCGTCTTCTCCCGAGATGGTTACATACTCCATATCCATGCTGGTGATGGTGCCATGGATAGTCTGTGTTCCCGCGCCGGTACTGCTACCGCTGTTATTGCCGGTATTGTCACCGGAAGTATCATTGTTTCCGGTATTGTTGACCACGGAGCTGTCTGAGGTCAGGTATGCCTTGGAAACATAACCTGTCGTACCATTCACAGAAACCACAAACCAGTTATCGGTTTCTCCGATCACCGTCACGGAATTTCCTGTGCTAAGTCCCCCGATCACACTGCTGTCAGTGCCGGGCTGGGTACGAATGTTTACATCAGAGGATGCATAGAGCGTGGTGGAACTTCCGTACTTGGTCTCTGTACTGATCTCTGCTGCAGCTGCTGCATCGGTACTGCTTTGATCACTCTGAGTCGTCGGTGAGTTATACACCAGGAAATCTTTACGGATGTATCCAATGTTTCCGTTGATGTCTACCTTAAACCAGCCGCTGGTCTCTCCTACTACCGTAACTTTATCCCCTTTGTTGAGGCTCCCTATGATGTCGGCATCCGTGCCGGGCGCCTGGCGAACATTGACGATATCATTTGCATAGAGCGTTGCATCGTAGCCGTAATCCTTGAGAGAAGCTAGTTCCGTCTTGCTGGTGGCATTGGCATCGGTCGTCTTCTGCGTCTTCCCGGCAATCACATCGCTGGTAACGCTCTTTAATGTCTCATCCTTCAATACGCGGAAACTGCCAACAGATTTTTCCACAGCCGCAAGAAGCGTCTTATTTTCATCTGTTACTGTTCCCGTGATCACGTACGCCTGATCCGGGGCAACAATACCGTAGGTGACAGAATATGCCCACATTCTGGCAGTAGCGTTGTATTTCACTACATAGCGATAGGTATTGACACCGTTGATGACGTTGCTCTCAAAACTCTGGATTTCAAAAGCAGTGGCATCGGAATATTGCTTTGTCAGGGAAGTTTTCAGATCCTCTTCGGTGGCCATCACCGTCAGATTATTCATGGCCGCTTCAGTGCTGGCATGCACGATGTTGATCATGGCTGCAGTCTCGGAAGAAAAAACTCTCATCTCATCCGCATCCTGAGTTACTTTCCAGGTGTTATCCGGCAGAGTGATCTTCACTGTGCCGTCCTTAGAAGTATAGTCCACAGACGTGATCAGTTTCTGTGTCTCGCTCTCTGTTTCCTTTTCGGTCGGTTTTACTGTTACAGGCTCTGTATGTATCTGTGTCTCAGTCTCCGTCTGAACTTCTTCTCCCCGTCTTTGACCGCAGCCGGACAGAGAAAGGGCAGACACAGACATGATGATCAGCCCTGCTATAAGCTGTCTTCTTCTGTTCTTCAATTTTATACCCTCCATATTTTAAACATACTCCCAATTCTTTACTTATCTTAGCACTGTCCTTGTTATTACGCAAGTTTATGGCCGATAATTCAAATTTTGCACACAAAAACGTAACTGTTTTGTAAAAATCCCCATGATATATTACAGTTTTGCCTGAAATCTGGTACGGATCTGCGCCTCTGCCCAGGGCAACAAAGGCCTTGAGTTCCGACATGCCCATTGCAGTATTCTCCGGAGCAAATGTTCCTTCGTTTTGTTGCAGCAAGTAAAAAGAAGGCTGTCGCACTATGATGACGTCAGTTTTATGTATCCCGCCACTCATAGCACAGCAGCCTGTAAATTTACTTACCTCTTGCGCAATCTCTTGTCGGCAGAGACGTTCTTTCGCTTCCGATCCTCACATCCGATCATCCCACCAGGTTCTTACTGATATAACCGGTAACGCCGTCATACTCTACCTTGTACCAATTGTCTGTCTCGCCTATAGCGGTCACGTGAGTCTCGCTGCTGATCGTAGTCAGCACATCTCCCTCTTCGCCGGGAACAGAGCGTACATTGGCATCTGCGGCAAGCACGATGGGAAAGCTCTCTGCATACGTCTGTACATCATACTCCAGATCGGTGGAAGAGGCGTCTCCCTGCTGTTCTATGATCTTTGCCCGTTCTTCATCGGTCTTCGGCTCTACCTTTTTCTCGGAAAGGCCATCCTTATAAACATATCCGCTGTAACCGTCTTTCTCAATTTTATACCAGTTCTTAGTCTCGGCGCTGACTGTAACCTCCTCGCCCTGATCAAAGCTGCTGATAATATCTGCCTCAATGCTAGGGTCGATCCTCACGTTGATGTCATCTATCGCGTACATGGTCTTGTTTCCCTTTAACTCCGTTTCAGATGCCTTTTCTTCTTCCGGAGTAAGTTCTTTTTCTGTTTCCGTCTCTGTCTCTGTTTCCGTCTCAGTTTCCGTCTCTGTCTCGGTCTCTGTCTCCGTAACCTTCTCCGTTATCTTTTCTGTCTCGGTCTCGCTCTGAGTTTCGGTCTCCGTCTCATTGGTTCTCATCTCTCCGCAGCCTGTGAGGGAAACCGCAATAGCTGCAGCCAAAGCGAGCGATACCATCCAAACCTTGTTTTTCTTTCTCATAGATATATCCTCCGTTGTATAATTATTTGCTCCCACTATTTCGCTTTCTATTGTCTCATCATAGCACTTACCCCCCGGAAAAACAAGAGTTCTGCAAAAAATAAAGAAATTTTTAATGTTATTTCCTGCGATTTCCATGTTATAATAGGGCACTGAAACGAATGTTACTATTCACGGCCCCTCCATCCGTGCTGCGCACGTCTGCCGCGTCTTACGACGCTTATGTCTGAGGTTGTGGGGGAGGTTCCTGCTTCGCAGGCCTTGTTTGAAATCAGAACCTGTCTTGTCCATGCAAGCATAACAAGCCAGAATCCGATTTCAAACAGGCTGTGAATAGTAACTAACGAATTCCAAAAAAGGATAGCTTTCTTAGATACACCATGCTATAATGATTGGGATTATTTTAACCGAATGGAGAAAGGATCTGTTGCCATGCAGGATACAAGCAAAACACCAAACGTCCAGGAGAAGAAGACGCCCGGGGAGAAGCCTTCCCTTGTAAAGGAGTTGATCAGTTGGGTGGAAATCATTGTAGTCGCCGTTGTTCTGGCACTTCTTATCAATAATTTTGTTATTGTTAATGCCACTGTCCCCAGCGGCTCTATGGAAGATACCATCGAACCCGGAAACCGGCTTCTTGGAACCCGATTTTCTTACTGGTTCTCCGACCCCAAGCGGGGAGATATCGTAGTTTTTAAGTACCCGGTCAATGAAGCCCTGATTGAAAAACTGACCGACGATGCCGGAAAGGCATACTTAAAAAGCGAAAATATTAAGCATACGAATTATATCAAACGCATCATCGGATTACCCGGTGAGACTGTAGAGATTCGGTCAGGAAAGGTTTATATCGACGGAAGTGAAGAGCCGCTGGATGAGCCATATCTGAAAGATGAAGAATGGATAAGACGTAATGACGGGATCACCTTCCAGGTACCGGAAGACTGCTACCTGATGATGGGCGATAACCGGAACAATTCTTCCGACGCCCGCTACTGGAAAGACATTGCCCTGCAGGAGTTTGCTAACGCCGGCAGCCCCATCTCTGAGGAAGAGGCCGAAAGCCTGCAGTACGTAAAACGCAGCCAGTTCTTAGGAAAAGCATATTTCCGCTACTGGCCGCTGACTAAAATTTCGTCGTTATACTGATTTGCAAGGGGGCTGTCGCATTAAGCATTTTATTGCATAAATATTGTTTTCCGCAGAACGCTCTCGCTGCCCGTCATGCGTAGCGGATACTAACCTGTCTGCCGCGCAGAAGCTTGCAGCCAGGAAGTGCCGACGCATGACGAGGCTCCCAGAAAACAATATTTATGCAAAGTATGCATTTAGTGCGACACCCCCTTATAGTTACCGGAAAAATCTGGCTCCCATGTAGCCCACCATTCCGTCCACCTGAACCTTGTACCATCCGCCTACGTCTTCCAGGAATTCCACAACAGTGCCCGCCGGGTACTCTCCGATGATATTGTCACCATAATCAGCGTAGCTTCTGAAATAGCAGGTACCCGTCATGGTCAGATATACCGGCTGGGGCGGTTCTGTCTGCGGCGGATCCGTTTCCGGTGCTTTCGTCTCGGGAATTTCCGTCTCCTCCGCCTTTCTTGTTTCAATGGTCTTTTGTGTTTTCGGGGTCTTTGTTGTCTCTGATGTCTTCTGCGTTTCCGGCGCCTTTTCCGTCTCTGATGTCTTCTGCGTTTCCGGCGCCTTTTCCGTCTCTGATGTCTTCTGCGTTTCCGGTGCCTTTGTCATCTCAGCTATCGTTTCCGTTTCTTTTGCCGTTTCTTTTTCTGTCTCTTTCTCAGAGACCTTCTCTTTCTGTTTATCTGTCTGTTCTGCTTCTGTTTCCGTCTCCTCTGATATTCGCTCTGTCAGAATTTGGATACTGTCCGGATCACCCTGAGCCTCCTGAAATGCGTGAGACTTCTGATAAAGACGAACACCCAAAACGATCGCTAGAATTGCCAGCAGAAAAACCAGTGCCAAAATAAAGTATCGAAGATAATCTGATAACCATTCTTTAAATGAATTCATTGTTTCCTCCCCTTGTTATTGCTTTTCCCGTACAGTATAACACGTCTTTACTGCCGCGGCAACCGATAGTTCCGGTACACAGTAGGGAATAAGAGTTGCCTGCAGTGCATGATAAATGTCCGATTTGCCCGGCCATACAGTTCCGATAACCTTATTCCCCCGATCTAGCTGATGGAACCACGAGCCATTCACATGATCCCTCACATTTTCCTCCAGATACTCCAGAAATGCTCCGTAATATCCGGCATACTCCTGTTTTTTCGTTACGCGGTATAGCACCGCTGAGGTATTGATAGCCTCTGCCAAAGTCCAATGCATCCTGTCATGGACAATGGGTGTCCCATTCCAGTCCGTAGTGTAAACAATCCCAGACGCTCCATCAACATTCCAGGCATCTGTTATCGCTCTGTGGAACAATTTCTCCGCTGCATTAATATAAAGTTCCCGTTCCACTTCAGAAGATAAGGCCCACTGTACGATCAGTCTCCCCCACTCAATGCCGTGTCCGGGAGTAGCTCCGTAGGGCTTAAATGGGTCGTCAGGATGATCTTTGTTATATTCCGGATCCGCTTTCCATTCTTTCGTGAAATGCTCCGGAATTCTCCAGCCATTATCTTTTGCCCAACCGATGACCCGGTCAATAATCCTTCCTGCCCTGCCCCGGTATTCTTCTCTTCCGGTGGCATCAGCCACTGCCAGAAATGCCTCCACCGTGTGCATGTTCGCATTCAGCCCGCGGTAGTCATCCAGCACTGTAAATTCTGTGTTCCAGGTGTCGCAGGCCAGTCCCTCCTGTTCGTCCCAGAAGTACCTGTCATAGACAGAAAGCGCCTCCTGCAGCAATGCTTCCGCCCCGTCTCTTCCTGCTAACATCTCCGAGGTGGCTGCCAATATCACAAAAGCGTGGGCATAGCACTGCTTACCAGGCAAAATTTCTCCGGAAGGAGCAAGCCCGGCATACCATCCGCCGTATGCCTTGTCTTTCATCATCCCCTCCAGCCCTTTCAGAGCGGCATCCGCAAGTTCTTCGCTGCCTTCATGACCAAGGAGCGCTCCAATACTGTATACGTGGGCCATCCGGCATGTAATCCAGGTTTCAAAGTTTCTGTCCACCCACGGGGTTCCGTCATCTCCCAAATAATAAGAGCCTCCTCCGGAAGATGGAAACCGATGCCCGAAAGAAAAAAGTTCCTCCCGAAGCTCTCTCATATATTTTCTATTTTCTTGTGAATCAATCTGATATTTTGCGTTCATTCTTTTCCCTCCCCGTTTCATATTTTTCTATAACATATTATGTAGACATTTCGAATGGCTCCTTTTCCTGTAAATAGTAGCCGCTGCAAAATATATGACATGAATTTTGCAGCGGCCCAAGTATGATGCAACCATATTTGTTTGTAAAGTGTTTCTAACGATCTTCATCTAAAATCTGGCTGACATTGAAAAATCCTGTAAAATATTGGGGTGCATTTTCCAGTGTATATCCGTCCACAAAACGTCTGGTCTGACGCATATATCCATCGCCAATTTCCATGTAATCGGTATCTCCCCACAAGCCGCACAGATACTGAAAGCCACTGTCCAGCAAATATGTCAGCTTGTCACTGGGATATTCCACCTCAGCACCATAAGGATAAAACAGAACATCCACTTTACCTACCTGATTACCTACTTCGGTAAGCCACCTGCTGATGTCAGACTCCAGCCCTTCCAGACTCATGTCGTTCATATAGGAATGACTGTATCCGGCGCAGGCTATAGACCAGCCACTGGATATCAATGCATCTGCTATCTCAGATACAGTGTTCCGGTTCTGCTCATAACTGGTAACCGTAGTGTCCGCAACCTGATAGCCAAACACACCCTCTGAACCGGACACAGAGACAATTCCCTTCGCTCCCCGCATGGAGAAATCCGGATGTTCTTTCACAAAACTGTCCAAAATCGGAATCAGGTCATAATCCCCTTTCAGATCATGCCCGTTCTCATCTGTATACAAGGCTTTTACTTTTCCCTCATCATCCAGTACCAGGCGAGTAGCGATTCCATCTCCGTTTTTAATACCGGCGTAATTCAGATTATCCTGAGAAATAATGATCGGCTTTTTCCCCGGCGGAAGCATTAGTTTTTGCAGTTCCATGGTAGTGACTCCCCGGTCATCTGTCTCATCATGGGCAATGTTGTGAATATCCACCAACACATAACCACTCTCATAAAGGACTTCCAAAATCGCCTTAAATTCCTTTGTTGTCACCATAGTGGAGGAATAGGTGTAGGACATGTCATCTCCATCAAACGCCCTCATGGTATCCTCGATCAGTCCCGGAAAACAGAGATGGGCGATATCACCCTCGTAAGCTGTCAAGCTGTCCTGAGCCTGCTGATACTGTTCAATGGCCTGCGTAACGCGAGGGTCGGAGACATCCTCCCCAGTGATACTTTGAAGCCTGTCAATGGCTTGTTCATACCAGTAACCCTTCGCCAGAGTTTCTGCCTCGTCAAGCTGCGCCTGTAGTTCGTCCTCCCGGGCCTGCGCTGCCTCCCGCTGTTTGCGCTCTTCCGCCATCTTTGGTGTCTCCACCGGCTCATTGTTCTCATACTGTCCCAATGTACCGATACTTTCGGCAATTTGGTAATTTATCGTGCTGCGGCTGCATCCTATACTGAATCCGACACACCCCAACAGTCCGGCCAGCAACACGATCCTTTTCATCTGTCTCAACTGCATAACTCTCCCCATCCCCTGAAAATGCTGTATTCGCAATCCGGCTTACCAGCCTACTTGCCAGACTCGCGAAAATGCTTCGCATATTTGCTCGTTAACTTATGAGCTCCTATCGGAGCTTCGCAGTTTTTGCTGATGCAAAACCTGCTGAACATGCTTTGCATGTTCTCCTAAGTTACATTATAATCATCATATCCGGGGAAGACAAGAGTTATTTACGCTTCGTCTAAGAGTTCTTTCAAAATCCGGTTTACGGATCCCGGATCTGCCTTGCCCTTCATAGCTTTCATAGTCTGACCCACCAGGAAGCCCAGTGCCTTGGCTTTGCCGCCTTTGTAGTCTGACACGGACTGAGGATTATTGGCCAGAACATCTTTGATCACTGTTCTGAGGGCTCCTTCATCATTTACTGTCTTTAATCCTTTTTCTTCTACATACTGTTCCGGATCAATGTCCTCCCCAAAAAGAACCTCGAATACTTCCTTGGCTACACTTCCATTGATAGTTCCCGCATCCGTCAGGTTAATAAGCTTTGCCAGATTCTCTGCGGAGAATCGCAGCTCCTCCGGTTCCATATCTTTTTCCTTCAGCAGACGCAGCGTCTCTCCCAGTATCCAGTTGGCGACTTTCTTTGGCTTTTTACAGATAGCAGTGGTCTCTTCGAACAGATCCGCCAGTTTTTTGGAACCGGTGATGATCCGGGCGTCATAGTCCGGAATGTCAAATTCTTTTTTGTACCGCTCCAGTTTTTCGGTTCGCAGCTCCGGCTGGCGATCCCTTACCGCCTGTATCCACTCATCGCTAATGATGATGGGCACCAGATCAGGATCTGGAAAATAACGATAATCCTGTGCGTCTTCCTTCGAACGCATGGCATAAGAATATTCCTTATTGTCATCCCATCTTCTGGTCTCCTGAATTACCTGTTTTCCTTCTTCCAGAAGCTCGATCTGTCTGGCGCGCTCTCCCTCGATGGCCCGGGCAACGGCCTTGAAGGAGTTCAGGTTTTTCATCTCTGTTCTGGTGCCGAATTTCTCTGCTCCCACTTCCCGGACAGACAGATTGACATCGGCGCGCATGGATCCCTCCTGGAGCTTACAGTCGGAAGCACCCAGATACTGGATGATCAGGCGCAGTTTGTCCAGATAGGCGATCACTTCGTCGGCATTTCTCATATCCGGCTCGGACACGATCTCGATCAACGGTACGCCGCTTCGGTTGTAATCCACCAGAGAGCAGTCTTCCCACTCGTCGTGTATGAGTTTTCCGGCATCTTCTTCCATATGGATCTCGTGGATACCGATCACTTTTTTTCCCGCAGGAGTATCAATCTCCACACCGCCCTCGTAGCAGATAGGCAGATACAACTGGGAGATCTGATAGTTCTGCGGATTGTCGGGATAGAAATAATTTTTCCGGTCAAATTTTGAATACTGATGTATCTTACAGTTTGTTGCCAATCCCACTGCCATGGCGTACTCCACCACCTGCTTATTCAATACAGGAAGGGAACCCGGCATACCGGTACATACCGGGCAGGTGTGGGTGTTCGGCGCTCCTCCGAACGCCGTGGAACAGGAGCAGAAGATTTTTGTTTTGGTAGCCAGTTCTACATGCACTTCCAGACCGATGACGGTCTCATACTGTTTTGCCATCTCAGATCCCTCCTTTCTTTGCCGTTTCGGTAAGCTGCGGGGCCTTCCAGGCTCCCCTGGCCTGCTCGTAGGAGTACCCCGCGCGGATAATGTTTTTTTCTTTAAAGCAGTCTCCGATCAGCTGCAGCCCAATTGGCAGACCATGGCTGTCGGTGCCGCAGGGAACCGTCATTCCCGGAAGCCCAGCCAGATTTACGGAAATGGTATAAATATCCCCAAGATACATTTTCAGGGGATCACTCAGGGATTTCCCTAATTCCGGAGCGGTGGTGGGAGCCGCCGGTCCCAGGATTACATCGTATTTTTCAAATGCCCGGTCAAAGGCCTGCTTGATCAGCGCCTTGGTACGCAGCGCTTTCAGATAATAGGCGTCATAGTAGCCGGAGCTTAAAACAAAAGATCCCAGCATAATGCGCCGTTTTACTTCTGCGCCAAAGCCCTCGCTGCGGCTCTTTTTGTACATATTGTGAAGTCCCTCGTATTCCTGCGTGCGATAGCCGTACTTCACACCGTCAAAACGGGAAAGATTCGAGCTTGCTTCCGCTGACGCAATAACATAGTAGGCGGGAATCGCGTACTCTACGAGGCTGAGATCAAATTCTTCCACGATCGCGCCCTTTTCCTTCAAAGTTTCCGCCGCCTTAAGGACCTCGGCTTTCACTTCCGGATCCAGCCCCTCTCCCAGATAGTCTCTGGGCAGCCCGATGCGCATTCCTCTTACATCATCCACCAGAGCGGAAGTAAAATCCGTATCCTGACGCTTTACGGAGGTGCTGTCCTTTTTATCATGAGATGAAATAACTTCCAAAACTGCCGCGCAGTCCGTCACATCTTTTGCTACCGGGCCGATCTGATCCAGCGAAGAGCCGTAGGCGATCAGACCGTAGCGGGAAACGGTTCCGTAGGTTGGCTTGATACCGGTAACGCCGCAGAAAGAGCTGGGCTGGCGGATGGATCCGCCGGTATCGGAACCCAGGGCATAGAAACATTCCTCTGCCGCCACCGCCGCGCAGGAACCACCGGAAGATCCTCCCGGCACATGCTCCGTGTTCCAGGGATTTCTGGTCACTCCAAACGCGGAAGTCTCCGTAGTGCTGCCCATAGCGAACTCGTCCATGTTGGTTTTTCCCAGGATGACAGCCCCGGCTTCTTCCAGCTTTTTTACCGCCTCCGCCGTGTAGGTGGGATAGAAATTATACAGTATTTTCGAACTGCAGGTGGTCTTCATTCCTTCCGTACACAGATTATCTTTGATGGCTACCGGTACACCGGCCAGAGGACCGCTCAATGTTCCTTCATCAATCAGTTTCTGTACTTCTTTGGCCCGCCGCAGCGCGCCTTCCTCATCTACTGTAACATAGCAGTTTAAGGTTCCCTCCAGTTTTTTGATCTGCGCAAGCGCCGCCTCTGTTGCTTCTGTGACTGAAACCTCTCCCGCCTTTATTTTACTGCCAAGCTGCGTGGCAGTCAGACTCAATATATCCATACGCATCCTCTTTTCTGTCTCACTATATTTCGTTGAACTACAGCACTGTCTTGGGCACTTTGTAAGAGCCATCCTTCACCGCGGGAGCGTTCCTGAGCATATTTTCCCGGTCGTCCCCGTTCACCACAACATCTTCACGGAACACATTGTGTACCGGGAATACGTGGGACATGGGTTCTACACCCTGGGTATCCAGCTCGCCCAGCTTGTCAATGTAATCCAACATCTTCCCCATATCCTCCTGTGCCTGCCGTTTTTCTTCTTCCGACAACTCCAGCTTTGCCAGGATCCCCACATACTCTATGGTCTCGTCACTGATCTTATTTGCCATATCTGCTCCTTCCTTTCTTAATATGTGATATCATCTGCGTAGTCACTCAGATCGTACTCTGCCGGTTCCAGCGTTATCTCGCAATTCAGGGTCATCAGCATACTTTCCTCTGTCAGGACCAGATTCTCGAATTCTTCTGACTCATCGGAGAATTCGATGGAACTTGCGCTCTCCCCTTCGTTCCCGGAAGGATATTTGATTATCAGACTGCCTCTTCCCTGGCCGCCCGTCCGGTATGCACGGTACGTCCCTGCCGGAAGCTCCTTGCCAACTATCATTCCGTCTTTCACTTCAACAGACTCCGTCAGCGCATTCTCTTTTCTGTCCAAAAATCCATCGCTGTCTCTGTTGGCTGCTTCAATTTCCAGATTTCCATTTACACGGATCACCGTGCCCAAAGTCAGCGGCACATCTTCCATTGTTTTCTCTCCCGCATCTTCTTCATAGAAAAATTCTGTATCCCAGTAAAAGCTGTCATTGTTCCAGACCCGGACGGTTCCGTAACCGCTTACGCTCTGTATGTCATACGTTCCCAGCGGAAGCTGGATCCCGGCGACATAGATTCCCTGTCCCAGCCATACCACATACTTCTCTTCATCTTCCCGGATCGGAGTCTCGTCCTTCCCTCCACCGTTAGCCTCATCATCGTTTCCATACAGCCGCGTATCGTCTATCTCTTCCACCTGTTTGCTGCCGTTTGAGGCAGAAAAAAATCCCTCCAGGGCATGGCTGCTCACGAGCATTATAATAATCTCTATTACCAGAGGAATTCCCCATGTGAGCAGCACAAGCCAGATCAGCATTTTCTTTATGCTTCCTCTTCTCTCTCTTCTTTCTTTATTCAGCCCGTAAGTGACCGGCTCCTTATTTGGAACGGAACTGTATTTTTTCTCGAAGTCTCTATTTTGGGCGTCCTCCACCTGACTGTAATCCCAGGTTTCATTTTCTGAAGAGGTCTTTGCTGTTTTGGAGACATTGGGATCCATATGCTTCCAATGATCCTCCTCATCAAAAAACGTTTCCGTAGAAGAATGAGTGCAATATTCCCCCTTCTCATTGATGTCATAGGTATAAGCGGCATTATTATAACCGCACTCCGAGCAAATATCTCCGCTTAACTTTGCTCCGCAAAGATTACATCGTTTCACCTTTTTTCTCATAATCTATCTTCCTATCTTCTCTGTATCTTCCTTTTCCTGTTTTCCATATGGTGGAAAACGCTTACGCCCCTTGCTTTCTATGGATCATCACGGTTCCAGTCTTGACAGATCCCTGGGGAACAGCGTAGTCTCCCGAATATTTTCTTCTCCGATCAATTTCATAGTAAGACGCTCCAGACCGATTCCCAGGCCTCCATGGGGCGGCATACCATGTTCAAAGGTTCCCAGATACTGTTCCAGCCCATCCTCCGTCATTCCTCGTGCCGCAATCTTTTCCCTCAGCTGCGCGTAATCATGGATACGCTGTCCTCCGGTGGTAATCTCCAGACCATGATAGAGCAGATCAAAGCTCATCGTAAATCTTGTATCCTCCGGATCATCCATGGCATAGAAAGGCCGCTTCTTAGAAGGATAATGGGTGACAAATACAAAGTCCGCATCGTACTCTTCTTTGAAATAGCGTCCAATCAGGGCTTCCTCCTCTGGTTCAAGATCAAAGGGGTTACGGATCTTCCGGTCATATTTTTGGGAAACCAGCTCCTTGGCCTGGGCAAAACGCACTGTTGGAATTTTGGATGCGTCCGGAAGCGTTACGTTCAGGATCCTCAATTCATCAGAATACTCTTTCTTCAGCAGTTCCATCGTATATTGTAAAAAGCCGGTCTCCATGGCCATAATATCTTCAAAGCCATCAATATAGCCCATCTCAAAATCCAGGCTGGTGTATTCGTTTAAATGACGCTTCGTATTATGTTTTTCCGCACGGAATACCGGTCCGGTCTCAAATACCCGGTCAAACACCCCCACCATCATCTGTTTATAGAGCTGCGGACTCTGCTGCAGCACCGCCGGATGATGAAAATAGTCCAGGCGAAACAGGTTTGCCCCGCCCTCAGCACTCCTTGCTCCGATCTTTGGGGTATGGATTTCTGTAAAGCCCTGCTGATAAAGAAAATCCCGGAATCCTCTCACAATACCCTCCTGGATTTTAAATTTTGCCCGTTCCCGGACATTTCTCAGGGAAATGCCCCGATAATTCAGCTTCGCGTCCAGAGAGGTTTTCATTTTCCATTTAGAGATGGGCAGGGGCATGGGAGCTGCAGGTTCGGAAAGTATGGTCAGCTCCTGAATACGAAGTTCCATGCCATGGGGAGCACGGTCATCTTTTGCCAGGACCCCCTGGAATTCTACTGTGGATGCCTCTTTCAAATTCTTTAGTGCCTCATCGGCTTCTTTCTTTTCATAAACGCACTGAAGAAGGCCTTTTCGTTTTCTTAAAATAACAAACACCACTGCTCCCATATCATTAATAGCATGGACTGCACCGTTTACTTTTACCGTTTTTCCCGCCATGTCCTTTGCCAGTAATTCTTTGATTTCCAATGTCTCCGGCTGTTTCACACCTGTCAAAAATTCCATCATAATCTCCTCCTTTTGGTTTTTGCATGGTTCATCTTCAATGAGCCATGCAACGCACAAAAAAGTCCCGGAATGCTTTTACACACTCCGGGACGAATCAACGAAATCCGCGGTACCACCCGCATTGCAGAATAGACTGCCTGCTCTTATGCTTAACGCGCAACCACGTACTGACCTACTCTTCCTTCAGCCAGTCGGCTCCAGAGTGTTCCCTATTGTCTTCTTCCCTCCATCAGCACTCTCAGTCGGTGATGCCGAATTCCTGTCAAGTTTCAAAAACAGAGTCTCTTTCTTCGCCTTTTTTCTGAGTTATACTATCATATTTAAAACATAGTTTCAAGCCGTTTTTACTTAATAATCTTAAGTTTTATCGGATCACTCCAGTTACTGTAGCGTATTTCTTCTTCTAAAATCACAAAACTGCGTATCCGAAAACTGTATTTTTTTCCTGCTTTCAGGCCCTCGATAGTAACAGACCCCATGTTTTTTCCATCAATCTGCAATACTTCTGTATCACCCTTAAAACTGGTTCCCCGCACGTATTGGATCTCATAACCACCTGAATTCTTTCCTGTTTTCCATTTCAGGAAAACAGTTCCTGGATTCTCTGACACCGCTTTGCGGATAACAGGCTGTGCCGGAAGCACCGTGACGGAGACTGTCTTCACAGCTTCTTTATAATTATCGGTAGCCGCCGCCTTTACTGTAAGGGTCGTCATGCCGACGCCTTTCAGAAATAGTTTGCCTTTCTTTGCTGTGGCAATCTCAGCATCCTCTATGGAATATTTTAGCTTTGCGTTTTCCTTTACTGAACTCTTCAGTAGTACCGGTTCTTCCTGCAGCACTGCCCGGACAGCAGAAACCCTCAGTTTCTGTTTGGCCTTCCCGATCTCAAACGAAAGTTTTTTCTTTCCTCCGTAATCTCCCATACCGGAAACTATGACGTAAGCTGTCCCTGCATTCGTGTTGGAGCTGTAGTTCACCGCGTAATCCTTATTTTTCTTAAGCTTCTTGCCATCATAATATACGGTAACCTTTGGTTTTTTTTCTTTTCCGTCATAGGTATATGCCGTTTCAGCCAGTTTTATTCTGCATTCTCCATCCTGCAGGGACTTCTGCATATTACAGGAAGCTTTATTCGATCTAACCTGAACATCCTCATCCGCATTCAACGGCTCTATGTAATAATAATATTTTTTTCCGATGGCCGCGGTGCGGTCCGTATAGCTCTTTGCCGTTCTGCCCGTTGTGGCGATCACTTTGTATCTTCCATCAATTTTCGTTGCCCGTTTCACCTGGTAACCGTACTCATTGACTTTATTCCAGGTCAGCTTTACCCCATTAGACGCAACCTTCGCAGTCAGATAAATGCTATCGGTTCCCATACTATTCCAATAGGTGTTTTGCGCCTTATTGGCTCTATAGCAGGCGGTAGAATAAGTATTTGCCGGACGCTCATAGTAATAGCACCAGTAAAATCCCGCATTGTACGCTCCTTTAGAGGTGTTGACGACAGTCTTCAGATAATTATTCACCTGAGGATAATAAGACTGCAGTTCATATTTCATAAAATAAAGCTGTCCCATGAGGGTTGTATAGTTGAAACCATTGCTCCCGCACCAGTTTCTCAGGCGGGACTGTCTAACGCCTGCCCATTGGCAGATGCCATAAGCGCCGCCCAGACCCACAATATTTGACCGAAAGCCGGATTCAGCACTGATATTAGCCATAGCACCGCATGCCGCCGCCGGGCTGAGCCCCATATTGTCCGTCAAAAAAGTATATACTGTTTTTTCATTGGCCGTAGCGGCATCCGTCCTGGTCCAGGCAGAGAGCGACACTGCCATCGTAATAGCCAGCACCGTAAAGTACTTACGCCAGGTCTTTCCTGGTTTGTCCATAATATCCTCCAGATCTTACAGTTTCTTGATCCGCTCCAGAGCAGCCACGGAATTCTCATAGCTTCCAAACGCAGTCAGGCGGAAGTATCCTTCTCCGCTGGGGCCAAAGCCGGAACCCGGCGTGCCCACCACGCCCGCATTCTCCAGAAGATAATCAAAAAATTGCCAGGAGGACATCTTGTCCGGAGTCTTCAGCCAGATATAGGGTGCATTCACACCGCCGGAAACCGTATAGCCGGCCTCCGCAAGTCCGTCCAAAATTGTCTTCGCGTTGTTCATGTAATAGGCCACCTGTTGCCTCAGCTGAGCCTTACCAGTTTCAGAGTACACCGCTTCTCCCGCTTTTTGCACAATGTAAGGGGCTCCGTTATATTTCGTACCATGTCTTCTTGCCCAGAGGGAGTGCAGAGCAACATCGCCGCATTTCAAGTCCTTCGGAATGACCGTGTAGCCCAGCCGGGTTCCGGTAAAGCCCGCGTTCTTTGAAAAAGATTTCAGCTCAATCGCGCAGGTGCGCGCCCCCTGGCACTCAAAAATGGTGTGAGGTACGTTCTCTTCGGATATGTAAGCCTCATAAGCCGCATCATAAATGATCACAGCGCCCACTTTGTTCGCGTAGTCCACCCATTCCTGAAGCTGTTCTTTCGTAATGGTAGAGCCGGTGGGATTATTAGGGAAGCACAGATAGATCAGATCCGGCGTCTCCTCCGGAAGCTCCGGGGCAAAATTATTCTCAGCTCTGCAAGGCATGTAGATCACATCACTCCACATCTCTGTGCTCGGATCATAGATACCGGTCCTGCCTGCCATCACGTTGGAGTCCACATAAACCGGATATACCGGGTCGCACACCGCGATTTTATTATCCAGGCCAAAAATCTCCTGAATATTTCCAGAATCGCACTTCGCACCGTCAGACACGAAAATCTCATCTGCAGCGATATCGCAGCCCCGATCCGCATAGTCATTTTTCGCGATGGCATTTCGTAAAAATTCGTAGCCAAGATCAGGCGCGTACCCGTGAAACGTCTCCGCATGGCCCATCTCCTCCACCGCGCTGTGAAGCGCCTCAATGATGGCCGGTGCCAGGGGCTGAGTCACATCGCCGATGCCCAGACGGATAATTGATTTTTCCGGATGCGCTGCCTGAAAAGCAGACACTTTCTTGCCGATGGTGGAAAACAGATAGCTCCCAGGCAGTTTTAAATAGTTCTCGTTAATTTTAAACATGATCTCCTCCTCATATCTATACTTTAAATTTCAATTGTTCCATCAAATACCACCGTTGCCGGGCCGGTCATATATACGGTATTTTTTTCCTTATCCCAACATATCTTCAAATCTCCCCCCCGGAGTTTCACATGCACCTCCTCTTCGGTCCAGCCGTTGAGAATACATGCCACCGCAACTGCACAAGCGCCGGTGCCGCAGGCCCAGGTTTCCCCGGCTCCTCTTTCCCAGACACGCATCTGCACCGTCTTCCGGTCAATCACCCGAATAAATTCTGTATTTACACGGTCTGGGAAACAGTCATTATGTTCAAACTCCGGTCCGATCTCTTCAATTTTCAGATCATTCACATCTTCCACCGGCACCACGCAATGGGGATTCCCCATGGACACGCAGGTCATTCGGAACGATTTTCCGTTTATGGAAATCGGTTCATCCACTACCTGTTCTTTGTCAAAGAGTACCGGAATTTCCAAAGCTTTCAGAACAGGGGCACCCATGTCTACCTTCACCTGAACTACTTTTCCGTCTTCCACTGTAAGATCCAGATATTTAATGCCACTTCGGGTACTGACACTGATGCTGGTCTTGTCTGTCAGACCATAATCATACACGTACTTCGCCACACAGCGAATGCCATTTCCGCACATGGCTCCCGCTGAGCCATCGGAATTGTACATATCCATCTCAAAATCCGCATTCTCAGATGGTTTTATCAAGATCAGTCCGTCAGAACCTATTCCGAAATGGCGGTCGCTGACAAACTTCGAAACCGCTTCCGGATTCTCTACCGTCTCAGAAAAACAATTGACATACACATAATCATTTCCAATGCCATGCATCTTCGTAAACTTCATATGCCCCTCCTACCCATTCATTAAACTTAGCAGCATTTGAGCAGTCTCCACGATATTAGTCCCACTGTCCATACTGGTCTTCTGCAGGTAACGGTGCGCAGCTTCCTCGGTTATCTGATTGCGCTCTATCAGCAGGGCTTTAGCCTCCGCTATCACCCTCAGTTCCTCTTGGCTCTTCTGCTTTGGAGCCGTTCTTCTCTTCTTTCGTTCACGCTCAAGCGAATAGATCAGTCGTTCCACCGCATCCAGTAATTCCATTGCTTTCAGCGGCATGCTGATTCCTGTAACGCCGTTGGGAACGCCCTCCTCTATGATCCGGTCCGAAGCAAGAAGAAGCATCTCAAAGGTCTCTGGCAGGTTCTCATACAACTCATCATACAGCATATCCCGATACCGATATCCGCAGACAACAATCCCTTCATTTAGATTATCGACTGCCTGCAGGGCAACCGTACCGCTGGTACACGTTGCTGTCACGGAATATCCGTTCCGCATCAGAAGATTGCGAATACTTCTGGCATCATCCGGTTTCGGAAATACCACAATTATATTTGTCATCCCAATCCTCCTGCTCCATCGATTTTGCCTTAAATTCCCATGATTTGCAGGAAGCTCAGAATTTCATCAGATACTGATCCGTCTCCCAGTCAGATACCTGCACAGAATAATTATCCCATTCCTCCTGCTTCGCCTCGATCAGCTTCTTCACAATATGTTCCCCCAGGACTTCCTGCACCAGGGTATCCTGTTTAAATGCCTCCAGCGCCTCCAGCAGATCCACCGGTAATGCTTCCACTCCTCTGGCAAGGCGTTCGTTCTCGTTCAGCAAGGCCGCATTTTCCTCCAGACTGGCCGGGGGGAGGATCTTATTTTTAATTCCATCCAATCCGGCTGCCAGACAAACTGCCAGCATCAGATAGGGATTTGCGGCAGAATCCGGACTGCGCAGTTCCACCCGGGTATTAAAACCGCTGTAGGCAGGAATGCGGATAGAAACGCTCCGGTTTGTGGGCGACCAGGCTACATGGCTGGGAGCTTCGTAACCTGAGATCAATCGTTTATAGGAGTTTACCAGCGGGTTAGTGATCAGAGACATTCCTCTCATATGTTTCATCAGACCGCCGATAAAGTAGTATGCTTCCTCGCTCAGTCCGTTTTTATCCTTCTCGTCATAGAATGTATTGATACCGTTTTTGCACAGAGACATATTGATGTGCATTCCGGAACCGTGAATACCAGACTTCGGTTTTGGCATAAAGGTCGCATGAAGGCCGTGGCGCTTTGCAATGGTTCTGGCCGCCAGTTTAAACGTCATAATGGTATCCGCCGTCTTCAGTGCCTCGTCATAATGAAGATCGATCTCATGCTGAGCAGAGGCAGCCTCATGATGGGAAGCTTCCACTTCATAGCCCATCTCTTCCAGTGTAAGCACCATATCTCTTCTGGCATTTTCTCCCAGATCCAGGGGTCCTACATCGAAATATCCCGCATTCTCATGTGTGATGGTAGTAGGCGCCCCATTGTCATCCAGATGGAACAAAAAGAATTCACACTCCGGGCCCACCAGAAATTTATATCCCATGTCCGCCGCCTCTTTCAGAACCTTCTTCAGCACATAACGGCTGTCCCCCTCAAAAGGTTCCCCGGTCGGGCAGTAAAGATCGCAGAGCAGGCGCGCCACCTTGCCTCTTTGCGGTCTCCAGGGGAAAATCGCCAGCGTATCCAGATCGGGGTACAGATACATATCGGATTCCTCAATGCGCACAAAACCGTCTATGGAGGACCCGTCAAACATGATCCGGTTGTTCAATGCCTTTTCCAGCTGTGTAGTGGTAATTGCCACATTTTTTAATACTCCAAAAAGATCCGTAAACTGAAGGCGGATAAACTCTACATCCTCTTCCTCCACGATCCTCATAATATCTTCCTTACTGTATTTGCTCATAGCACGCACCCCTTTCATCGCGCAGAAGGCGTTACGCTTTCTGCTGTCTGCGCGAGCCGCTCTGCGCAGGTATTATCACCACATGCGGCTCTGTGCGCAAAAAAGGGCATTCTTTCACTCTAGAACGCCCCTCCATTTTCTCTCATTATATTGGCAAAGCGCAGTTTTGTCAAGAAAAAAAGGGCCGTTACAACGACCCTTTCACTATATTCACCGTGTTATCCGACTGCCCGCTGTTTCTTTCGGAACGCTCCGGTTAATTTCTCCCACCGTTCTTTCCGTTTTCGTTTTGCCTCCAGTTTGTCTACCAGATCTCTTGCGCCTACTCCGTAGACGAGGTAGAGGATCAGTCCGGATACCACCATGATAAATACCGTGGATGCGCATCGTCGTCCGCTGGCATTGACATTGTAGCCGTAAAGCCCTTCCTCCGCGCACATGGCCTGAATTACCATGGCATAACTGGTACCGTAAGAGCTGGCAAAGGTAGCCGACATATCATACTCCGTAAAGAGTGCGTTAAAGTTCAGCGCAAATACTGCCAGCACGCTGGGCAGTATAATGGGCAGCTTCACCCTGAGGAATGTTCGCAGTCTGGAGGATCCCAGATTTCTGGCTGCATCCTCCAGTTCCTCGTCAATGGAGTAGAACGAGGCCTTGATCATTCGCAGGGAGAACGGCAGTTTCGTCACCGTATAAGCCATAACAATCAGGATACGCACCCTGTCCGCATAGTACAGATTGGTATTGCCCACATACCAGATGACGTCGCTGTTGAAGTACGTCCGGTACGAATAACAGATGAGGATCGTGGGAAGCAGCCATGGGAACAACAGAGCATACTCCAGGGCCACGCCGCTCTTTTTATGTTTCTTGTTGAACATATAGTTGCAGGCGCTCACCACAATGACGCAGGCCAGCGCAGCCGCAAGTATCGAAAGGATAAAGCTCAGTTTGATACCGCCCAGGGTAGCGTCGTTGGAGAACACGCCCGAAATAGCGCCCTTACGCAGCTTGTATTTTCCCCGGTTTGTTAAGTACTCATAATCCTGCTGGCCAAAGAAGTTAATAAAAGTCCAATTGGTCAGATCCAGCTTTTTCATCCGGATCGCCCCGTAGGTCTGGAACGAGAAGATAATGATCATCACCACCGGCGTCATATAGATGATAAACAACACATAAGCGTATATGTGAGCCAGCACATTGGCCACTGGATTCGTGATCTTCTGCTTCTGTAGTTTTGCTTTTGTCTTGGAGACGGAAAGGTAATGCCCCTTTCGCTCGTAGGCAGAAAGCACCGTCAACAGTATGATGGTGAACATGGCCAGGATAATAGACAGCAGCGCCGCACGGGCCTGGGGGAACGCTTCATCCGCGGAGGAAGAACCAGCCAGGCGGACGATTTCTGGATTAATAGAATCATAACCCAGCAATGTCGGCGCAGACATAGCGCACAGTCCGGTGATAAACGTCATAACCGTCAGAGAAAACATGGTAGGGATCAGAGTGGGAAATACCACTTTCCACAGCACTTTAAAAGGCTTAGCTCCCATGTTTCTCGCCGCCTCCACGGTATTGTAGTCAATACCCCGGATAGCATTTCGCAAGAACAGCGCATGGTTGCTGGTGCAGGCAAAGGTCATGGTGAACAGCACCGCGTTGAACCCTGTAAACCAGCTGGCATTGAAATTCGGGAATGCGTTTCTCAGAGCTGAGGTTAATATTCCATCCGGCGCATAGAGAAACAGGTATCCGGTCACCAGCGCAACACCGGAATAGATCAGCGTCGTCATGTATCCAAGACGCAGAATCTTAGCGCCTTTGATATCAAAATATTCGGTCAGAAGCACGATAGATACACCCACCACGTTCACCGTGATGACCAGACAGATGGCAAGCTTTAAAGAATTCCACACATACTTGCCCATACTTCCAGCAAAGAAAAAGCGGATAACAGCGAAAGCATCCCTCTCCCCTGACGCGTTCTTTGCATTAAAGATACTGGTGAGGGTGTTCAGGCAGGGCATCAACATAAAGCCAAAAAACAGATAGGCGAAAAAGGCGATCCCCAGAATGCGCACTACCCACTCCGGTTCAAATCTCCGTTTAGAACTTGTACTCATTCCTCCACCTCATTTCCCTCTCCCGGCGGATACGCCATGATATCGGCAGGGTCTAAAACCACCTGGATCTTCTGTCCCTCCTCGTAGATCCGCACTCCATCGTTCTTTTCGATGACCTTGATCACCTGGGAGCCCAGATTAATATAATACTTGATATAGAGGCCATAATACTCCCGGCTTTCCACGACGCCGTCCAGCAACAGCTGCCCCGGTCTCGCCTGCGTGTTCACATGCAGACGCTCCAGACGTATGTAATTATGATATTCCGGATTTACCTTCGCACCGCTCTGCGCCAGCTTCTTCACGACGTCATCTGACAGCCGGTTGATATCGCCGATGAAGTTGCAGACAAATTCTGTCTTCGAGAAATTATACACCTCATTAGGCGTACCGATCTGCTCAATATAGCCCTTATTGAACACAGCAATACGATCTGAGAGCGTCAGGGCTTCCTCCTGATCATGAGTAACATAAATGGTGGTAATGCCAAAATCTTTCTGCATCTTTTTCAGCTCATTTCTAAGCTGTACTCTCAGTTTCGCGTCCAGATTGGAAAGAGGCTCATCCATACAGATAATGGCCGGATCTGTCACCAGCGCTCTTGCGATGGCCACACGCTGCTGCTGTCCGCCGGAGAGCTGAGAAACCGCTTTGGCCAGCTGTTCATCTGTAAGATCCACCTTGCGGGCAATCTCCCGTACTTTCCGATCGATTTCCTGCTTTTTTATTTTTTTGATCTTCAGACCAAACGCAATATTGTCATACACCGTCATAGTGGGGAAAAGCGCATAACTTTGAAATACAATACCAATATTTCTATTTTCAATAGGAACATGGGTAATGTCGCGTTCCTTCATCACTACAGAACCCTTTGCGGGCTCAATGAAACCGGTGATGGTACGAAGGGTTGTAGTCTTTCCGCATCCGGATGGCCCAAGGAACGTGAAAAATTCTCCCTCTTTTACATGAATATTAATGTCGTGAAGCGCGGTGAAATCTCCGAACTTTACGACAATGTCGTTCAGTTTGATCATAGTTATCTCCTTCAAAACAATACAGAGCTTCCACTGAAAGCAAGCAATCAGGTCCGACTATCCTGTGTTCGCTTAGTCCTCCCTGCTTCACTTTCTGCGGAAGCCCTTATATTATCCCATCTTAGTTTTTATAAATTTGGAAACAAATCAGACGTTTCCGAAGGTGTATGTTACTCTTCTGCTGCCTGTGTCAGAGTTGCCCAGTCAAGGTTCTCCCAATCCGGCTCGCTGGGCGCTGCAGATGCGTCTGCCCAGTAAAAGCCCAGGTTGGTCATGATGTTGGTCCACTCAGCAGTGTGAGCGCCAACATACTCGGCATAAGTCATATCTGTTCCGTCTACAGTCTCCAGAGAGAAGTTCTTCAGCTCATAGATAGCCGGGATACCGTCCGGATACAGTTCGTCTGCCGCGTCCTCATTGCACGGGAAGGAATCGAATTCTTCACCCCATGCAGCCTGAACTTCCGCGGAGCCAAACCACTCAGCAAATGCTTCCACTGCTTCAGTTTCTTCTTCCGTTCTTCCTTCTTTATCCAGGATACCGATGTACTCTGCGATGTAGTAGGTTCCATCAGCGATATCAACCAGCGCCCAGTTTTCCGGCTCCAGAGTACCCAGCAGCGGAGTGTCAGAGCTTTCTGCAGCAGCGTCGATCTTGCCGTACAGAGAAGAAGAATAATAGGTAGATACAGCAACATCACCATTGTTCAGCGGATCGAAGCCGTATTTATAGGTATCATCAGAGGAATATTTGCCGTTTGCACAATAATTCCACAGAGTCTTCCATCCATCCAGAGAGATGCCGCCTGCTTCCGAATCCGGATCGGTGAATGCATACAGGATAGCGGAGTTAATGTTTGCATTGGTGGTGCCGCCAACCTTGTTCTGACGATACCAGGTGTAACCACAGTCAACGATATCTGCCCAGTGATCAAAATGCAGTTCTTCGCCATTGGTGCCCAGTTCATCATTTCTGTAGAGCATCAGTACGTTCTGGATAACCAGGCCATATGCCTTGCCCGTATATATATAATCGCCAACCTTATCCGCCCAGGATGGAGTCCAGTCAGCTACCGTCAGGTTTTCGTACTCGCCATTGATCAGCTGACCCCAGCGAACCTCATTCAGGCCGAAAATGATATCGCCATCCTTGTTCTCGTTTGCCGCCTGGATCGCCGCGGTATCACCGGAGATTACCGAGTTGTCATCAATGCTGATGCTAAAGCCTGCGTCAGCAGCTTCGTTAATGAGCCAGGTAGTACGCTCGGTAGAGTTAGAGTTAGAGTAGATGCGAATGGTGTAATCCGAATAATCTTTTTCCTCTTCCGCGTTAACAGTGACAGCACCAGCGAATGAACTGATCAGCATCGCTGATGTAAGAAACAGTGCAATACGTTTCTTCATAGTAAGACCCTCCTTTTTCTCGGCTCTCTTAGCCGGTGGCAATTCCCCATTCCGAACGGGTTTGCCGTCATAATAGATAAAAGGATTATAACTCCATTGTCAGTATCTTGTCAATACTGTTGAGAAAAACAGAATAAATTTTGATATTTTTGTCTATTTTGCTCTCGTAAATCTCTCATCATCTATTTTTTCCTTGTTCTCTTGCCACAAAATACACCCGTTCACATTCGTCTCCGGGTTCCTCCATGGTAAAAGCGCCATAGACTGCTTCCAGTTTCATGCCGGCCCTCTTCAAAAGTTTTTTAATCGTATCCAGTTCAAAAGCCCTTTGATAGTGCGTCTCTTCATATTTGCGGTACAGGCCATCCTCTTGCTGCAAAAACAGAGTAAGATCATACTCGTTGATCTGTTCCTCCTCGTAGTACGTGTTCTCCCAAATAAAGCTGCAGTCCTCCCTGTTCTCCGCAATGGTGATGTCTCCCAGCAACTCCTGATATTTGTAAACGGTATTCATATCAAAAATAAAAATGCCGCCGGGATCCAGATAGTTATTTACCAGCCGAAATACCTGCAGCAGATCTTCTTCCTCTGTTATATAGTTGATGGAATCACAGACGCTCACTACTGCCCGCACCGTGCCGTACAGTTCAAATTCCCGCATGTCCTGGAGAAGGTAGAGGATATCCAGTCCGGATTCCGCTTTTTTCTCCATGGCAATTTCCAGCATATCCTCTGAATTATCCACACCGATCATATCGTATCCGGCAGCGGAAAGCAGCTGCGTCATAGAACCGGTGCCGCAGCCCAGCTCCAGCACCAGTCCGTCCTCAATTTTTTCTTTTTTTAAGAGCCCGATCAGATACCCGCTCCACTCTTCATAGGGTACATTGTCCATGAACGTATCGTACACCCGGGCAAAATTTTCATACATCGACATTTTACCATACCTGTCCTAAAATCCCGTAGAAAATAACGCAAATGATAAACGTGGCCATCAAGAGCCCCAGCAAAATTGCAGGCACTGCCTTTTTATTTTTAATGCCGAGAAGAGCCGCTATCAGTGAGCCTGTCCATGCGCCTGTACCGGGCAGCGGAATGCCAACAAAGAGTACCAGCCCCCAGAATTCATACCGCTGGATCTGATCACTTCGTCCCATGGCCCTGTTCTCCAGCTTTTCTACAAGACCGTGAAATGTCTTTGTCTTCTTAAGCAGTGCAAAAATTTTGGTGATCAAAAGCAGGATAAACGGTACCGGGATCAGATTTCCGATAATACAGATCGGTATCGCCCTCCACATATTTACATGCAATAATGACGCTACGATGAGTCCGCCTCTCAGCTCCAGGATCGGTATCATTGATACCAGAAATATGATCAGTTCCGCGCTGATCACTCCGCCCAGGTTAGAGGCAAACCATTGCGCCAAAGAATTCGTCATAATCTCTACCTTACCCTTTCTTCCTTTCGTTTGGTTTATCCAGATACCGTCTCAGAAATTCAACCAGCGTGTCCATCTCCTCGTCTGTCCCGATGGTAATTCTCAGATAGTTGTCAATACGCGGTTTGGCAAAATAGCGTACGATGATCTTTTCCTTTTTCAGCGCCTCAAACAATTCCTTCGCCGGACAGCTTTCATGTGTCACAAACAGGAAATTTGCCCGGGAATCCGGAAAGGAAAATCCCAGCTCCCGAAGCTGCGGTTTCACTCGTTCTCTGGTGCGGATAATTTTCTGGGTTGTCTCCCGGAAATATGCCACATCCCTTACCGCCTCTATCCCGGCCGCCAAAGCTGTCTGGTTCATGGTGTAAGAGTTGAAGGAATACTTCACATCATTCAGATATTGAATTAGTTTTTCGTTTCCCATAGCATAACCAATACGCATGCCTGCCATAGACCGGGATTTAGAGAATGTCTGTACCACCAGCAGATTATGGTACTTTTCCGTCAAAGGCAGCGCGGAAACCCCGCCGAAATCAATATAAGCCTCATCCACTACCATCACTACGTCCTGATTCTTTTTAACAATCTCCTCCACGTCCGCAAGAGGCAGCAGCGCTCCGGTAGGCGCATTGGGATTGGGGAAAATAACGCCTCCATTTTCCCTGACGTAATCTTCTTTCACGATCTCAAACTTTTCATTCAGCGGCAAACGCTCATACGGAATGCGCAGCATATCCGCCCATACATCATAAAAGGAGTAGGTGATATCCGGAAACAGAATCCGTTTTCCGCTGTTAAAAAATGTCAGGAAGATCATAGCCAGCACATCATCCGAGCCAACGCCCACAAAAACCTGTTCTTTTCTTAAGTGATAATGCTCCGCAAGAGCAGATACCAGGGCATCCGCCGCCGGATCAGGATACTTTCTGAATAAATCGGTATTTAAAGATACTAAGGCTTCTTTCACCCCCGGCGCCGGAGGGTAGGGGTTCTCATTGGTATTCAGTTTGATAATATTCTGCTCTTTCGGCTGTTCACCCGGCACATAGGGGACCACCCTGCGCACATTTTCTTCCCAGTTGTTCATTGTCTTTCACCCATCTACGTTTTATTTCAATCCATATTCCGCCGCCAGTTTTTCAAATCCCGGCATTGCGTTTAAAATAGTCTCATAACTCACACAGTAGGCAATGCGCACATATCCCGGGCAGGCAAAAGAACTGCCGGGCACCATCAGGATATGGTATTTTTTTGCTTTTGCACAGAAATTGGCTTCATCCTCTTCCGGAGACTTCATGAACAGATAGAAAGCTCCCTCCGGGCGAATAAACTCAAATCCGCACTTCTCCAATCCATCGCACAGAGCTTTTCTGTTTCTGTCATAATATTCCAGCTCCACCTCTGCGTCCAGACATTTTGCCACTGCCTTCTGCATCAGAGACGGAGCGTTGACAAATCCCAGAATTCTGGTGGCCACATTGGCCGCCGCCTGAATATCCTCTGCATCATCCAGTTCTCCCGGCAGCACCAAATATCCGATCCGCTCGCCAGGCAGGGACAGAGATTTGCTATAGGAATAACCTACAATTGTGTTGTGATAATTTTTTGTCAGATACGGAACCTGGATTCCGTCGTAAGCCAGCTCCCGGTACGGTTCATCGGAGATGAGATAAATACTGCTGCCGAATTCTTTTTCCTTTTCACATAAAATCGCAGCCAATTCCTTGATCGTTTCTTCCGAATAGATCACGCCGGAGGGATTGTTGGGAGAGTTTACGATCACCGCTTTCGTCTTTTCCGTGATCATCTCCCCAAACACCTCAAGATTGGGCTGGAATGTTTCCGTGTTGGCCGGAACCACCTTCAAAACGCCGTCATAGTTTCCCACATACGAGCGGTACTCTCCAAAGAAAGGAGCAAAGGTGAGCACCTCATCTCCGGGAGCGCCTACCGTCATCACGATATTCTTTCCGGTAAAGGCGGTGCCAAAGCGCTTATTTAAAGACTCTGCAATGGCAGAGCGTACTTCCTCATAACCGGAATTATTCATATAACCGTGAACCACTACCGGGTTTTCCTCTTCCAAAATCTCACTGATCGCCGCCTTCACCGCTGCCGGCGCCGGCACATTAGGATTGCCCAGGCTGAAATCGTACACATTCTCTGCGCCATAGATCTCCGCCATCTTCTTTCCTTCCTCAAACATGGCACGAATGACCGAACTGTTTGCTACATAACCTTTCATTTTTTCCGCGATCATATGTTTTTCCTCCTTCTATTGTCTGTATAATTTCGCATAAGCTCCGTCTTTTGCCAACAGGGCTTCGTGAGTTCCTTCTTCTTCAATTCCGTTCTCCGTCAACACCAGTATCTTCTCCGCGTTACGAATGGTGCTGAGACGGTGGGCGATCACAAAAGTGGTTCTTCCTTTCGCCAATGCCTCCATGGACTTCTGGACGATCTTCTCACTCTCGTTATCCAGAGCGGAAGTCGCCTCATCAAAGATCAGGATGGCAGGATTTTTCAAAAACACTCTGGCAATAGATATGCGCTGCTTCTGGCCGCCGGAAAGTTTCACGCCCCTCTGGCCGATATCCGTGTCGTATCCTTGAGGAAGCTGCATGATAAATTCGTGGGCATTCGCCAGTTTCGCCGCCGCTATGACTTCTTCATCTGTAGCGTCCGGCCTGCCATAGCGGATATTTTCCATAACATTTTCCATAAACAGGTAAACATCCTGCTGTACAATGCCGATCTGTCTGCGCAGGCTTCGCAGCGTCACTTTTCTGATATCCAGACCGTCAATCAAAATACGACCAGCCTCCACATCATAGAATCTGGGAATCAGACTGCAAAGGGTTGTCTTTCCTCCGCCGGAATTTCCTACGATAGCCAGATACTGCCCCGGGTTCACCGTCAGATCAATGTGGTTTAAAACCTCATCCAGTCCTTCCTCATAGCGGAACGATACATCCTCGAAGCGGATCTCCCCTTTTACGGACTTCAATTCCACCGCATCCGGCGCGTCTGCGATATCGGGCTGCACATCAAGCGTTTCCAGGAAGCGTTCGTAACCGCTCCAGCCATTCTGGAACTGTTCCATGAAATTCACCAGTTTTTTTACCGGTTCCGTAAAGCTATTGATGTATAAAAGGTAGGTTACCAGGTCAGTAATCTCCACCTTTTTCAGAGTAATAAAGTATGCTCCTGCCACTAATACTACAATAGTGACCAGGGTAGTCAGGGCATTCATCACTGAGTTGAACCAGGCCATATACCGATAGCTGAGTTTCCGGCTTTCCACAAATTTTTCATTTCCTAACCGGAATTTGTCCATCTCCATCTCTTCATTGCCAAAAGACTTCACCGCCCGAATACCGCTGAGGCTGTCCTCAATCTGCGTGTTGACATCAGCGATCCTGGCTTTATTGGCTTTAAAAGCATTCTTCATTTTAATTCGAAAGAACCATGCATACAGAAACATCACCGGCACAAAAGCAAAAGTGATCAACGTCAAGGCGGGATGGATCTGAAGCAAAATCACGAACGAGCCGATCAGCTTTATCAGAGAGGTTATTAAATCCTCCGGTCCGTGATGCAGCAGCTCACTGATGTCAAAAAGGTCGGTGGTAATTCTGGATAAAAGCTGCCCCACCTTCTGATTGTCATAAAAATGGAACGAGAGTTTCTGGTAATGAGAAAAAATATCATTTCTCATATCATGCTCGATCTTTGTTCCCATCATATGACCGTAGTATGTGATAAAGTAGTTGCAGTACCACTCTATCAGTACCATGAATACCATCAGGCTCCCAAGCCGAAGGATAATGGAGAAAGGTTCCTCCCCGGGAAGGTACACCACATTCCTGGTAATATAGCGGACGATCAGCGGGATGGCAAGGGATATAGAAGCTCCCAGAACCGCAAAAAAGGTGTCCGCAAAGAACAAACCCTTATATGGCTTGTAGTATGCAATCAGTTTTTTCCACTTGTGTTCCATTTATATTTATTCTCACTCCGCGATCAGATTTTGCCTCTTCATCACAGCGATCACATCATACACATATTTTGCGCAGAGTTCATCGCTCTCTGCCTCTACCATCACCCGGATGACCGGTTCTGTACCGCTCTCCCGTACCAGAATTCTTCCGTCGTTTCCTAATTCCTGCGCTGCCTTCTCGATGGCGTCCACCACAGCCGGATTCTCTCTGGCCGCTTTTTTATCTGCCACCTTTACATTTTTCAGAAGCTGGGGATAAATCTTAACCTCCGACGCCAGGTCTCCCAGGCTGCGCTTGCTGCTGATCATAGTCTCCATAATCATCAGTGAAGTGAGGATACCATCCCCCGTAGTAGCATGTTTGCTGAAAATAATGTGTCCGGACTGTTCGCCGCCAAGACTGTTGCCGTTGGCCAGCATATTTTCATAAACATATTTATCCCCCACAGCGGTCTTTTCGTACTTGATGCCAATGCGGTCCAGAGCTTTATAAAGCCCCAAATTAGACATGACTGTGGTGACAATGGTATCATTTTTCAGTTTTCCTTCGTCTTTCAGATATTTTCCGCAGATGTAGAGGATCAGATCTCCATCCACCACATTCCCGTTTTCGTCCACAGCAATACAGCGATCCGCGTCACCGTCATAAGCAAATCCCACATCCAATTGTCGTTCCTTAACAAACCGCTGTAATTCTTCAATATGGGTGGAACCGCAGTCCCGGTTGATGTTCGTGCCGTCCGGTTCATTGTGAATGACATAGGTTTTCGCTCCCAAAGCATCAAAAACGCTCTTAGCAATGGAAGAAGAACTACCATTGGAGCAGTCCAGACCGATTCGATAATTTTTGAAGGAACGGGTTGCCAGGGAGATCAGATAACCGATATATCGGTTTCTTCCTGCCACATAGTCTGTAGTGCGGCCGATCTGGTCTTTTCTGGCCAGGGGAAGCTCTTCGACCTCACCATCAATATACGCCTCGATTTTCTCCTCAATAGAAGCGTCGATCTTCTGCCCGGTTCCGCTGATGATCTTAATTCCGTTATCGTAATACGGATTATGGCTGGCAGAGATCATGATCCCGCAGTCAAATTCATCCAGACGGACCACATACGCAACACTGGGAGTCGTCGTTACATGCAGAAGATAAGCGTCCGCTCCGGAAGCCGTCAACCCCGCCGCCAAAGCATACTCAAACATATAACTGGAACGTCTGGTATCTTTTCCTATGACAATTTTGGCTTTGTGATCCTGACCGTAATACCAGCCAAGAAAGCGACCTACTTTAAAAGCATGCTCCACTGTCAGTTTTACATTTGCCTCTCCCCGAAATCCATCCGTACCAAAATATTTTCCCATGTCATACCCCTTCCTGTTCTATTTCCGATCTTAATTTTCTGTTTCATTCATCTTCGCCAGTTTTGCCGCCTGATCCGCCGCAATACAGCTGTCGATGATCTCCTGAATATCCCCATCCATAATTTTATCCAGCTTATACAGCGTCAGATTGATCCGGTGGTCTGTGACCCGGCCCTGTGGAAAATTGTATGTTCGAATCTTCTCAGAGCGGTCTCCGGTACCGATCTGGCTCCTGCGCAGCTCCGCCTCAGCGTCATGAGCCTTCTGCTGCTCAATATCATACAGTTTCGCTCTCAGCAGCGCGAATGCTTTTGCCTTGTTCTGAAGCTGCGATTTTTCCGTCTGGCTGTAGACCACAATACCTGTGGGATAATGGGTCAGGCGAACTGCGGAGTCTGTGGTGTTGACGCATTGTCCGCCGTTTCCGGAAGCACGCATCACATCAATGCGGATATCTTTCTCATCAATGACAACGTCCACTTCCTCTACCTCCGGCATCACAGCCACCGTTATGGTGGAGGTATGGATCCTGCCGCCGGATTCCGTCTCCGGCACGCGCTGTACGCGATGTACGCCGCTCTCATATTTCAGTTTAGAATACGCTCCCTGCCCGGAAATAGTGAAGTTTACCTCCTTCATACCGCCTATGCCAATCTCGTCCACATTCATCAGCTCCACTTTCCAGCGGTTCTTCTCGGCATACTTTACATACATACGGTAGATCTCCGCCGCAAAAAGCGCCGCCTCATCTCCGCCGGCTCCCGCCCGGATCTCCACGATAACATCTTTATCATCATTGGGGTCTTTCGGGAGAAGCAATATCTTGAGTTGCTGCTCCAGCTCTTCGGAGCGTTTTCTGGCATCCGCCAGTTCCTCCTTGAGCATCTCACGCATCTCCTCATCAGACTCACCATCCAGCATGGAAAGGCTGTCCTCGATGGTCTGCTTACAGTCTTTATATTCTTTATATGCCTCCGCAATGGGCTGCAGATCACTCTGCTCCTTCATCAGCTTCTGAAAGCGCACCGGATCACTGGTCACGGACGGCTCATTGAGCATATTCAGGATTTCCTCCAAGTGGATCAGCATATCCTCTAATTTATCAAACATGTCATGTCCTCCATATTGAACTTATACAGCTATTACTTTTTATTCCTGAGGCTTCAGAGTTCCTCCTTATGCCAAGTACCAACGACCACTCGGTCCAGGCCGGACAGATCTTTGATCACCCTTACCCCCGTATAGGATCCTTCCATCATCATGTGTGAGACGGTTTCTCCCTGATCATGGCCGATTTCAAAGATCAGCCATCCTCCCAGGGTTATATGGGATTTACTCTCTGCTATGATCCTGCGGTAAAAAAACAGACCATCCGCCCCACCGTCCAGTGCCATTTTCGGGTCGTGAAAACGCACCTCCTCCATCAGAGTATCAATGGTTTTCGTTGGAATATAAGGCGGATTCGATACGATCATATCAAAAGTGCCAGAAAGTTCTTCAAGCAGATCGCTCTGGACAAAGTCAATGTCGGTCATCAGCCTTTTTGCGTTTTCTCTGGCAATCTCCAGTGCCTGCCCAGAAAGATCCGAGGCTGTGACATCCAGATCCGCCCTTATCTTCTTCAGACTGATGGCAATACAACCGGAGCCGGTACAAAGGTCCAGCACCCTGGCACCGGGCCGCAGACGCTTCAATGCTTCCTCCGCCAAAAGTTCCGTATCCTGTCTGGGAATCAGCACCCTGTCATTAACAGTAAAAGACAATCCCATAAATTCCTGTTCTCCGGTAAGATGCTGCAGCGGAATCCGTTTTCCCCGCTCCCGCAGTAATTCCTCATACCGGATATACACTTCCTTTGGCATCTTCTCCGTCCGTCTCAGCAGATATTCCGCTCTGGATATATGGCCTGCAAATTCCAGCAGATACCAGGCATCATACTCCGCATCTGCAATGTCCCGGGAACGCAGATATTCCGCGCCGCTTTTTAGGGCTTCGCCGTAGTTCATGGTTCCTCCAGTTCATAGTGAGTCCCAAAATTTTCGTTCAGATATTTCTTCCAGTCAAACACTGCTTCCACCGACGCAATGCCCACCTCGATCATGGAATCGTCCGGTTCCTTCGTTGTCAGTCCCTGCAGGCACAGGCCGGGTTTACTCAAAATGTCCACCAGTTTGTTGTCATATTTTCCTGCAAGACGGATAAATTCGTAGGATACTCCCGCGATCACCGGAAGGAGCAACAGGCGGATCACAATACGCCACAACGGGGAGCTCACCCTGATAAACAAAAAGAAAATCACACTGACAACCATAACGATCAAAAGGAAGCTGGTGCCGCAGCGCTTGTGTTCCTTAGAACTCTTACGCACATTTTCCACATTCAGTTCCAGGCCATGCTCAATACAGTTGATACATTTATGCTCCGCGCCGTGGTACATAAATGTCCGCTGGATCTCCGCCATACGGGAGATCAGAATGATATATCCCAGAAAAATTGCCATGCGCAGAATTGCCTCCGCAATGGAAATAAGAATTTCCGAATCCGTGATAAGACGCAGTCCCCGGGAAAGAAAATAGGGAAGCATCATAAACAGCGCCACGGAAACCACGATAGAAAACGTTACTGTCAACCCCATCATAAGACCATTGTCTTCTTTTTTATCTTCTGCCTTTGCGTCAGCGGCGGTGCGCTCCTTCACATGTTCCCGTGCTTTGGCCGCTTCCTCGGCCGCCTTTTCCAGAACTTGCCCGGCCTCTTCCTCTCTTCCCTGACTTTTCAGTTTTTCGGCCTTCTTCTCCGCCCTTTTTTGCTCCTTTGCCAGACGTTCCTCCAGTTCTCCTTCTGCCTCCTCAGCAAAAAAGTCCGCCGAATACATTAACGTCTTCATGCCGAGCACCAGAGAATCTACAAAGTTGAACACGCCCCGCACAATGGGCAGTGACTGTATTTTCTTATTCTTGATCAGGCTGTGGTATTCATCTGTTTTCACTACGATCTCTTTGTCTACGGTACGGACAGCTACTGCGTACTTCTCGCCGTTTCGCATCATTACGCCTTCCATGACTGCCTGCCCGCCAATATTCGAATATTTCATAATCTGTTACCTCTCGTGCAAAAAACAGGGCTGTCCACACAATGAGACAGCCCTATCACTACTTTTCTATTTCGCTTGGATACCGTATTTCTTATTGAACTTATCAATACGTCCGCGGGCAGCTGCAGTCTTCTGCTGACCGGTATAGAACGGATGGCACTTGGAGCAAATCTCCACATGGATTTCCTTTTTAGTAGAACCTGTCACGAAAGTATTTCCGCAGTTACAGGTAACGGTAGTCTGATAATAATTTGGATGGATTCCTTCTCTCATGTTTTTTCACCTCTCTGATTTATTCGTGAACTGCTTACGGTCTCTTATCATCCCGTCCATTTCCGGCCAATACTGATACGTCAGCTATATAAATCTGTTTACGAACACTGTAAACTTTAATCAGTAAGATATCCCGGACTATCCCTGCAAGTCCCTGCAGTTCGCTGTCTGAACCAATATGTCCCGCAAACAGCGTTAGCATTATAGCATATTCCTTTCTAAAATGCAAGACATTCTTAAATATATTTCTGCTTGCGGATCCGCTGTACCAATTCCCGATTGTCCCTGGTCCGAACAAACATGTTCAGAATATTTTCCACTGCCTCATCGCTCTTCATGCCGTTCAGCGCTTTTCTCATGATGTAAACTGCTTCCTGCTCCTCCGGATCCAGCAGAAGATCTTCTCTTCTGGTACCGGACTTTTGAATGTCGATGGCAGGGAACACCCGCTTCTCGGAGAGTTTGCGGTCAAGTACCAGTTCCATATTACCGGTACCTTTAAATTCTTCATAGACCACATCATCCATCTTGCTTCCTGTATCCACCAGCGCTGTCGCCAGAATGGTCAGGCTGCCGCCCTCTCTCATATTTCGGGCCGCGCCAAAGAAACGCTTCGGCATATGCAGCGCCGCCGGATCAAGACCGCCGGATAAAGTACGTCCACTGGGCGGAACTGTAAGGTTATAAGCCCGAGCCAGTCTGGTAATGGAATCCAGCAGGATCGTCACATCCTTATTGTGCTCCACCAGACGCTTCGCCCGCTCGATACCCATCTCAGAAACTCTCTTGTGATGCTCCGGGAGTTCATCAAAGGTGGAATAGATCACTTCCACATTTTCTCCTACGATAGCCTCCCGGATATCGGTCACTTCTTCGGGGCGCTCATCGATAAGCAGAATAATGATCTTCATGTTCGGATCATTGCGCAGGATGGATTTGGCCATCTCTTTCAGCAGGGTCGTCTTACCTGCCTTGGGCGGTGATACGATCATTCCACGCTGCCCCTTACCAATAGGAGAAATCAGATCCACAATACGTGTGGCCACCTCTCTGGATCCCCGCTCCATTCTCAGCCTCTGATTTGGAAAAATAGGGGTCATATCCTCAAAATTATAACGCTTGGCTGCCTCAGACGGCGTCAGGTCGTTGATAGTCTTTAAGTATAATAATGCACTGAACTTTTCCTGCTGTGCTTTGATTCTGGTATTTCCAGAAATAATATCTCCCGTTTTCAGACCGAAACGGCGGATCTGAGACGGAGACACATAGACATCGTTTTCTCCGGGCAGATAATTATCGCTGCGGATAAATCCAAATCCATCCGGCATAACTTCCAGAATACCGCAAACTTCAATACCGCTGTCAAGCTGTGCCAGATCCATGGGCGGTTTATCGCCGCGCTCCCCGCGGTTGTCCCGGTCATCACGGTTCTCTCTTGTACTATTGTTCTCCGTTCTTGCCGGAGCCGTGTCCGCCTTATTCTCTTCTATGGCACCGTTCCGGTCCTGCTTTTCCGAAGTTTCTTTCTGTTCCTGCTCTTTCTGTTCCTGCTCTTTCTGCTCCTGCTCTTTCAGTTCTTTTTCTTTCGCATCCTCCGCCAGCATAGCCTCTACCACTTCGCTCTTCTTCATGGTGGATACATATTTGATCCCCCGTGCTTTCGCCAGTTCCTTTAATGCTGCCGCTGATAATGATTCATATTTTTCTCTCATAAGCACCTCGTCTATTCTGTTACTTCCTATAAATGCAGGGGAATAATCGTCAGATTTGACATGAATTATTAACCACGTACAGCATACCACATTGTATAAAAAAAAGAAAGTGTTTTTTTAAGTTTCGCTTATAAACCCACTAAACATCCCTCCTGCCATGCCCGCCATCGCGCATACCGCAAATGACATTCCGATTCGCCGGGCGTCTCCCGTCAGCATTCTTCCGCCTGCCAGCGACAGAAACCACAGTAAAATGAAATACAGCGCTCCATATACCAGCCCCATCAAAAATTTTTTCTTACCGCCCCTCTTCCCTGCGGTCAGTCCTCCAAGAAAGCAAGCAATTCCATATACCACCATTACTCCAGACTGAATACGTTCCTTTCCCCACTCCAATTTCAGCATAAGCAGTGCCAGGATCAGCAATGCCAAAATAGTAACAACAACCTCCACCAGTAATGGGCGCGCCATTTCTAATACTGATTTCTTATTCATCCCAATCCCCGTTTTTTCTTAAATTATATTAAATTATATGGCATCAAGTTGCATTTATTCAGAAAATATTGTATTCTACCATATAAATATACTTTTAGGAGATGATACCTTGGCCTCTGATGACGCCATACAATTTGGTTTACTGATTCTATTACTTTTGCTTTCTGCATTTTTTTCCTCTGCCGAGACTGCTATGACTACGGTGAACAAAATCCGCATAAAGACGTTGGCCGATGAGGAAAACAAACGGGCGCAGACCCTTTTAATAATATTGGAACATTCCGGTAAAATGCTCAGCGCCATTCTCATCGGAAATAACGTTGTGAATCTTTCCGCGTCCGCCCTGGCCACTTCCCTGGCGCTTCGTCTCTTCGGCAGGGCTTCCATAGGAATTGTTACAGGAATTCTAACGCTGTTAGTGCTGATTTTCGGTGAGATCACCCCGAAAACACTGGCTACTATTCACTCTGAGAAACTGGCTCTGTCTTATAGTTCCATTATCTGGAATATGATGCGGATCCTGACTCCTGTGATTTTTCTGGTGGAACAATTGTCCATGCTGTTTTTGCGGCTGCTGCGCATTGACGCCAAAGCCGGGGAAAATGCCATGACCGAAGAAGAATTGCTCACGCTGGTGGACATGAGTCACGAGGACGGCGTCATCGAAAGCGAAGAACGGGAGATCATCTACAATGTGTTTGAGTTTGGCGACGCCCAGGCCAAGGATGTGATGGTTCCCAGAGTGGATATGGTGTCTGTGAGTCTGGACGATACTTATGACACAGTGGTCTCCATATTCCGCAAGGAAAAATTTACCAGACTTCCGGTGTATGAGAATGACCGGGATAACATTGTGGGAATCCTCAATGTAAAGGATCTTCTGTTTCTGGAGGATCGGAAAAATTTCCATATTTCTTCTATTTTATATGAGCCGTATTTCACCTATGAATTCAAGAAAATTTCCGAACTTCTGATGGAGATGCGTCAAAAATCTGTCAGCCTTACCATCGTCCTGGATGAGTATGGCACCGCAGTGGGTATGATCACTCTGGAAGATCTTTTGGAAGAGCTGGTGGGCGAGATCCGGGACGAATACGACGAAGATGAAAAGAACCTGATCCAGTCTCTGAATGACCGGGAATATCTGATCGAGGGCTCCATGAAACTGGATGATATCAATGACGCCCTTGGATTGCATCTGGAATCTGAGGAATACGATTCCATTGGCGGATATATCATTGAAAAGCTGGATCATCTGCCCGCAGAAGGGGAAACAGTCCAAACAGAAAACGGGCTGGTTCTCAGGGTGGAAGACATGGACAAGAACCGCATCGATAAAGTGTATCTGCGCCTGCCTGAAACCGAGACAGAGGAAGAACTGGAGCGTGAGTAACAGATTAAAGCCCATAAAAACTGGGGCTGTCGCACTAAATGTATAGTATACTTTGCATAATGCGGCAGCCCCTTATGCTATGCTTATTTATTCTGTTGTGATTCGGTAATTATTGTTAGGTTATCTTACCACAAACACACGTTCATAAGCTCCAATAACCTTGGCAATCAGCTGACCGACACTCAGTTTTTCTGCAATTACAAGTTTCATTGATACCTTCTTTTTTCGATTTGTCATATACAACTGACAAAATTTGTTTTCCTCGCTTGAATGAAAGCTATAAAAACGCTATAATGTGCATATAATACTTGTCAGGACGGTGATGACTATGATTAAACGCGAAAGATATATGAGAAGAATTCGTCCCTTTATAGGAAACGAACTCATAAAAGTTTTAACCGGTATCCGTAGATCCGGTAAGTCCGTCATGCTTGAACTCATCAAAGACGAACTTTGTGAGCAAGGTGTTTCTGCCAAGCAATTCATTACCTTTAACTTTGAATCTCTTGCCAATGCAAAATACTGTACCGCAGACGCTCTCTATGACGAATTAACAAAACGGATCACAGAGATTACCGGGAAAAGCTACCTGTTTTTCGATGAGATCCAAGAAGTCTCTGATTGGGAAAAGTGTATTAACTCCGCAAGAGTGGATTTCGACTGCGACATCTATATCACCGGTTCTAATGCAAAGCTGTTATCCGGAGAACTGGCTACCTACCTGGGGGGCCGTTACGTCAAGTTTGTCATTTATCCATTCTCTTTTGAAGAATATCTGGCCTCCAGACGGCTAACACAGGAAGACATCACGGTATCCGAAGGTTTCAAGCAATATCTTAATCTTGGCGGGATGCCCTTTCTGACCAATCTTCAAGCTGACCGCAGCGCTTCTTTGCAATACCTGCGCGATGTGTACAGTTCCGTTGTCCTCAAGGATGTGGTCAAACGCAACGCCATTCGCGATGTGGATCTACTGGAACGCATCATCACATATGTTATGGCAAATATTGGTCATACCTTCAGCGCCAGAAGCATCTCCAATTACTTTAAGAACGAAAACAGAAAAGTTGCACCGGAGACCGTCTTAAACTATATCAAAGCCTGCTGCGATGCCTACCTGTTTTTCAAAATCAGCAGAGAAGATATTATAGGGAAGAAGATTCTTTCTGTAAACGAAAAGTACTACATTGTTGATCACGGCATCCGCGAAGCCGTTTATGGGATGGGCACCCGCGATATTGATCAACTTCTTGAAAACATTGTCTGCATGGAGCTGATCCGCCGGGGATATGATGTTACAATCGGAAAAGCCAGGGACAAGGAAATCGACTTTGTTGCCTTAAGCGGAGGAGACAGAATTTATATTCAAGTTGCCTATCTTCTTAGCGGAGAGGAAACCATTGAACGAGAATTTGGCGCTTATGATTCTATCCGCGACAACTATCCCAAGTATGTTCTCTCTTTGGATGACTTTGATATGAGCCGCAACGGAATCAAGCATCGCAACATTCGTGATTTTCTTCTTGCAGACGAGTGGAATTAACCCGTTATGAACTTATTATCTCTTGGAGAACTGTCTATGAATCAAAAAATCCCCAGAAACCTGGGGATTTTTGATTATCTCTTCGAAAACTGTGGTGCGCGGCGTGCGGCTTTGAGACCGTACTTCTCATGTTTCTTTCATAGAAACCCGTGATTTTACGGGCTTTTCAGCGTTTTGCCTCCTAAGTTCCCCCATCTGTTAACTGTAAAAGTGGGTATATCCTTTGCCCATTTTACATCAATGCACGATTTACTATGCCGATGAGTTCTTCGGGCCTATTATACTTCACCTTGGCGTAAATGTCCATAGTCGTTTTGCTGTTTGTCAAAATTCTATAACTAGGGCGCATCACTTCCTGATAATAGAGATTTTATCTCTTATAGCAAGATATTTCACATTGTTTAACCAGAAGCTAAATCTCTGTAAAATATAAGAGTAAGATTTTCAGAGTAGGTGGTGAGCTTACGGACGAAAGGAACAACGATTTTGACTTTGATTTTACGCCGATAGGACAGGCAATCAAGAATGCCCGTGAAGCCAGAGGAATGACGAGAGAGCAACTTGCGGGGATCATCGGTTATGCTCCACGGCACATACAGTCGATTGAAAACGAGGGGCAATATCCGAGCATTGAGCTATTCATTCAACTTGTCACGATGTTTGATGTGTCGGTTCACGAATACATATTCCCCATCAAAGAAGTCAAGAAAAGTTCCGTCAGCAGACGCTTAGACGCACAGCCCGACGAATTAGATGATAAAGAACTGTCCATCATAGAAGCTACTGTAAACGGTCTATGTAAGGCAAAAGAGCCAGAGGAATAAAACCTCTGGTTTTCTTTTGCCCTCTCTTAGTAGGCAGGAATACCGTAACCAAGGATTTCGTAGCATCCCACCGGATACTGTCTCTGCCGGCAGCTATCGCCGGAATTGCCCTCGACGGTATAGACGATACCGTTTTCGCATTTCTCCACAATACCCACATGGTCGGCCTGTCCGTCCTGGGGGCCAGAGGAGCCATTCGGGGAATCCCAATCGAAGAAGATAATCATGCCCGGTGTCGGCTCAATGCTGTTGTCAGCCCATGCTGAATTATTGTGATCCTCTGGAAAATCAAAAGTAACTGTGTCGTTATCAACCCTGGCTATTAAACGTTCCCTTGAATATGAAATATAGCCACTACATATTATCGAATACGGATACGCATAGTCAGTAAGCAGAGAAATGCACTGGTTGTATCTCGCTTCTGAAATTTCGGTCACGATTTGCGACGTTGTATTAGGTAATTCACTTTTTTCCACCCAATATAATGCTTGATTTAGGGCATCCATATTGTCTGTTATTTCTTTTAGAGCTAACGGATTCAACACACTTTTCATTACTGCAATAGAGCACTTATCTTCAAAAGTAGACAATAACTCTTGTTCCTGAAAAAGCAGGATGATTCTTATGCAAAATGTCAATTATATCTTCTATTTCGCGAATATCCATTTTCTTCCCCCAGTCTAATTTTTCATATACTGGGACACGGCGCAGATTGCTCTACGCCGTGTCCAATCGTTCGTCAAGCCATGGAAGGCTGCCGCGCTTCAATATACAAACTGATATCATCCACGATATACTGTCTGCCGGTGGTGTGCAATGCTTCATAATAATCGCGGATATAATCAATCACACGATAGCGGTTGAACAGGTCAATTACGCTTTTCCCATTCATTCCTTTCGCGTTTTTATATTCCTCTATGCAATATACAATGAAATTGGTTTTTTCATCCATATTTAAGCCTCCTCTGGATAAGTGATATGACCGGTTTTTTTTTCCTCCACCCACAAATCATATAATGTGGGAACACTCAAATGCCAGAGCTTCGTTTCTTCACGCTCCAACTGACGGTACAGTTCGGAACTATACAGTTGTGTCAGAGCTTCTTTTTCTGTCAGTGACTGTTTCTCCATCAGCATCCGAATCAAGCGAGGAATGATAAACTCCAGCATTGCTTTGATACTCGTTTCACCCATTCTGATCCCTCCCTACATCAAATTGTCCGATGTACTTAAGCTCTTTCAAAGCCATCTCTGTGGTGAAAGTCATCTGATCAAACAGCTTTTTCACCTTAAGCCTGGCAATCGTCTCGTCCTTGGTTAAAATACCTTCCTCATAGGCGATAAATGTCCGGTAAATTGTATCGTTTGCAACAGGACCAAAAACAATATCATAATGCTCTCCGTTGTAACTTCCGTTTCGGTTGGCGAATACAAAATCCAGCCATTCTTCATTCGGCTCCGGAAAAATCAGAACCTTATATTTGCTTTTCAGTTCGTCTAACTCCGGCACTTCATACATACTGACACAGGGAGAACCACTTTCCCTGCGATCTGTCACTTCGCCGGCAAAGCTAATTGCCTGGTTCTGGTTGGTTGTCGTATAGAATCCATATCCAAAGTCCAGCGTTCTGTTCTGATGAACCAGCCTTGGCTGATCCACAATCATATTACTGCCATGATATACAATCATACCCGAACCTCCATCATTTTCTGTGCTGTAGCATATTCTTCATGCAGCGCTTTCAACATTGCCTGGATATGCTTGCGACGATCAATTTGCTTTTGCAGTTCTAATGGATTTTGTGATCAGCACACCTTTAGGTAAACAGGAAAGCTCCGTTTCATATTGGCTGATCATCCGTTCTATCCTCCGCTGCTCCTGTTCAACAGCCTCCGTTAATAAACTCATACTATCACCCATCTATATTATAACCAACAAGCAATGAATAGTCAACCAGAATGTGTGGTAACTTTTTCGGATGTGATGTGCAAAAATGGCACGGGATTTCCGTGCCGTTACAATCAGATTGCTTTGATTCTTTTAAGATAAGCTACCGCATCCGTATGTCCGCGAAAGTAAAAGCTGCAGGCGCTCCATATCATCCAGCTTCCGGGATAACCGAAGGCATTGAACAAAGGCAGCGTGTTCCTCCGCAGTCAGATGAATCTCACCTTTGTCCTCCATCACAGTCATACTACACGGGAACCGCTTTTTCAGATCAGAAATCTCAATATCGCTGTCGATCTCCGGGAAGGAATCCTCCAGGCGGGAGGGCAAATCGAAATATATGTCACTCATGGTTTTCACGCCTGTTTTTCTTTTACTATACCCATAGGGCAGGGCAATATCAAATGTGCAAATTCATTTCTGCTCTGCAAGATTGATGACCGGCTTGCCTTGCTTTTTCGAATATTTGATGGTTTCATTGGCACCGCCAAAATCGCGAAATAGATAAGCAATCAGGCAATGGGCTCTGTCCACCATCCAGCGGTTTCGCTTTTGAATCGCGGCTTTGTAGTGAACTCCGCACAGCTCCTCTGGAATAATGATTTCAACATAGTAGTATTCGTAGTATGCCTTTTCCGTATTCAGCCTATTGAACATATACGGAAGAACCAGGGCAAGGCGAATCTTCAAGTAAGGATACTGCCGTTTTGCGGAACGGACTGCTGACGCACATTTGCCGTCAAATTGGCCCATTCTATCGGTCTGTAAAAGCTCCCGGATTGCTTTCTCTATTTTCGCATCCATCATCGGCTGATACACTTCCCGATACCCTGCGAACGTGCTAGAGCACCCTTTTTTTCATAATTCTAAACAGTATCCGTATAACACGGTTATAGATTATTATAATACGCTCTCTCCGTGGTTACAATATTCTCAGAAAAATTTCTGAAGCAAAGGAGGGGGAGTATGGAGCTTGATTACAAGGCAATCCGCAAGCGGATCAAAATCGCACGGATCAAAGCTGGCCTCACGCAAGAGCGTTTAGCCGAAATGGATGAGATTTCTCCGACACACATGAGCAACATCAAAACTGGCACTACCCGCGTCAGTCTGACCGCGATTGTAAGCCTTGCAAATGCTCTGTCCGTTACGGTCAAAACACGCCAAATCATTTCAAATCAGGATAAACAGCATCAGCGATTTTGGATATAAGAAAACCCCGGAAAACCTTGATTTTCCGGGGTTTTTGAGCCTTTTTGATTGTAAATGCGCGACCAATTATCTCTTGGAGAACTGTGGTGCGCGGCGTGCCGCTTTGAGACCGTATTTCTTACGCTCTTTCATACGCGGATCGCGGGTCAGATAACCCGCTGCCTTCAGCGCCGGTCTGTACTCTGCATCTGCCTGAAGCAGTGCTCTGGAAATACCGTGTCTGATAGCGCCTGCCTGACCGGTGGTACCACCTCCACGTACATTTACCAGTACGTCAAACTTATCGGTTGTCTCAGTGAGTGCCAAAGGCTGGCGAACGATAACTTTCAGGGTCTCAAGACCAAAGTAGTCATCAATATCTCTTTTATTGATCGTGACCTTACCGGTACCGGGTACCAGATAAACACGTGCGATAGATTTTTTTCTTCTTCCTGTTCCGTAAAATCTTTCTGTAGCCAATGTTCTTTACCTCCCTCTTAGAATGTCAGTGCTTCCGGCTTCTGTGCCTGATGTTTGTGCTCCGGGCCTGCATATACGAAGAGTTTTTTGTACATCTCTCTCCCCAGCGGTCCCTTAGGAAGCATACCTTTCACTGCAAGTTCGATCACTCTTTCCGGTTTCTTTTCCAGCAGTTCACGAAGTGGGGTCTCTTTCATACCGCCTACATACTCGGAATGGCGATAGTAAATTTTCTGATCTAATTTCTTACCGGTTACTTTTACCTTGTCCGCATTGACGATGATCACATAATCACCGGTATCAATGTGCGGTGTAAAAATCGGTTTATTCTTTCCTCTTAAGATCTTAGCTGTCTCAGATGCAAGACGACCCAGGGTAAGACCTTCAGCATCGATTACATACCATTTTCTCTCAATGGTTGATGGGCTGGCCATATAGCTTTTCATTGGTTTTCCTCCTTAAAATCATTATGAAACTTCTGGCTTTGGGCTGGCAGAGGCTTATTTCCGTCCTCCCGACATAAATGTTTTATGGTAAAATGTTCTACCGGGGCTTTGGTTCGAACATTTACATACGATTTCAGCAATCATTTCTGACCGCAGGTCACACTTAGTCACATTGAGTTATTATATTATAAGCGAGCCGATGTGTCAACCGGTTTTCTTCTTTTATTTTCCAAATACGGTTACTATTCACAGCCTGTTTGAAATCGGGTTCTGACAAGGCCTGCGAAGCAGGAACCTCCCCCACAACCTCAGACATAAGCGTCGTAAGACGCGGCAGACGTGCGCAGCACGGATGGTCTGAGGTCTGTTGGCAGAGGGGCTGTGAATAGTAACCCAAATACGGTTATGTCATCGTCTCCAAAATACTGAGGGATTTAAATTTCCGATCGATATATTTGTCACGGATGCGATCCTGCAGGCGCCGCAGCTCCTGCATCACGTCTTCCTTTACCACGAACGTGTACAGTTTCTGGATCGGCGACCGGATGCAAAACTGCAGAGCATATCTGGTGGCTTCCTGCAGAGAGGCGTCGTATATGACATCCTGGGGATACTCCCCATTGATTACCATCATTTTCGTTTCAAAAACATAACGCACCAGTTCATTGGGCAGACTGTCATTCTCCAGCGCACGCAGAGCGGCATAAAGAAGATTCAGCATCAGGGAGGCGTCCAGGTTTTCCTGTCCATAGTAGTCGGCAAATTCCATAAAATAGAACCCGTAATAGACGCCATCCAAAGATTCTTTCACTTTTGAAAAATAATTGGTGATGTCTGCCTTTGCCAGCGTGTAAGCTGTCCTGCCCTCATACAGGGTAAATGTGCCAAAAGAAAAGGGACTGGCCGCTGCCAGCAAGGTGCTGTTTGGTCTTCTGGCCCCTCTGGCAAAGGCGGTGATCTTTCCCCGCTCTTTTGTCAGCAGTACCACTCGCTTGTCATATTCCCCTGACGGCGTCGCGGACAACACCATGCCGGTCAGACAGATTCCCTGACTCATCCTTTACTTTCACCCTTTTCTTCATCCTCTGTTTATTTTCCAGAAATCTTTATATTAGATTTCTTTGTAGCCGAAATTTTTGATCATGAAATCGCTGTCCCGCCAGTCTTTTTTTACTTTGACCCAAAGCTGAAGGTTAACCTTCATTTCCAGCATGTCCTCAATCTCTTTTCTGGCCTGGCTGCCGATCTTGCGCAGCATCGCGCCGCCCTTACCGATGACAATCCCTTTGTGAGAATCTCTCTCACAGATAATGGTGGCGTCAATATCCATGATATCACCGCCCGGACGTTCTTTCATGCTGTCGATGGCCACGGCGATCCCATGGGGAATCTCTTCCTCCAGGCAGCGCAGCGCTTTCTCCCGGATCAATTCCGCTACGATCTGCCGCTGCGGCTGATCCGTCACCGTATCCTCATCGTAGAACTGCGGTCCATAAGGCAGATATTTTAAAATGCAATCAATGACCGTCTGCAGATTTTTTCCTCTCAGCGCCGAAACGGGTATCATTTCGGCAAAATCATAAATCTGCCGGTAAGCATCCAGAAATCTTGGAATGTCCTCTTTCGCCACCGTATCGATCTTATTCATTACCAAAATCACCGGCGTTCTGGTCTGCTCCAACTGTTTCGCAATGTGGCGTTCGCCCTTTCCGATAAAAGTGGACGGCTCCACCAGCCACAGGATCACGTCCACCTCGTTCAAGGTACGTTCCGCCACATTCACCATATACTCGCCCAGCTTATTTTTGGCCTTGTGGATGCCCGGCGTGTCCAGGAAGATGATCTGCCCTTCCTCGCAGGTGTAGACCGTCTGGATCCGGTTTCTGGTGGTCTGGGGTTTATTGGATGTGATAGCGATCTTCTGCCCGATCAAATGGTTCATCAACGTGGACTTTCCCACATTGGGTCTGCCGATCAATGTGGCGAAGCCAGACTTAAATTTCTCGTTTTCCATGTATATTACAGCTGTCCTCTCTTCTCTTCCTTTTTTGTCTACAGTTCTTCCAGTTTCAGGAACATGTCACTGGACGCTTTCAGCTTTTCCTCATTTCCGAGAACACAGATACAATCCTGATCAAGGACCGCTCTCATCAGAGGAGCCAGTGCTCTGATGTCCTCCTGATCGGCGCTCAGTACCTCATCCCGCTCTCTTTGCATCGCTTCTACCGTCAGACCGCTCATATAAGCATTCAGGCAGCGTCTTCCCTTTCCCGCCGGAGTCAGAGGAGTATCCATGTCGCTGACCGTTCCGATCACATATTTGGTCATATCCCGGGAATCAGTCTCAAAGTGCTCCAGGTATTCCGGTATACCCATATATACTTCGTTGGTTCTTCTCAGATGCGGATCGCGGTAGGATACAAAGTTGGTATCACCATTTCTGCCGAAACTGCCGCTGCAGCCGTAGGCGCCTCCCGTCACGCGAATGTTGCCCCATAGATATTCATAGCTCATGATCACTTTCAGCACTCTCAGGACGCCTGTGTAAGCGTAGCCTTTTTCCTTAAAATTTCCACTGCGGGCCACATACTGTACCTTGGCCGGAGTCAGGAAGCCCTCATTTTTCCTGGATGTTTTCAAACCGCTGATATATGCAAGACCGCTCTTTTTTGTATCGCCCGAAAGCTGGTCTGCCAGATGTTTTACACAGGTTTTCAACCGCTCCAGATTATCCGCGCTGCCGGTATAGCTGAGCATAAACCCGTCTTTTTTCAAAACCTGTGACAATACGCTCTTTAATTTTTCCTTTAACTCGCCCCTCTTCTCGCCAAAGTGTTCTTCCAGATCCTTCACCGCCTTATAAAACGCAATGCCGCTGATGCTGTCATTGAACAAAAATGCGGGTGAAAAATAGGACATAGAGCGCACCGCTGCTGTCGCGCTGCCGGCGGAATTTAAGCTGGAGGACGTTCTTGATTCCAATTTCTGAATAATTTCCTGCAGCCGCTTCTCCTGTTCCAGATCCGAGGCAAACAGCATTTCCTCGATCATCTGGAACGAATACTCCAATTTATCGCTGAGCGTTTTCACCTGAATACCAAATGCCACTCTCAGCAGAGACGAATCGCTCTCATCCGGGAACACACTGATACCGGGTGTAATACCGCCGGTATTGCGGTTCACTTCATTGTAAAATTCCCCGTAACTGTAATGCTGCGTATTGACCATGCCCAGCACATTTTTCAAGATACCCAGATAAGGCAGATCTTCCTGAGAAATACCGGAGGCGTCAAACAGCAGCGTCAGATAGGCAATGCCATTGGTTGGATAATCGTGATGCAGGGCCGTGATCCCATCCCAGTTATATTCTATATTGCAAAGCGGAGCCGTCTCCTTCTTTAAATCGTCCCGGGACAACAGGGGGATTGCCTCCAGCTCTTCCTGCGTGGAGGGCGTCTCCTGGAATTCCCGAAGTTTTTTCGTCTTTTCCACCAGTTCCAAAATCTGCTCCGGGGTCATTCCATCTTTGATGGCCTGCAGTTTTTTCCGTGTCTCTTCTTCCATCTTCGCAGTCAATCCCTTTTCGGGCTGAATGATCACAAAAGAGGCATGAGGGTTGTCCAATATCCAAGTCCGGATCAGCTTCTCATAATATCCCGTTCCCACCTGCTCTTTGAGAAATGTATAGTCCGCCAGCTGCTTCAGATAATCAAAGGGTTTTTCCTCATCATAAAGCCAGCTGTCAAACACATCCAGGCCATACATCAGTCCCTTGGGGAATCCGCCGTAATCCGCTTCCCGAAACTTAAATTCCATGATATTAATGGCAGCGAGGATCGCGTTTTCCTCCAATCCTTCCCTCTCCAGCTTCTCCAGAGTTTCCCGGATGAGATCCCAGAAACGCTCTTTGTCTTCGGGATTGGCATTCTTCGCGATAATGCTGAATATCGGCTGATAAGTACCGCTGTCGTAGGAACTCATGATGTCTTTTCCGATACCCGCGTCTAAAAGCGCCTGCTTTAAAGGCGCGCCGGGGGCTTCCAAAAGAGCATATTCCAGAACGGCAAAAGCACTGGCCAGTTTGGTATCAAGACTTGTTCCCACCGCCACATTGTATGCCAGATAAGTATTGTCCTTCTCTGTATCTCCCTGAGCGATGGAGTATTTTCGATAAACTTCCTGGGGTCTCTCAAAGGGAGCCTGCAGCGTGATCTCAGAATCCACCTGTATCGCGTCAAACTGGCCCAGGTATTCCTGATCCATCCAATTCAATCGTTCTTCAGTATCCATATTGCCGTATAAATAGATGTAACTGTTGGAGGGATGGTAGTATTTCCTGTGAAAATCCAGATAATCCGCATACGTCAGTTCCGGAATGTGCTCCGGGTCGCCGCCGGACTCATAATGATACGTGTTATCTGGAAACAGAGAATTCAGGATCTCTCTCTCCAGCACATCCTCCGGGGAAGAAAAAGCACCTTTCATCTCATTATAGACAACACCGTTGTAGACCAGCTCGTCTTCCGGATTCTCTATTTCATAATTCCAGCCTTCCTGCCGGAAGATCTCTTCTTTCTGATATATATTCGGGAAGAACACCGCATCCAGGTACACATGCATCAGGTTGGCAAAGTCTGCGTCATTGCAGCTGGCCACCGGAAACATGGTCTTGTCCGGATAGGTCATCGCATTCAAAAAAGTATTCATAGACCCCTTCACTAATTCCACAAAAGGATCTTTTGAAGGGAATGCACGGCTTCCGCACAGTACGGTATGCTCCATGATGTGCGCCACACCGGTGCTGTCAGAGGGCGTAGTGCGGAAAGCAATATTGAATACCTTGTTCTCATCCTCATTTTCCAGAACCAGCACCCTGGCGCCGCTCTTTTTGTGCCTCAGAAGATATCCAACGGACTGCACATCCGGAATGTCTTCTCTCATCAGCAACTCGTATGCCGGAATTTTTGTAATATCCATGATCTCGTCTCCTTAAAAAATATAGTTCCGCAGGCACAGCCACTTACTGCAGGAGGCCAAGCGTTTTCTTTAATTCCAAAACTTTATCCACGGAAGCGTCGATCTGCGCCTCCGTCACCAGCTGTTCATCAATGGCAGACAGTATCCCATAATATGCGTTTACCGGATTCTCGGGCATCGTCAGAATATCCGCCCCCGCCTGCAGCGCATACATCACCGCCATATCCGCCCCGTAGTTTTCCTCAGCCGACGCCATACTCAGAGAATCTGTCATGACCGCTCCGGGAAACACTTCCTTCAAGGTCATAGCCACCATGCTTTTGGACATGGAAGCCGGTCGTCCGTCATCCATGGGATTCGCCACCTTGTCATGGGTCACTACTGCCAGCGCCTCTCCGGCTCCCGGGCGGATTTCCACCGCGACCCCCAGTGCTGCCAGCTCTTCGGAAGGTTTCTCTGCCAGACTATACGCCCATGCTGCATTTTCTCCAGTCATCAACTGCCCGGTTCCCAGGATTGCCGCATCGTCCTCTTTCTTATCCAGCGATGGTTTCATCAGGCCTTCCTTCCGGCTGCCGGATGGATCGGCCATGATCAGGACCGGCACATTTCCCTGATCAGCCAGCGCTGCTGTCAGGGACTTAACCGCTTCCTCCTTCTGCAGATCCTCGGCAAAAAGTAGTATGCCCCCTATGTGATAGGCTTCCACATTTCGGATCACCGTATCCATGTCCGCGGTCCAGTCCTCCGTCTCTGTCATCTGAGCCGGGGACGCCACCAGCATCTGGCCAGCTTTCTCCTCTCTGGACATCTGTGCTATCGTTTCTTCTATCTGCGTCTTCGCATCTGCGGACAAATCGGCCGCATGAATTGTAATTAAAATTCCCAATATAACCGCAAGCCGCAGTGCCTTGTACCCTCTCTTATTCATTCCGCGTCTCCCTTCGGGTCTTTTACTGTCTGGTTCCTCTCCTGCGTCTCCCCGCTGCCATCCTCCTATGTCTTCTGAAAATGAAAAAGCACAGAAGACTTCCGATCAGAATACACAGCAAGATAGCAAGCGCGCAGTGCATAAAATACTCCTCCGGTAAAATCAGGATCACCGGGTCAGTCTTAGAGTCAAATAACCAATAGTTATTTCGAAAGAAAATTTGATGAAACGTAACAAAAAATCTTTCCCAGTTTGACGCCGCCAAAACCCCCAGCGCTACCGGGATCGCCAAAGCCAGCACCCCCGCTATCCTAAGGTAACCATACTGGTGTTTGATTCTCTTCCGGATCATACCGATCACACAGCATGCAAAACTTGCGAGGCACAGATACTGCACTGCCGCAAAGATCCTTTTCACTTCCTCAAAATGGATCCGGCCCGTGGCAGACATGATCAGAGACGGAAACTGCAGATCACCTTTAAACCAGAACTGATTATACTGTATCAGCGCGTCATAGTTGGCTTTGATGGACGCTGCGTCCATGCCCGACCGTCTTTCCAGGCCAAGGAGTGTAATATCTATGTAGTATAGCCATTTTAAATTCAAAACCAGCACCACTGCCAGTGAAAAAATAAAAAGCGTCAGTACCACCGCCAGCAGTACATTGCCAAGTCCTCCGGATCTGCCTCGTCCTCTCCCCGCCATGGTTTCTGCTCCCTTCCGTATTTTCGCATAGCTGCCTCTCTTTGCTGAACATTACTTATTCGAAAAAATTATAACGTTCCATTCATTCATTGTCAACGGCAAAGAACCGCCGCAAAACATTAGCCCGCCCAATCGCCTGAACCAATTGAATTTGTGCAAAAATACCCTGCCGCGACAATGGCCGGTAGCCGGATGTCTGGCAGGGTATCTTTGTTTTTACTTATTATTACTGTTTTTTTCTGCTACTGCAGATCACCTTTATTCACCTTTCTCAAGAGCCAGCGTTCTGGTGGTGATATCGCATACGGAGGCAGGACCATAGTACTGAATCGCGCCCGGGTAGATATAGGAGGTCTCCACCGCCCACTGCGCTCTGTGCGCTTCGAAATACTGAAACGGCTTGCCGTCCAGCTCTACCAGCGCCTTTTTGATTACCGGCTTGTCCTCGCCGTGTCTTCTTTCCATGTTCATCATCTTCGTGATGGGCATACCGCCGGCAACCCACTCTTCTGCAGGCTTAGACAGATTGGAAACCTTGGAAAGATATCCGTTGTATCCATACTGGATCAGCATAAATGCATTGTAGCCGAGAGAGTAGCAGTAATCCGCGTCAAAGTTGGACGGGAAAGCGCATCTTCCTTCATAACCGAAGAAATGGTGAAGCGCGTTGAACTTGCCATGGTAAGTACCGGCTGCTTTTCTCTGTTCCAGTTTATCTTTCACCAGAGCGGAGAAGAGTTTTTCGGATTCGATCAGGGATACCTGTACATTGCCGTGGGGATCGCGCTCCAGGAACAACTGCTGCTGGATGGTCTCCGGCAGGATCGCAAACACCGCCATCGCCTCGCTGGACAGTCCTTTTTCGATGAACGCATATTTCTCTTTCCAGCTCGAAAGCGCATTAAACGCGTCCGCCTTGCTTCCTGCCAGCAGCTCATTAATCTCAGCGATCAGAGCGGAGAACTCCGGAACAAATTCCACCACGCCCTCCGGAATAATCGCCACACCGAAGTTCATGCCCTTTTCCGCTCTCGCGCTGACTGAGTCAGCGATCTGGTCCGCGATCTGGGAGAGAGACATCTTCTTCGCGGATACTTCCTCCGAGATGAGGCAAATGTTCGGCTGGGTCTCCAGAGCGCACTCCAGAGCCACATGAGAAGCGGAACGTCCCATCACTTTGATAAAATGCCAATACTTCTTGGCAGAATTGGCGTCTCTTTCAATATTACCGATCAGCTCACTGTATGTCTTAGTGGCGGTATCGAAACCAAAGGATGCCTCGATATCTTCATTCTTCAGATCGCCGTCGATGGTCTTCGGGCATCCGATCACCTGCACGCCGGTGCCCTGCGCTGCAAAGTACTCTGCCAGCACAGCAGCATTAGTATTGGAATCATCGCCGCCGATGATCACGATGGCCGTGATGCCATGCTTTTTGCAGACCTCAGCAGCTACTGCAAACTGCTCCTGCGTTTCCAGCTTCGTGCGGCCGGAACCGATGATATCAAAACCGCCGGTATTGCGGTACTGATCGATGTAAGCATCATCAAAAATGATGTAGTCATCTTCCAGCAGTCCGCTGGGGCCGCCCTTAAACCCATAGAGGACATTCTCTTTGTCGGTCGCTTTCAGCGCGTCATACAGACCGCACACTACATTGTGTCCGCCCGGAGCCTGACCGCCGGACAGGATCACGCCGACCACCTGTTTTTTCGGTGTAGAAGTGTTGCTTCCCTTCTCGAATGTGATCTCTTTCTTACCATAAGTATTCGGGAAAAGCGCCTGAATCTTTTCCTGATCTGCCGCACTGGAGGTCTGGGCGCCTTCCTTCACGCAGATCTCTGAAATCCCGTGCCGGAGCATTCCCGGAAGTTTCGGGTTATACTCATATCTTGCCTTCTGAAGCGGTGTTAATTCCATAAAAATGACTCCTTTCTTTGAGCCGCAGACATGTTTTGCGGCCGTTGCTGTTCTGTATGTCAAAATTTCAACATGACCTTATGTTATAAATGCTGCCCTTAAAACTCAAACTTCTTCTCAAAATACGCTTTCAGATCTTCCATCTTCACGCGCTCCTGCTCCATGGTATCGCGGTCACGCACGGTCACCGCTCCGTCTTCCTCGGAATCAAAATCGTAGGTAACGCAGAACGGAGTTCCGATCTCATCCTGCCTTCTGTAACGTTTTCCGATATTTCCTCTGTCGTCAAACTCACAGTTGTACTTTTTCGAAAGCTCTGCGAAGACCTTCTCCGCGCCTTCGTTCAGTTTCTTGGAAAGAGGCAGCACACCGATCTTCACCGGTGCCAGAGCCGGATGGAAATGAAGCACAGTGCGCACATCTCCGCCCTCCAGCTCCTCCTCATCATAAGCGCTGCACAGGAACGCCAGAACCACACGATCCGCGCCCAGAGAAGGCTCGATGACATACGGAATATACTTTGTATTCTTTGTATCATCAAAATAGGTCATATCCTGGCTGGAAGTCTCCTGATGTCTGGTCAGGTCATAGTCGGTCCTGTCGGCAATACCCCACAGTTCTCCCCAGCCAAACGGAAACAGGAATTCGATATCGGTGGTCGCCTTGCTATAGAAACTCAGTTCCTCCGGCTCATGATCGCGCACGCGCATCTCCTCTTCTTTCATGCCCAGAGCTTTCAACCAGTTGATACAAAACGCTCTCCAGTAGGTGAACCACTCCAGATCGGTATCCGGTTCACAGAAGAATTCCAGTTCCATCTGTTCAAATTCGCGGGTACGGAAGGTGAAGTTTCCAGGCGTGATCTCGTTTCGGAAAGACTTACCGATCTGTCCGATACCGAACGGGATCTTCTTTCTGGAAGTTCTCTGCACATTTTTGAAATTTACAAAGATACCCTGCGCCGTCTCCGGTCTCAGATAAACGGTATTCTTCGCGTCCTCGGTAACGCCCTGGAACGTCTTGAACATCAGGTTGAACTGGCGGATATCGGTAAAGTTGTGCTTTCCGCAGGACGGACAGGGAACATTATGATCCTCTATAAAATTCTTCATTTCCTCCTGGGAGAACGCATCGATCGGTTTCTCCAGAGCGATGCCTTTCTCTGCGCAGTAATCTTCGATCACCTTGTCAGCGCGGAAACGCTCATGGCATTCCTTACAGTCCATCAGGGGATCAGAAAAACCGCCAAGATGACCAGAAGCCACCCAGGTCTGGGGGTTCATCAGGATGGCACAGTCCACACCTACATTGTAGGGATTCTCCGTGATGAATTTCTGCCACCAGGCTTTCTTCACATTATTTTTTAATTCCACACCCAGATTACCGTAGTCCCAGGTGTTTGCCAGACCGCCGTAGATCTCAGATCCCGGGTAGACAAAACCTCTTCCCTTCGCCAAAGCGACGATCTTTTCCATTGTCTTTTCCATGGTTGTCCTCCTACTTCAATGTTTCTATATTTGCATCTGCTGCATACCTTTACAAATCGGTTTACTCATAATCGTAAATGACGTATATGTAATTCTTTTCCAGATCTTTGGCCGTCACAGGGGAATGATCTTCCTCCACATACACCGCCGAAGAGGGCAATACCAGTCCCTCCTGGTCCACCTTTATGGTTTCCTCCGCCGGTTTTACCTCTTTTTCTCCCATGGGCGATGCATTGGCACTGATGTATACCACATCTCCGGGTACCCTGACCACATGGGAAGCGTCTGTCACCAATACCTGATACTCTTTATGCTTCAGAGCCTCCTCATTGGAGAGATTACTTTCTGTCACTTCCCCCTTTTCCACCTTCTGGAACTGATTGTAGAACAGATAACCGTCCATCTCAGCCCCCAACATGGAACCGCTGTAAAATCTGACGTTGTTATAATCGCCATAGTCTTTCCCCGACCGATAGATCATAGTAAGTGTGACCTGATTATTTTCAATGGTCAATTCTTCTATCTTAACCGCATCCACACCATGGATCTGATTATATTCGTTGACAGTGCTGTTGATCATGCTCTCCAGTTCTGAACTATTATAGTAGCCCTGATCCAACCGGTCTATGATCGTCTCCGTCACTGTCCCGTCATCCAGCACCTGCAGGGAAGTCTCCCCAGGTTCCCAGGCTTTCTCTTCCAGTGTTCCACATGCATTCAGCATCAGTACGCACCAGGCAACAACGGACAGCTTCGCGACCTTTCCTGCTCTCATGCTTTACCTCCTAAATCGGTAACCAATCTATTACCAAGCAGACAAACCTGCTTTCCTGCCTTTCAATCCAAAGCAATCCAATTCATTATATCCTCAAACACGTACATTTTCAATAGGAAATTCTGTTTTCTCCCCTATACATCAAAACAGCTTCCGCCGATAAATTCCCTCACCAGTGAATTGTTCGGTATCTGATCTGCCGGGATCGGCTTGGCCTCCATATATTCCGGAGTATCCCTGCCCACGCCAAACAGCAGCGGCTCCGCGTAGATCTTCAGCACTGCCAGTTCATAGATCAGAGCGGAGTTAAACATCACATCCGCGCTCTCCTGATGCGGGAAAATATGGTCTTCCTCTCCCCGGCGCACAGAGGGCCACATGGCGATGGTATTCTTTGCGGAGGTGCCTCTGGTGCGCGCGTCCCGCACGATGCGGCGCAGCAATCTGCCGTCCGTAGTGGGAATCCGGTTATGCTCATCCACATTCAGCTGAGTCAGGGCGCTGATGTAGATTTTGAATTTGCTCTCTCTTGGCAGGGAGTAGGATAATTTGTCGTTCAGGCCATGGATCCCCTCAATCACCAGAATATCATTCGGTCCCAGCTGTTTATATTTTCCCTTGTACTCCCGCTTTCCTATCTTGAAATTGAAGGTAGGAAGTTCCACCCGTTCCCCGGACAGAAGCCGGTTCATATCATCATTAAATTTCTCTGCGTCAATCGCCTCCAGGCACTCAAAATTGTAATTCCCATTTTCATCCAGAGGTGTTCGTTCCCTGTTCACAAAATAATCGTCCACCGCAATAGGATGCGGCTTTAAGCCGTACACCGAAAGCTGTGTGGAAAGCCTGTGGGAAAAGGTGGTTTTTCCTGAAGATGAAGGGCCTGCTATCATCACAAATTTCTTCTCCGGATGTGAGGCAATGGTTTCTGCGATCTGCGCGATCTGTTTCTCATGATATGCTTCCTGGGTCAGGATCAGCTCTTTCACAGAGCCTTCCACCACTCTGTCATTCAAATCCGCTACCATCCGGATGTCCAGGCTGTCGCCCCAGTCCAGAGAGGCCTTCTGAACCTGAAACAGCTTTTCCTCCGGAGCAAATGCCGGAATCTGATCCGGTGAGGTTCTGGTAGGCAGGCAGAGAACGAAGCCGTCCTGATATGGTTTCAGATCAAACCATCTCAGATAAGAGGTATCTTTTACCATATATCCATAATAATAATCCTCAAAACCTGCCATACTGTAGACATTCGTCCGTGACACTCTGCGGTAGCGAAACAGCTTTTCTTTATCATACATTCCATGACTGTGGAACAGTTCCAGCGCCTCCGTTGTTGGAATAGCGCGTTTCTCAATTGGCACGGCCTGCCGGGCAAGCCGCTCCATATATTCCTTTACCTGTCCCAGAAACTCCGGCGTCAGTTCCGGTCCTCCCGTCATCGTACAGTAGAGTCCGTCACTCACTACAAAATGTATGACGACACGATAGTCCCTGCTATCTCCCAGCACATTATGTATCGCCTTTAGCATCATCAGACACAGGCTCCTGCGGTAAGCATTGTACCCCGCCGCATCCCGCATGGTGATAAATTTCAGCACACTGTCTTTTTTCGCTCTTCTGTGGAGTTCCCGCAACCGATTGCCATCCATTACCAGCAGGATGGGGTCTGCCACGGTATGCTGGTATTCCTCCGCTATCTCCCCGTATGATATGCCATATGGATACTCTTTCTTTATTCCCTCTATTTCTCTGTTTCTCTCATTATCACCCATTAAATTCACCCCTTCTGCTGCAACCCTGATATTTCATACCTATACAATACTAGTGCAGCGTTCGCCAAATAACTGGACCAATCACGCAAAATGCTTTTCTGAGTGTGCATGTCAAAAAACGTAGGCGTAGCGGGCTACGCTGAGGCTTTTTGACATGTGCAATCAGGAAAGAAGGCAAGTGATTTGGTGTAGTTATTTGCGAAACGCTGTACTAGCAATTTGCCGGTTAACGCAGTTCCTCCTGCGCCTTCTTATTTTTCTGCAGTGCCTGCTCCACTTCCTGTCTGCGTGCCAGCGCTGCCTCCCCGGAAGCATTGGAAAGCTGGATAAGCACACTTTCTTTAATACCCTGTTCCCACTGTAAATATTCCTTTAAACACGAAGATTTCTTCTTCAGCAGGATCGGACCATACAGAGCGTCAATGTCCCGAAGTGCCTCATGTTCCGATATCTGTCTGGTCATCTTTCCAGTATGGCAAGCCACCCGCATCATAGGATAATACTTTCCGTCCTCCAGAACTATGTCCTCCTCTTCTATAGAAAACCCGTTTTCAGTCAGCCAATATCTTACCCTGGCAATCTCCGACTGAGGCTGCAGGATCAGTTCCTTCATCTTCTCTGCCACTTCCCGGCCTTCCTCCAAAATGCGGATCGTCAGAGCTCCGCCCATGCCGGCAATGACCGCAGCATCCACTTCCCCCGGTTTCAGTTCCTTTAATCCGTCCGACAATCTGGTTTCAATTTTTTCGGTCAGCCCCTCCTCAGAGATATGTACTACAGCCCGCTGCAGCGGTCCCCGGTTTACATCCATGGCAATGGCAGAGGGGATTTTCTTTTCTTTAATTAAATAAATTGGTATGTATCCGTGGTCAGTGCCAACGTCAGCCAGCCGGTTTCCCGGTGTGACCAGTCCTGCCACGGCGCGCAGTCTTCTCGATAATTCCATTCTTCACTCCTAATCCAGATAGTCCCGTAGTTTTCGGCTTCTGCTTGGATGGCGCAGTTTCCGCAGCGCTTTTGACTCGATCTGGCGGATTCTCTCTCTGGTGACATGAAACTCTTCCCCCACTTCTTCCAGAGTGTGTACTTCTCCATCCTCCAATCCAAACCGCAGTTCCAGCACTTTTCGTTCCCGCTCCGTGAGCGTAGAGAGTACCTCCAGCAGCTGTGCGCGCATGACCCGGTAAGACGCCTCCTCCGAGGGCGGCGGGAAAGCCAGATCCGGCATAAAATCTCCCAGATGGGTATCTTCCTCATCTCCCACGGATCGTCCTTCCCTGATCTGCGATAGCTCTGGTAATGGCCTGACGGATCCACCAGGTAGCGTAGGTGCTGAAGCGGTAACCTTTCTGATAATCAAATTTGTCCACCGCCTTCATCAGTCCCAGGTTTCCCTCCTGGATCAGATCGGAAAGCAGCATTCCACGACCCGCGTAACGCTTGGCGATACTGACCACCAACCGCAGATTTGCCTCTGCCAGCCGTCTGGCCGCCTCGGCATCCCCGTCCTTTACCCGTTTGGATAACTCATTTTCTTCCTCCTGGGTCAGCAGAGGAACTTTTCCAATTTCTTTTAAATACATATGAACTGGTAATTCCAGCTGTTCTGATTCCATGCGGATACCTCCATATTTCCTCTTACAACCAGTTTTACCTTATTCTAAAGAAATATGCAGTTTATCCAATTCTTGTAATCGTTTTTTTCCTGTAATGACCCGCTGCAGAGCCGCCATATCAGTGGTATCCAGTTCCGCGTTCTGTTGTTCCAGTCCCGCCTCCATCACTTTTCGGATGGTCTCTCTTATGGCCTTTTTTAGTTCCCCTTCATTTTGGACCGGGATCTGGGTATGAAACAGCTGTGCCGCCTGCTTCTGTTCCTGGGCATCCGTAAAATGATCTATGATCTTCGCCGGATTCAGGTCTCCCAAATCCAACTGTTCAAACAGCAGCGATGCTACCTGACGATAAAACTCCGTGGTAAAATCCTCCGGTGTCACACATTCTTTCACAGTTTGATAGAGCCCTTTGTATTCCGTCAGCCAAGTAAGCAGCATCCTCTGCGACTTCAGCAGTCCATCCTCTTTTTCCAAAGCTTTCCGGCTCCGGAAAACCTCCGGCCTGGAGGGCACTTCCCCCTGCATCAGATAGCGCAGCACCATTTTCCTCAGGCCTTCAAACCTGGTATGATATCGCTGGGCAATGGCTTCAATATAGTTTTCCCGCTCTACTTCCATCTCGAAACCGGCAATCTTCTTGGATACTTCCCGGAAAAACAGGGTCTTGGACTCCGGATCCTTCATATCATACCCGGTCTCCAAAATAGACACCTCAAACAGGAAACTATTCTGAGCCTGATCGATCCGTTCCTGAAAAGCCTCCGTGCCCAGGGCTTTGATAAACTCATCCGGATCCTTGTATGGAGCCATCCGAAGCACCCTGGCCGTCAGTCCGGCCTCCTTCAGCAATGGAATTGCCCGCAGCGCCGCTTTTATTCCTGCTGCATCACTGTCATAGCTTAAGATGACTTCCTGCGTATAGCGTTTCAGCAGCGACGCGTGCTGGCTGGTCAGCGCTGTTCCCAGGGACGCCACCGAGTTGGTGAAACCCGCCTGATGCATGGAGATCACATCCATGTATCCCTCGCACACAATGATATATTTTTTCCGGGAAGTCCTGGCTACATTCAGCCCGTAGAGATTCCGGCTCTTGTCGAACACTTTCGTTTCCGGGGAGTTCAGATACTTTGGCTTCCCGTCTCCCATAACGCGTCCTCCAAACCCGATGACCCGGTTATTTACATCCATGATGGGAAACATGACACGATTCCAGAATTTGTCGTACATGCCCCTCTTTTCATCCACGTTCATCAGTCCGGACTGGCGAAGCAGTTCATCACTGACGCCCTTTTGCTTCAGATAGCGGTAAAGCCCGTCGCTGTATTTCCCGGCATACCCAAGACCAAAGCGCTGCATGGTCTCTTCCGACAGCTGACGGTTTTTCAGATAATCCATCCCAGGCTTTCCCGCCTCGGTGCGAAGCTGGTAATAATAGTATTTCGCCGCGGTCTTATTGACTTCCAGAATGGCGGTGCGCAGATCCTGCTGCCGTCTCTCTTCTTTGGAGTACTCCTGTTCCGGTAAGTTCACCCCTGCCCGGTCCGCCAGAAGTTTCAGCGCTTCCGGGAAGCTGTAATTCTCATATTCCATAATAAAGGTAAGTACGTTCCCCCCCGCCCCGCAGCCGAAGCAGTAATACATCTGCTTTCCCGGGCTGACAGAAAAGGACGGAGATTTCTCATTGTGAAACGGGCAGAGTCCAAAATAGGAACTGCCCTTTCTCTGCAATTTCACATAGCCGGAAATCACATCCACAATATCATTTCTCGTTCTTACTTCCTCAACCAGTTCCTCCGGATAAAACATTCCTTTCGTTCTCCTTCTATCTTCCTTTAGACCTGCCAGGATTTGGGAATAAACAGCTCCGTGTATTTCTGCCGGGAATACTGGTCCGTCATTCCTGATATATAGTCACAGACTATCCTCTCTTTGGGTTCTCCCCGCTTATCCATCAAGTCTATGTATTCCTCCGGCAGCTGATCCACATGATTTACATAATATTCATACAGACTCTGGATCATTCCGATGGCTTTCTCCTCTTCCGCCTTTGCGATAGGATTGTGATAAACATTTACGAACATAAATTTCCGCAGCCCCGCCATGCTCGCTTCCATATCCGGGGACATCCGGATCTCGCTCCTGTCCCGGCTGTTCCCGATCACATCATGGATCAGGGTGTTTAAACGCTCCCGTATGGAATATCCGATGGCTTGACGGTACTTTGAAGGAATATCTTCCTCCCTCAAGATACCGGCCCGCTCGGCATCATCAATATCATGGTTGATATAGGCGATCTTGTCACAGTAGCGAACGATCTGTCCCTCCAGTGTGTGGGGCGTGCCGCTGGTTCTGTGATTTCTGATGCCGTCCCGTACTTCCCAGGTCAGGTTTAGTCCCTCCCCCTTTTTTTCCAGAAGTTCCACTACCCGGACACTCTGCTGATAATGGGCAAAGCCAAAGGGGCAAACTTCATTTAACGCTCGCTCTCCTGCATGGCCAAAAGGAGTATGTCCCAGATCGTGTCCCAGGGCAATGGCGTCCACCAGATCGTCATTGAGACGCAGCGCCTTTGCAATAGTCCTGGACAACTGAGAAACCTCCAGTGTATGGGTCAGCCTGGTCCGGTAATGATCTCCCTGGGGACTCAAAAATACCTGCGTCTTATGTTTCAATCTGCGAAACGACTTACTATGCAGGATCCTGTCCCGATCCCGCTGGTAGATCGTCCTGACATCGCAGGGCGGCTCATACCTGTCACGGCCTTTGCTGTTTTTGCTGAATGAGGCATACGGACTGAAATATTCCAGTTCCCGCTGTTCGGCTTCTTCTCTGATTGACATGGGGCACCTCCCTGCTATGAAATTCCTTCTTTTTATCTTAACATATTTTGGGGATTGCTACAAGATGGGCAAACCGCATCTATTTCAGTTTACTGTCCAATTTCCCTGCGCATCAGCCGCCACTGTCACGGCCCCCTCCAGATCCGTGCGAATAATTTTCGTTCCGGCCTCTGATAATCGCTCCAGAATCTGCGGGGCAGGATGCCCGTATTGATTATCTTTTCCGCAGGAGATGATGGCAAGTTCGGGATGAAATGCTTCAAGGAATTCTTTGGAAGTGGCGTTCTTTGAGCCGTGATGCCCTACCTTTAGCAATGTAACCTGCCGCTGCCCGACCAGTTTTAGGAACTGCCGCTCCCCCGCCAGTTCCAGATCCCCGGTAAACAGCGCTGAAAATCCGCCATACTCCAAACGCAGCACCATAGAATCCTCATTGCCATCTCCGGTGGCACATTCAGCATCCGGATACAGACACTCTATGGTCAGTTTCCCAAGAGAAAGTAGATCTCCCGTTCCGATATAGCCCGTAGAAATCCTCTGCTCCTCCGCCATCTCCCGCAGGTTCCGCAATTTTTCCTCCTCATAGCCGGTATCCGGTAAAATAAGCCGTTCCAGGGTGATGCCACCGACATTCTCTCCCAATAAATTTGGTTCATAATCCTCCAAAAGCTCCCTAATTCCGCTGATATGATCCTGATCCCCATGGGACAAAAACGCAGCATCCAGGCGGGAAATGCCATAATATTTCAGGGTACTCTCAATGCGGTACTGCCAGACTTCGTCCACCGTACTGCTGCCGCCGTCGATCATAAAAGCATATTTTCCCGACTCAATCAAAATCCCGTCCCCCTGCCCTACATCCAGAAACGTGATACGAAGCTGTGGACGTATCCGGAAGGATAAAATAATAACCGCCGTCCATATCATAAGCCATCCAACGATCCGTCCTTTTGTTCCACGGGGAACCCGCACACGCTTATCCGAGACACAGCACCGTAATACTAAAATGACTAAAATGCCATAGTACGCCGCGATCTGCCATACGGCCGGTTTCCCGGTGATCATCACCGCGCCCGGCAGTTTCCTCTCCCACTGACACAGAAGTTCAAACCATCTCAGCAAATAATGACATGGCGCAGCAGCCATGGTCCCTACCGGAACGCTGATCATTCCCGCCAAACCGCCAAACATCCCTGCCGCCATCAAGAGAGCCATGCAGGGCAATACAAATAGATTCACAAGAAATGCATAGGGGGTTATCTGATAAAAGAAATACATCGTCACCGGCATCGTACCAATCTGAATAGCGGCGGATGATTGCAGAGCCTTACCGATTTTTCCCGGCACCGGCAAAATCCGCTCCACCAAGGGCGTCAGGTATTGAAGAGATAAGATACAGCTAAACGACAGAAGGAATGCGGAATCCTCCAGATATTCCGGCATGCCTGTCAAAATGATCATTGCAGCCAGACCTGCCCCGGTAAGAGTGTCACTGGTTCTTCCCACGATCTGGCTGCCCAGCCACAGAGCAAACATTACGAAAGCCCGCACTGCCGACACACTCATTCCGGTCATCAAACAAAAACACAGCAAAACCACCGCGGAACATATCCCCGCTGCAGCAAATGACCATCTTCGCTTTCGTAAAAAGCGGTAAATCGTTCTTCCAACCAGCGTAATATGCAGGGAAGAGATCGCCAGAATATGGGCAATCCCGCCTTCCTGATATAATCTCCTGGCCGCGCCGGAAATTCCGGTTCGCTCCCCCATGGTAATAGCGGAGATTACCGCCGCATCCTCCCGGCTTAAGATGGACGCATAAGATGCGCAGAGCCTTTCCCGCCACTCCGTCAGAACACCTTCTAAGCTTTTCCCCCCATCGTCTTTTTGCAGAATGATTCCGTCATACAAAAACAGGGACACTTTTCGCAGGAGATAATACTGCCTGGCGTCAAATTGCCCCGGGTTGGAAGCAGCTTCGGGGAATTCGCATTTTCCTTCTGCGACGACCCAGCTGCCAATATACGGGATATCCCTTGTATCGCTTTTCATGTATATCAGAATTTGCCAGTCATATTTAGTTTCATTTAAGTATGGGATATTCTTTGAATTGGAATTGTCATTAAGAAAAGAAATCTGATTTAAATAGAGCCGTGTTCCCCTGGCCGTAATTTCCCGTTTATTTACCCGGCCCAGCACCTGTACCTGTCTTCCTCCATTTTCAGAATACAGCACATCCTCTGAAAAGAGGGGCGCCCCTTTTGGCACCCCCAGCCAATTGCCGAGTAGTAGAACAACCACCAACAGAACTGCCCCGATACATAGCGGGCGCTTTATCATGGATTGTCCTCCACCAGAGCGGGATCTATGCCCACTCCGCTATTGTTTACTTTCGATCCTAAGCTGCTGCCCCCGGGGTTCTCTTGATCTGTCTCATTCTCCAAAATCTCTGACGAAGTATGAGACTCCGTATCCAAATTCTCATTGTCCGCCGCTCCCTGCGCCGGATCTCGGTCAACCGTCTCTGTCTCCATATCCTCTTCATCCAGAATGACTTCTCCCAGCGGTTCTGCCGCGCCGGACGCTTCGATAATATCCGGATTTCGCTCAAAAACCTGATCCAGGCTTACCTGACCCCGGAATCTCACATCGGAGTCGCCCTCAATCTTAAACCGTACCCCTTTTACATCGCAGGCATCACAGATGGCATTGACAAATGCATACAGGCAAGTCTCCGGTTCCACGTCAGTATCATTCAGCGTAATGTTAAACCGGCTGTCCAGATCAATGATACATACATCCCCGGAAATCTGAACATTTTTGATCAAGACCCCAGGATCCACTACGGGCAGCAGCTTCTCATTCATCGGGCCCCGGATAATCTGCTCCACGATCACTTTCTCCATGATCAGGTTGCTGGAATAATATACATTTCGCATCTCCTTTACCACCTTGTCACCGGTAGGATTAGAGAAGTAAAGATTCAGTGTAACATAATGATACGAATTAATACCGCCTTCTTTGGAATCGATAAAGGTATCTTCATCCATGGCAGCCACCTCTCTGCCATCATTGTCTGTCAATGGCTGGCCGTCCACGGTAAAGCGCACCCGCAGCACACCGGGTATCTGCACCAGAGTTTTTACAAGCCCTGCACGAAGCAGCACCTCCTGGACGTTGGAGAGCCCCAGATAAGTAGCCGAAAAATCCACCTGCAGATCATCTACTCCCATGGTATAGCCATCGATGCTGACTCCCGTGGGCAGAACGCTGGCCACATCGCCGTATCCCGGAAACTCAAATTCGTATAAAAGTTCTTCCAGAATGCCGTCAAACGTATCAGATGTCGGCGTATAGTTCTTTTCTTCCAGCCTTGTCCCGGACAAATTCGTATAATAAATTCTAAATATTCTGCTATCTTTCTTATTACTACTCATTCCGCAGCCGCCCAGACAAAGAGCCAGCAAAAGAAAGGACAGCACATATTTCTTTTTTCCTGCCATTTGGTTGCCTCCTGACAACATGTTTTCAACTGTGCCGCAGATCCGCCTAGGGCACATACTTCAAAGGAATGCGAACCGTAAATGTGGTTCCCTCCCCTTCCTTGCTATAGACCCGCACCGCGCCGTGATGCATTAATATTGCGCTTCTGGTAATGGCAAGTCCCAGTCCGGTGCCTCCAATTTCTCTGGAGTGGGATTTGTCCACCCGATAGAAACGTTCAAAAATATGCTCCTGCGCTTCCTCCGGAATCCCCATACCGGAATCTTCCACCTTCACATAAAAGAAGGTATTGTCTACATTCAAAGAAACATGGACCCATCCGTTTTCCTTATTATACTTGATGCCGTTCTCTACCAGATTGGACAGCGCCAGCGTCAGTTTTGTTTCATCCACCTCAGCCACAATGGGCTTAAAACTCTCCAGCACCAGTTCCACATTCTGCCTGGCTGCGATGGGACGCAGACGCTTCAAGATCAGTTCGATCAGATCATTGATATTTGTTTCTTTAATATTTACATCCGAGGAACGCTTGTCCATCTTCACCAAAGAAAGCAGATCTGTGATGATCGTGTTCTCCCGGTCGATCTCCTCCGCAATGTCCGTCATAAATTCTTTGTACAGCTCGTTTGGTACCTCGCCCATCTCTCCCTGCGCCACCAGAGAATCCGCCAGTACTTTCATGGAAGTCAACGGTGTCTTCAATTCATGGGACACGTTGGAGACAAATTCCTGCCGGGAATCCTCCTGCACCTTCATACGTCTGCGCATCCGATTGTATGCCTCGGACAGAAGCTCTGTCTCCGTATAATCCGGCATGGAGATATCCTCATCCAGAAAACTCCCTTTCACATCTTCCAGAGAAGCAGTTACCTTTCCGAACGGTTTTACCAACAACCGGGCAGCATAAAAAGCTACTGCCAAAACCGCTAAAATCATAGCAATCTGAAGCGTAAACACCGTGGAACCCAGAGCTGTCCTTCCCTCCCGGATATCAATGGTGGGCACACTGATGATCATAACTCCGATCATCTCTTTGGTAACATCGTCCCTCAGCGGCACCGTCACCTCCAGGAACTCCTCGGAACGGTTATAATTGTCGGAATCCGTCCCCTGAAAGCACTGCAGGACTTCCTCCGCCACGATCACTTTATTCTCATCAATCCCATAAGTGTCCTTAATAATCCTGAAATTGCTGTTGACAATGACCACACGGCCATTATAGAGGCTTCCCAGCTGGACAAGTTCTGTTTCTACCAGTTCGGAAGTATTTCCGTGAATATATCCTGATTCGCTAAGCTGTGAGGCGATCATCTGACACTGATTCCGGATCATCGCCGCCCGCTGGCTCACCGTCTGTTTTTCATAGTTCTGCAAAATCCCGAATTTCAACAGGTTGATGGGAACAATGCCCACCAACAGCAATATGAGAAACAGACGCAGGCGCAGACTTTTTGCATATCGTTTTAGATTTGTCTTAATGCTGGAAATAATAACCCACTCCCCACTTCGTGTGAACGTACTTCGGTTCACTCGGATTCTCTTCGATCTTTTCACGCAGTCTTCTGATGTGGACATCCACCGTCCGCACGTCGCCGGGATACTCGTACCCCCAGACAATGTTCAGTAGATTCTCGCGGCTGTAGACCTTGTTTGGATTAAATACCAGCAGTTCCAGTACGTCGAATTCTTTGGCTGTCAGATTGATCTCACGCCCTGCGATGGTCACTCTTCTTCCCTCGCAGTCAAGGATCAGATCCCCAACTTCCACGATCTTCCCCTTCGTCTCCGGAGCCGCCTTTTGTGCGGTGCGGCGGATAATGGCTTTCAGTCTGGCTTTCACCTCTAGAATATTGAATGGCTTTGTAATATAATCATCGGCGCCGTACTCCAGACCCAGAATTTTATCCATATCTTCCCCTTTGGCGGTCAGCATCACGATCGGCACATCGGAAAATTCCCGTATCTGCTGGCATACCTGCAGGCCGTCCAGCTTCGGAAGCATCAGATCCAGAAGAATAATGTCATACTCGTTTTCCCTGGCTTTGTTCACGGCCTCCTCGCCGTCATAGGCGCAGTCCACTTCCATATCGTCCTGCTCCAGGCTGAAGCGGATTCCTTTTACAATCAGTTTTTCATCATCGACTACCAGAACTCTTTTTCCCATCTCTATCTCCTTCAGACCGTCAGTCTGTCTTTGATTTTCAAAAATATTGCCTCTTTGATACCGTTGATCTGCATGATTTCTTCCACCGTTTGGAACGCTCCATGTTCCTCCCGGTAACGGATCACCGCTTCCGCCTTCGCTTCTCCGATGCCTGGCAGCGTCATCAGTTCTTCCCGGGTGGCCGTGTTCAGATTCACTCTGCCGTCCGAAGCTGTATCAGCTTGGGTTGTCGAAAATTCTCCGTCGTCTACACCCGGCTCCTGCACTGTTCCCGCGTTTCGTTGTATTTGGGCCTCTTCCAGGGTAAGAATCTTCAGCTTCTGACCATCCCGCAGCGTTTCCGCCAAATTTAGCCATTCCCGATCTGCGATCCCGGTAAATCCTCCGGCAGCTTCCACCGCATCACAGACCCGGGATCCCTCCGGAAAATAATAGACTCCCGGACGGGCCACAGCACCGCAAACAAACACTGCCAGACTTACTGCCGTTTCTTCGATATCGGCGGCAGTCATCTCCGGCTGCATCTGCTGCGCGGAATTGCCGGATTTCCCGTTGTTATCCGTCTGCGCCTCAAAAGCTGTCTCGGTGCGCAGACCGATAATTTCCGGATCCGGTTTCCTGTCACAACCACTCAGAAAAATTGCTATCAACAGTATAAAATATATGTTCCTGTTCAAATTGCATAGCCTCCTGCAGTTCATTGCCGCAGTTTCCCCCGTTATGCAATTTTATATTTTAACAAAATTGTAGTTTTTTTGCAATATATTTTTAAATTAATCCTCTTTCGCCCAGTCGAAGGAGCATTTTACTGCTCTTTCCCAACCTTTCAGGATATGTCTGCGTTTTTCTTCCTCCATCCCCGGTGTGAAGGTACGCTCCAGCGCCCAATTGCTGCGCACATCCTCCCGATCCGACCAGTACCCCACAGCCAGACCGGCCAGATAAGCGGCTCCCAGAGCTGTGGTCTCAATACACTGGGGCCTGAAGACCTGTGCAGCCAGAATATCCGCCTGAAACTGCATCAAAAAATTGTTGGCGCTGGCACCCCCATCCACTTTCAGCCGATTTAACCGGATACCAGAATCCGCCTCCATAGCCCGCAGCACATCTGCCGTCTGATAGGCCAGGGATTCTACCGTGGCCCGGATCAGGTGTTCCTTGCCGGCTCCCCGGGTCAAGCCTACAATGGCTCCTCTGGCATACTGATCCCAATAGGGCGCCCCCAGTCCGGTAAAAGCAGGCACCACATAGACCCCATTGGTGTCCTCTACTGCCCGGCAGTACTCCTCAGACTGTGCCGCATTTTTTAACATTCTAAGTTCGTCTCTCAGCCACTGAATGGCTGCCCCGGCTACAAACACACTGCCTTCCAGGGCATATTCAGCCTTGCCTTCTTCCAGGCTGACGGCAATCGTGGTCAGCAGACCATTCTTTGATTCCACCGCTTTTTCTCCGGTATTCATCAGAAGAAAACATCCGGTTCCATATGTATTCTTGGCATCTCCCGGTTCAAAACAGCACTGACCAAACAACGCCGCCTGCTGGTCTCCGGCGGCACCCGCGATAGGAATGTTATCTCCGATCAGACAATCCCTGGTCCGTCCATAGATACTGCTGCAGGGGCGCACTGACGGCAGCATTTGCTCCGGGATATCCAGACGCTTTAGAATTTCTTTGTCCCACTCTAGCTTGTGGATGTCAAACATCATGGTGCGGGAGGCGTTCGTATAGTCTGTCACATGTACCTGGCGGTTCGTCAGGTTCCAGATCAGCCAGGTATCTACGGTTCCAAAAAGAAGTTCCCCATTTTGCGCCCGCTCCCTGGCCCCTTCCACATGATCCAGGATCCATTTCAGCTTCGTGGCAGAAAAATAGGCGTCCGGAATCAAGCCTGTCCGCTCCCGTATCACCGCATCAAACCCTTCTTCGTTTAATTCATCGATCATTGAAGCCGTTCTGCGGCACTGCCACACAATGGCATTGTAGATCGGTCTGCCGGTGGCTTTCTCCCATACAATGGTGGTCTCACGCTGGTTTGTAATACCGATAGCCGCGATCTGTTCCGGCCCCGCACCGATTTTTCCCATAGCCTCCGCCGCCACGCTCATCTGCGACGACCAGATATCCATGGGATTGTGTTCCACCCAACCGGGCTGTGGAAAAATCTGTTCAAACTCTCTCTGGGCAACGCTGCAGATCGTCCCTTCCTTATCAAACAAAATACAGCGGGAACTGGTAGTTCCCTGATCCAATGCCATAATATAATTATTCATCCCATGATCTCCTCTCCAAACTCCAAAACAGCCCCCTCAGATATGTTATTACTCAGATTTTACCTTATATATCTGCAAAACACAATACTGAAAACCCCCTGGCCAAAGTTTTTCAGTATACTGGAGCATAACAAAAAACCGCAGCATTAACACGATTTTTCTGCTAATGCTGCGGAGCATTCCTTTTCTATAGTTTAAAAAGAATGATACCTACGATGCTGATGAGCATTCCAATTACCTTCTTCCACTCCAGAGGCTGCTTCTCCACACCGAACCATCCGAATAATTCAATGACATAAGCAGCGATCAATTGAGCGATCACGATCAGCATGGCTGCTCTGGCCGGCCCCAGACTGTCCATGCTCTTTATCACCGTGATGGTAATAAAAGCTCCGATCACGCCTCCCAGCAGCATAAAACTGGGTTTCACCTCTGCCAGCGACTCAAAGCTGCTCTGATCCGTCACCCACCAGGCAGCCAGACAGACCAGCAAGGCGGTCAATTGCACAAACGCGGAAGATACCCACAGACTGGTCTGCTTTGTCACTTCCGTGTTAAATACTCCCTGAACGCTCATCAAAATCCCCGATACCAGTGCCACAATAATTCCCCACATAAAACCACCTCTCTGCTCATACTGATAACAGTATATCCGCAGAGAGGTTTTCCTATTCACTCTCAATATGTGTTTCTGTCGGCGACAGCCCCTTAATACTAACCGAGCGCCTGCTCCAGTTTCGCTGCCATCTCATCGATATTCTCCCGGGTTATGATCAGCGGCGGCACAAAACGGATCACATCCGTACCGGCGGAGATGACGATCAGGCCGTTCTCCAGCGCCTTTTTTACGATCTCGCCTACGGGCCGTCCGGCGACCACCAATCCCTGCATGAAGCCCATGCCCCTTCTGGCTGTCAGGCAATCATATTTTTCCACCAGCCCGTCCAGTTTCTGTTCCAGATAAGGAGTCAATTCCTGCACATGCTCTATGATTTTTTCCTCTTCAAACAGATCGAATACTTTCGATACCGCCGCACAGGCCAGCGGATTCCCGCCATAGGTCGTGCCGTGATCTCCAGGCACCAGAGATGCTTTTGCGGTTTTTTCATTCAGAACGAAGGCGCCTACCGGCACACCGCAGCCCAGGGCTTTGGCGCAGGTCATAATATCCGGCGTAACGCCGTACTGCTGCCAGGCAAAATAGCTTCCGGTCCGTCCCATTCCGCACTGAATTTCATCCAGTATCAGCAGAATGTCGTTTTCTTCGCAGAGGTTTTTCACCCCCTGCAAGAACTCCGGCTTTGCCGGATAGATACCGCCCTCTCCCTGTACCGTTTCCAAAATGATGGCGCAGGTGCGGTCTGTGACCTGCGCCTTTACACTCTCCAGATCATTGAAATCGGCAAAACGCACGCCGCCCATCAGGGGCTTAAAGGGTTCCTGATAATGGGCGTTTCCCGTGACAGAAAGCGCTCCTACGCTTCTTCCATGAAAAGAATGGTTCATGGCAATGATCTCATGATCGGTACGCCCATCCTTGTTGTAGGCGTATTTTCTGGCCGCTTTGATAGCCCCCTCGATAGCTTCCGTTCCGCTGTTGGTGAAAAACACCTTGCTCATTCCGCTTTTTTGAACCAGCTTCTCCGCCGCCTCTGCCAGCGGAACATTGTAATAAAGGTTAGAAGTGTGGATAATTTTGTCAATCTGAGATTTCAGCGCTTCATTATACGCTTTATTTCCATAACCCAAAGCAAATACAGCAATCCCGGCTCCAAAATCCAGATATTTTTTTCCGTCCACATCTGCCAGGTAAACGCCTTCCCCCTTTTCCAGCACTACTGGAAACCGGTTGTACGTATGAAGCACATTCTGCTCCGCAAGTTCCATGTATGCGCTACTGTTCCACATAATACCGCTCCTCCTCATCGCCTATGATTGCCGTGCCGATACCCTTGTTGGTAAAGAACTCCAGCAGCAGAGAATGGGCAATGCGTCCGTCCAGGATATGGACTCTGGAAACGCCGGACTGGATCGCCTCGATACAGTTCGCCAATTTCGGCAGCATGCCGCCTCCCACATTTCCGCTGTCCAGAAACTCCAAAGCCTCCGGAACCGTCATCTCGCTGATCAGGCTGGTCTTGTCCGCGGGATCCCGGTACACGCCTTCAATATCTGTCAAAAATACCAGCTTTGACGCTTTCATAGCCTTCGCGATAGCACAGGCTGCATCATCCGCATTAATGTTGTAGGAATAGTAACCATCGTCTGAACCAATGGGACAGATCACCGGAATAAAATCATTATCCAACAGCGTATTCAACAGCAGGGGATTTACCTCTTTCACTTCCCCCACATAACCGATGTCCTGTCCTTTCGACAATTTTTTATCTACTTTTAAGACCGTTCCGTCTTTTCCGCTGATGCCCACCGCTTTCAGACCAACCTTTTCCATCATGGAAACCAGTCCTTTGTTCACCCGGTTTAACACCATCTCCGCTACCAGCATCGTTTCCTTATCCGTCACACGCAGGCCATTCACAAACTGAGATTCTTTCCCCAGGCGGGCAAGCCAGCTGGTGATCTCCTTTCCGCCGCCATGAACAATAATGGGCCGGAAGCCCACCAATTTGAGCAGAGCCACATCCCGGATAACATCCTTTTTCAGTTCATGATCCACCATAGCGCTGCCGCCGTATTTTACTACGATTGTTTTTCCGTGAAAGCGCTGTATATAAGGAAGCGCCTCAATCAGCACATTAGCTTTTTCCAGCCACATTTCCATTGCTTCTGTTTCCATCTTTTCTCCTCTTTATCCCTTGACTTATTCCTTATGACCGATAATCCGCATTGATACTCACATATTCATGTGTCAGGTCGCACCCCCAGGCGACAGCGCAATCTTCTCCCATCTTCACATCAGCGATGGCGGTGATTTCTTTTTCCGATAAGATCTTTGTAGCTTCTTCCTCACTATAACCTGTGTCCACACCATTCTCAATAATCTTCAATTTCCCGGCTGCGCTCTCAAAATACAGATCCACCTTTTCCGGATCAAACTGTGCGCCGGAATAGCCCATGGCACAGAGAATGCGCCCCCAGTTTGCATCATGGCCGCAGATGGCCGTCTTCACCAGATTAGACGTGATAATGGACTTACTTAAGATCACTGCCTGCTCCTTACTTTCCGCCCCGATCACCTTTACTTCAAACAGAGCAGTAGCCCCCTCTCCGTCTGCCGCCATATGTTTCGCCAGCCAGATATTCACATAATCCAAAGCCTCTTTGAACGTATCATAGTCCTGACCTTCCTCCTTGATCTTTTGATTTCCCGCCAGACCGTTGGCCATCAGCAGACAGGTATCATTCGTGGAGGTGTCACCATCCACAGAAATCATATTGTAGGAATCCTGCACGCTTCCGCTGAGCGCTTTCTGCAGCAGCTCTTTGGAAATCGCCGCATCCGTCGTTATAAACGCCAGCATGGTACACATGTTGGGATGGATCATCCCGGATCCCTTGCTCATGCCCCCGATGGTTACGGTCTTGCCGCCCAATTCAAACTGTACCGCAATTTCTTTTTTCTTTGTGTCCGTCGTCATGATGGCTTCCGCCGCCAGGGTTCCGGCTGCCTCACTGTGAGAGAGCATAGGAACCATCGTTTCGATTCCGGCCTTTATCACATCCATGGGAAGCTGTTTCCCGATCACGCCGGTGGAAGCGGTCAGTACCTGAAGCGGATCCAGGTTCAGCAGCTTTGCAGCTGCTTTGGCGGTCTCCTCACAGTAACCATACCCTTCCGTTCCGGTACAGGCATTGGCGATTCCGCTGTTCATAACCACTGCCTGGGCCGTGTCCTGATGATACACGATATTCTGATCCCATTTTACCGGAGCAGCCTTTACTACATTGGTGGTGAAAGTCCCTGCCGCTGCGCAGGGCGCTTCGCTGTAGAGCATCGCCATGTCCTTTTTTCCCTTTTTGATCCCGGCTGCGATGCCGATGGCCTGGAATCCTTTCGGGGCGGTGACTCCCCCGTTTATGATCTTCATTTTCTTATTCCCTCCTATGAAAGCTGCCATTCTACTGTCATCACGGAAACAGCGGCACCAGCTGCAGACCTGTCTGTTCCGGCAACCCGAATAACAGGTTCATATTTTGCACTGCCTGTCCTGCCGCTCCTTTTACCAGATTGTCAATGGCTCCCATGGCTACGACGCGGTGTGTCCTCTCATCCACTTTGTATCCGATATCTACAAAGTTGCTTCCCTCCACCCATCGGGTTTCCGGATATGCCCCTTCCCCAAGCAGTCGAATAAAATATTCGTCTGCATAATATTTCTCATAAGCTGCCTGGATCTGTTTCCCTGTCACTCCCGGCTTCAGGTTTGCGTAGGCCGTCGCCAAAATTCCTCTGTTCATTGGAACCAGATGCGGAGTGAAATTGATCAGCAGCGGCTCTCCCGCCGCGTATCCCAACTGTTCTTCGATCTCCGGCGTATGTCTGTGGTTCGTGACGCCGTAGGGCTTGATACTCTCGTTCACTTCACAGAACAGGTTCGGAAGTTTCGCTCCCCGTCCAGCCCCGGAGGTTCCGGATTTCGCATCTATAATGATGGAATCATTTTCCACCAGCCCCTCTTTTACCAGCGGATACATAGTGAGGATAGAGCAGGTGGTATAACAGCCCGGATTCGCCACCAGTCTGGCGCCTCCGATCCTCTCTCTGTTAATCTCACACAGACCGTACACCGCCTCCCCGATATACTGGGGACTCCTGTGCTGGATTCCGTACCACTTCTCATAAATTTCAACATCTTTAATACGGAAATCTGCGCTCAGATCTACGATTTTTGTTTTTTTCAGGATTTCCTCGTTCACCAAAGACGCGCACAGACCCTGGGGTGTGGCGGTAAAAATGACATCCGCCTGCCCCGCCAATTCTTCCATGTTATCATCCATACATTTCGCGTCCACCAGCCGAAACATATTTTTGTATACATCGTAATAATTCTGATCAATATAACTTCTGGAGCCGTACCAGACAATCTCTGCCTGAGGGTGCTGCAGCAATAAACGCACCAGCTCCTGCCCCGCATATCCGGTGGCACCGATAATACCTGCTTTTATCATATCCCTTACCTGCCTGTTTCTACATATTTATAGCTGAACTCTTTTATCATAAACTAAATTCCTTCATAAGTAAAGCATTTTTATTCGCATAAATATACATATTTTATGCATATTCAGCCTTTCTCATCTACAAATTAAACAAATTTTTAATTTGTGCTTGCATATTTATGACTAATGCGTTATAGTATTGTCCGGACAGAAAAATTTGCGGAAAGCATTGCCGCAAATGAAAAATACAAACATTCTCAAGGAGGAGATTATCATGAAAGAAAAAGTTATCTTAGCTTATTCAGGCGGTCTGGACACGACAGCTCTGATCCCGTGGCTGAAAGAGACCTTCGATTACGAAGTGGTCTGCTGCTGTATCGACTGCGGTCAGGGAAATGAACTGGATGGCCTGGAGGAAAGAGCAAAACTTTCCGGAGCTTCTAAATTATATATAGAAAACATTACTGATGAATTTTGTGACGACTTTATCATGCCCTGCGTCAAAGCCAGCGCTGTCTATGAGCATAAATACTTGCTTGGTACTTCCATGGCACGTCCGGTGATCGCCAAGAGACTGGTAGAAATTGCACGGAAAGAAGGAGCAACTACCATCTGCCACGGCGCTACCGGTAAAGGGAATGACCAGATCCGTTTTGAACTGGGGATCAAAGCGCTTGCTCCCGATCTGAAGATCATTGCTCCCTGGCGTATGACGGACGTATGGAAAATGGAATCCCGCGAGGATGAAATTGAATACTGCAAAGCACACGGCATCGATCTTCCTTTTGATCACAGCCACAGCTACAGCCGCGACCGCAACTTGTGGCATATCAGCCACGAAGGTCTGGAACTGGAAGATCCCGCAAACGAACCGGATTTCGACAACATGCTGGTTCTGGGCGTGACGCCGGAAAAAGCTCCGGATGAGGGCGAATATGTTACCATGACATTTGAGGCCGGTGTTCCGAAGACCTTAAACGGCAAAGAAATGAAAGTTTCCGAGATCATCACGGAGCTGAACGCTCTGGGCGGAAAGCATGGCATTGGTATCGTGGATATCGTTGAGAACCGTGTCGTTGGTATGAAGAGCCGCGGCGTGTATGAGACTCCCGGCGGAACCATCCTGATGGAAGCTCATGATCAGCTGGAAGAACTTATTCTGGATCGTGAGACACTGGAAGCGAAGAAAAAACTGGGCAGCCAGTTTGCTCAGATCGTTTACGAAGGAAAATGGTTCACTCCGCTTCGCGAGGCGATCCAGGCATTCGTAGATGTCACTCAGCAGTACGTAACCGGAGAAGTGAAGTTCAAACTTTACAAGGGCAACATCATCAAAGCCGGCACTACTTCACCGTACAGCCTGTACAATGAGTCCCTGGCGTCCTTCACTACCGGAGATCTCTATGATCATCACGATGCATCCGGATTTATCACATTGTTCGGACTGCCGCTGAAAGTTCGCGCTATGAAGATGGCAGAGGTACAAAACAAATAAGATAATTTAGATATATCAGGGGCTGTCTCAACAGCCCCTGATATATCGTTAAAAATAACAAACCAAAATATGTCCTTTATGACATTGAAAATTCTCCCATCATTGATAGGACCGATGATGAGAAAATTGATTTTGTGGCTGCACGTATATTAAAAAAATACAAAATGGCATTTTTGGAGTTGGCAAAATGATTAAATTTTCAAAAGATAAGGTTCTACTTCTCCACAAATTGATTGCCGAAGAGACAGGCCTTGCTGTTGCTTCCGGTCAGATGGATTATGATATGCTACGCAATTGGGTTTTTGCTCATAAATTATAAATTATTCAGCATCTGCACTTAGCCAAAAACTGCTTCCCTAAGCTCAAAGGGAAGCAGTTTTTACATCGTTTTAATCTTCAGATAAACTGTCCAGATAATCTTCTATCGCCGAGGTATTGACTGTGTAAGTTTCTACCTGCACCATCCCGTCATCCGGCGAGGCTGTTACATTTCGATATACCGAAATGCCTGCCCATCCAACGATCACAATTGCAAATACCGCCAGCACTACTTTCGTCAGAAGCCATTCCAGTTTCTGCTTCTTCATGATCTTTTCGCGGTTTCTCTTCTCTTCCTTATAGCGGTCAACTTTAGCCTGACTCATATTCTCGCTCCTCACATCAAGGATCTCCAGTATCTCTCACATACACTGTATCCTGTATTCTTTACCCTCTAGTATACACGAAATATACGAATTTGCAATCACTTTTTCAAAGGGACTGGAGAAACAGACACTTTGTAAACATTTCCCTTCAATTTATAGAGGATACGAACAGTAACGTGCTACACCACCACAATGATCCCGCCATCGCTGGCATACAGGGAGCTGATGCCCGCAGTATCCACCACGAACGCGTCCTTCACTTTCATTCTCTCCAGCAGCGCGTCTTTCACCATCATGGCTCGATCCCTGCAATTGCAGTGGGAGATGGCCAGGATCCGCTCTTCGGGGTGTTCTGTGACTTCCACGATATTGTCAACCATCTTTACCAGAGCCTTATTGATGCCTCTGGCCTGCCCCAATTGCTGAATCGATCCCTCGGGGGTAGACATCATCACCGGTTTGATCTTCAGAGCAGTAGCCACTGCTGCTTTCAGATTACTCAGACGTCCGTTTTTACGCAGTGCCTCCAGAGTCTCCAGAACAAACCATGTGGTCTGGCTGGCAATGTACTCCTCCACTTTCTGCACCACCTCTTTAAAACTCATCCCTGCATTTTCGCATTCCCTGATCTTCATGGCGATCAGAGTTTCTCCAATGGAGGCGGATTTCGAGTTAAATACATGGATTTTTTTATTCGGATATTCTTCCAGACACATACGTTTGCCCAGCTGGGCGCTATTATAGGAACCGCTCAATTGCGCGGAAAGCGTGACCGCATAAGCATGCTCCTCTTCCCCTTCAAATGCTTTTCGATAAAAATCCGGTGACGGACATGCCGATTTCGGGCAGTTCGGACTGGCGGCTACCTTCGCCAGGAAATCGGCCTGATCAAACGTTTCATCGTCCACAAAATCATATTCATCCACCTGCATCGTCAGCGGAGCCGATAGAAAATGTCCGTCCTTTTTCATCTCCTCGGTCAGTTCTCCGCAGCTGTCCACCACAACTCTATAACTCATAGATACCTCCTATCAAAGCATCGAGATTTCACAACGTAGTATTTGATACTACATTATGATAGCATATATATTTCATCTTGAAAAGAGGAAAAAACAAATATATAATAAAATTTATCTAAATTAAGGGAGGATTTCTTTTGCAAGCATTACAGATACCCGATGTCCGGGATTTCATGACAAAACTCCTGACTACTGCAATTTTCGATACTTTCCTGGTGACGGAGACAACTCTCACCACTTTTACCACTTTTCACATGGACGGCAGTTTTCACGCTGATTATTATGGCAGCATGGATACAGATGAGGAAACGAAAAAGCCTGCTTCCTCTCCGTCCTGGAAGCAGGTTCGCCCGTTCTTTTTCTATCTGGTGAAAGGGAAATATACGCCGCTGAATTTTAAGATCGTTTTTCGATTGGCAGATTATAATACGGAAAAGCTGCTGGCCCAGTCCGGTGTCCCTCTGCATATACAAGACATTGCAGGCCTCTATCTTAATATACTCTATGACGGAAAAAACATTTCCTGTACCACCGGTACTTCGGTGCGGGTGTTTACACTGGACAGATCCCTGGATCACGCCTGGGATGATATGGTTAGAAAATTTCTACGACAAAAAGAAATCCCGTATATAACGCAGTAAAAGCATAACAGTTTTGTTAGCACTCATTTTAAACGAGTGCTAATTTTTTCTTGACATTTCCATTTTGGGGTATTACAATGTCTTCTATAGTTAAGGATCAGCTATGATCTGCTTTATACGAACATAATTTAAAATGTACAGATAAGGAGTGTTATATTATGAGCAAGACAGGAAATCTTTCCATTAACAGTGAAAATATTTTCCCAATCATCAAAAAATGGCTCTATTCTGACCACGACATCTTCGCCCGGGAAGTTGTGTCCAACGGCTGCGATGCCATCACAAAACTGCATAAGCTAGAGATTATGGGAGAATATTCCTACCCGGATGATCACAAAGACAGCATCCAGGTGATGGTTAATCCCGAAGAAAAGACATTGAAATTTATTGATACCGGACTTGGTATGACGGAGGCGGAAGTCGAGGAGTATATTACACAGATCGCTTTCTCCGGCGCTACCGCTTTTCTGGAAAAATATAAGGATAAGACCAATAAGGATGAGATCATCGGTCATTTCGGACTTGGCTTCTATTCCGTATTTATGGTAGCCGACGATGTAGAGATTGATACGCTTTCCTACCAGGATGGCGCAGCCCCGGTACACTGGGAGTGTGACGGCAGTTCTGAATACACCATCAGCGAGGGCACAAAAGATACCGTCGGTACAGAGATTACCCTGCACTTGAATGAAGACAGTCTGGAATTTGCCAATGAGTACCGCATGCGTGAGGTGCTGGAAAAATATTGTTCTTTCATGCCCACAGAGATCTTCCTCTCCAAAGCAAATGCCCCGCAGGAATATGAGACCATTGATGAAGCTGAGCTGCGCGAGGATGATGTGATGGTAGAACACATTCACGAGGACGCTAAGACAGAAGAAAAAGAGGATGAAAACGGCAACAAGGAAATTGTGGAAGTATCTCCTGCCAGAGACCGCGTGAAGATCAACAAACGCCCGGTTTCCCTGAGCGATACCCATCCCCTGTGGACCAAACATCCCAATGACTGCACCGAAGAGGAATATAAGGAATTTTACCGTAAGGTATTCATGGATTACAAGGAGCCCCTGTTCTGGATCCACCTGAACATGGACTACCCGTTCAACCTGAAAGGTATCCTCTACTTCCCGAAGATCAACACTGAGTATGACTCTATTGAGGGAACCATCAAACTGTACAACAACCAGGTATTCATTGCGGATAATATCAAAGAGGTGATCCCGGAATTCCTGATGCTGCTCAAGGGCGTTATCGACTGTCCGGATCTTCCGCTGAACGTTTCCAGAAGCGCCCTGCAGAATGACGGTTTTGTAAAGAAGATCGCAGATTACATCACAAAGAAAGTGGCGGACAAACTCTCCGGCATGTGCAAGACCGACCGGGAGAGCTATGAAAAATACTGGGATGATATCAGCCCGTTCATCAAATATGGCTGCATTAAAGATACCAAGTTCAGCGAGCGCATGATGGACTATATCCTTTACAAAGATATCAACGGCAAATACCTTACCATGAAAGAACTGGTTCCGGAAGAGACTGCTGAAAATGCAGAAAGCGCAGATGCCGCCGAAACCGTGGATTTCGATGAGTCTGCAGATACTGAAGATACAGCAGAAGAAAGTAAGGATGGCGACGCCTCAAAGACCACCATCTACTATGTAACGGATGAAGTTCAGCAGAGCCAGTACATCAATATGTTCAAGGAAGCCGGTCTGGACGCCGTTATCCTGAAACACAACATTGATACCGCTTTCATCACCCATGTAGAACGTCAGGATGAAAAGCTGAAATTTGAGCGCATTGACGCGGATGTCACCGACACATTCAAGGAAGGAACTTCCGAGGAAGAGCTGAAAGAAACCACCGATACCCTCACTGAACTGTTCCGCAAAGCCCTGGACAAAGATAAACTGGAGGTAAAGGTAGAGAAACTGAAAAACACGAACATTTCTTCCATGATGACTCTCTCCGAGGAAAGCCGGCGGATGCAGGATATGATGAAGATGTACAATATGTATGGAATGGATCCGTCCATGTTCGGCACCACCGAAACTCTGGTGCTGAATGCCAACAACGTGCTGGTACAGTATATCTTCCAGCATAAAGAGGGCGAGCATGTTCCAATGTTCTGCCAGCAGCTCTATGATCTGGCAGTGCTGGCTCATAAGCCGCTGACTCCGGAGGAGATGACGAAATTTATTGCCCGAAGCAATGAGATTATGCTGCTTTTGGCAAAATAACTGTTTTCATTTACAGGTATTTTCCTTTGCCCGTAGGGCTTTCGCGTATAGGAGACGAAGTTTCCTATACGCGAACAAAAGTGTGCTTCGCACCCCCCGCGATAAATAACCTTGGCAGCACAGCTTTTGTTCCGCGCGCGTAGCTGCGCATCCTCTATTTCTATTGCTTTAACGAAAGGACTTTTTATGAAATATACACGCAGATTCGGGCTTTCCGGCAGTACTCTGAAACTTATTGCTATCGCCACAATGCTCATGGACCACACCGGTGCCACCGTTGTGCGTGCGTTAACCCGAAGGGACTACATTTTCACCGATCTTACAATCTTAAAACACATGAATCAGCTGTACACTGTGATGCGGGGTATCGGGCGCATCGCCTTTCCCATCTTCTGCTTTCTTCTGGTGGAAGGCTTTATGCATACCCATGATGTGAAAAAATATGCCTCCAGGCTGTTTCTGTTTGCACTGATCTCAGAAATCCCCTTTGATTTCGCACTGAAGACAAACTGGTTTTATCCGGAAAAGCAGAACGTGTACTTCACGCTCCTCATAGGACTTCTTGTGCTGTGGGGCATTACCTTATGCCAGGGGCTTACTTCTATCCAACTACTGATCATGGTGGCTGGATTGCTGGCCGCGAACTTCCTGAAAACAGATTACAGCTACAAAGGGGTATTTCTCATTGAAGTACTCTATATTTTGCGTTACTCCAGACTTTATCAGTGTCTGGGGGGAGCGGCCGCTATCTCCTGGGAAACCTGGGCTCCGCTCTCATTTATTCCGGTATTTTTTTATAACGGGAAGCGCGGTCTGTCTCTGAAATACTTTTTCTACTGGTTTTACCCGGTCCATCTGCTTGTTCTGGGCGTCGTTACAAAACTCATACTGCCTGCGCTGGCATAATGCGGGCTGCTGCACAAAGCATTTCCAAGCATAAATATAGGTTTCTGAAGAACGCTTTCGCTACCCTTCCACCACTAAGAAGCGCCCATCCGGCAGAGGGAATACTTCGCATGCCTCCAATATTTCCTCATCGGTCATTCCGGAGGCATCCAGATTTTCTTTAAAATACTTCTTCACTTCTTGTTTGTTTTTCAGAACCTGCGCCATACACTCATCCAGAAACTCGTCCGCCTCCTCCAAAGTGTCTGCTACCGGTTCATCAAAGAGCTGTGCCTGATTTTTCAGGAATGTCTCCAGACAGATTTTATCATATACCATACTATTTTATATGTCCTTTCATGATCTCATGAAACTGCGCTCCGCACCGTTCTACCTCTCCGAGAACCACATCGATTTTTCCCGGATCCAGAAACCAGTTATCCCGATTGATCCCTTTCGTTTCCACCGGACACACCAAAAATTCTGTCTCCGGAAACTGCTCCTGGTAATACATAAGGCAGCGGCGGGCATGAAACGCCTGGCAGCATAATATCCCCTGACCAATACTCATACCCAGAGCGTTTGTTACTTTTCGGGACTCTATAGCGTTTTCATAGGTAAAGGTCGCCTGATCCTCCTTCAGAATAACCGACGCGGGCACTCCGTTTTTTCTCAGAATGTCCCGAAGATATTCCCATTCTGTCTCATACGCTCCGTCAAAGGTTCCATCAAGGATGCTGTATCTGCCGGAGGGAAGCACCAGGGGCGCAAATCCCTGACGATACAGCCCGGCAGCCTGAATAGCCGCCTCCGGGTAGTTTCCCCCGGGAACAAAAATAATATCTGCTTTCCTCGGCTGATGCTGCACAAATATGAAGTCTGTGATTCCCTGATAGAAGCTCTGCGCCATCCCAGTTACTCTCTCCTCTCCGGCTCGCTGACCTTTGGCATTACTCTGCTTTCGGAAGTTTGAATGAACTCTTCAGTGATACGATCCGGTTGAACACCGGCGCGCCCGGTTTGGAATCTCTGGCGTCTACGCAGAAGAATCCGGTACGCACAAACTGGAAGCTGTCGTAGGGCGCCACGTCCTTCAGAGACGGCTCCAGATAGCAGTTCTTCAAGATAGTGAGGGAGTTTGGATTTAAGTTCAGAGAACCATCCTCATTGTAAACGCCCTTCTCCTCATCAATAATGTTCTCGTACAGACGAACCTGGGCCTGGAACGCAGTCTTTGCCGCCACCCAATGAATGGTACCTTTCACCTTCCGTCCGGTAAAACCGGTACCGCACTTAGTCTCAGGATCGTAGGTACAATGAATCTCTGTAATATTTCCATCGGCATCTTTTTCAAAGCTGGTACACTTCACAAAGTACGCGCCCATAAGACGAACTTCGTTTCCAGGGAAAAGGCGGAAATACTTCTTCGGAGGATTCTCCATAAAATCATCGCGGTTGATGTAAAGTTCACGGCCAAAGGGAACTTTTCTCATCCCCAGCTCCGGATTCTCCAGATTGTTCTCTATATCCAATTCCTCCATCTGATCTTCCGGATAATTGTCAATGATCAGTTTTACCGGATCCAGCACAGCCATGACTCTGGGACGTTTCAATTTCAGATCCTCACGGATACAGTATTCCAGCATAGCGTAATCTGCGGAACTCTGGCTCTTGCTGATGCCGCACAGATCCACAAACATCTTGATGGACTCCGGCGTGAAACCACGGCGGCGCAGTGCCGCGATAGACACCAGCCTCGGGTCATCCCAGCCATCCACGATACCTTCTTCCACCAATTTCTTAATATAGCGCTTACCTGTCACCACATTGGTCAGGTACATTTTCGCAAACTCTATCTGTCTGGGCGGATGGGGATACTCCAGTTCTCTCACTACCCAGTCGTACAATGGTCTGTGATCCTCGAACTCCAGTGTACAAAGGGAATGGCTCACGCCCTCAATGGCATCCTCAATAGGATGCGCAAAATCGTACATTGGATAAATGCACCACTTATCTCCTGTATTATGATGGGACATATGCGCCACACGGTAGATCACCGGGTCACGCATGTTAATATTCGGTGACGCCATATCAATCTTAGCACGAAGCACTTTCGCTCCATCCGGATACACGCCGTTTTTCATATTCTCAAATAATTCCAGATTCTCTTCCACAGAGCGGTCGCGGTAGGGACTGTTCTTCCCCGGCTCTGTCAGCGTGCCACGGTACGCTCTGATCTCCTCGGCAGTCAGATCACAGACAAAGGCTTTTCCTTTTTTAATTAGCTTTACCGCTGCCTCATACATCTGATCGAAATAGTTGGAGGCAAAGAAAAGACGGTCTTCCCAGTCTGCGCCAAGCCATTTGATATCCGCCAGAATGGATTCTACAAATTCTGTCTTCTCTTTCGTTGGATTCGTATCGTCAAACCGCATATTGAATTTGCCGTGATATTCCTGAGCGATGCCGTAATTCAGAAGTATTGATTTCGCATGTCCAATGTGAAGATAACCGTTAGGCTCCGGTGGAAAACGGGTGCATACTGCATCGTAACGCCCCTCTTTCAGGTCCTTATCTATCATCTGCTCAATAAAATTTTTGCTGTTTGATTCCATAATATGCCTCCTGCGTAATTATACGTTGTTACTATCCAAAATAAGATTTTCCTCTCATTCCAACCATTATCCTGTATGACGATAGTTTCTTTCGAATCCATCGTCCAGGGACAGGCTCGGAAAATGAGAAGAATAACCGTGAAATCATCGAAAGACGTCTGAAATCACACCGTCCTTAATAATCAATTTGAATAGTAATCTTATGCCATGGTATCACAAAAATTAAGAAAAGACAACATTGTCTCGGAAACAAAAAGCTGTTACAATAGAATAGAATTACGAACGATCATAGCATGGAAGGAAGCTGTCAATGTACTATTTTGTCGTCAACCCCGCCTCCCGTTCCGGGAAAGGGTTAAAAATCTGGGAAAAAACGGAAGAGATTCTGAAAGAAAAAAAAATAGAATATGAAAGTTACATCCTAACTGCTCCGGGAGAAGCCCGGGAAATGGCGCAATTTCTCTCACTGAATAAAACGCCCTGCACTGTCGTTATAGTGGGCGGAGACGGGACCATCAATGAATTTTTGAGCGGGCTTCCCACCTTTGAAGGAATTACCCTGGGTTACCTTCCCACCGGTTCCGGCAATGATTTTGCCCGGGGAATGCATCTCCCTGCAAAACCGGAGGATGCCCTTGATCTGATTCTGAATCCGGAGAAGTTCCGTCATATCAATATTGGCATTACCTCCTCCGGTGATGAAAAAAAATACTTTGCCATCAGTTCCGGTATTGGCTTTGACGCTGCCATTTGCTATGAATCTAACGCTTCTGCGCTGAAGTCCATCCTGAACAAGATCCATGCGGGAAAACTGATCTATCTGATCAATGCCCTGCGCATGCTGTTCGCCCTGAAGCCCTGCTCCATGCGGGTTCTTCTGGACGACAGCCAGCTGCTGACCTTCCAGAAAGTTTACTTTGTGACGGCCATGAACATGAAATACGAGGGCGGCGGCTTCATGTTCTGTCCGAAAGCCAGCCCGGTGGACAATTACCTGGATCTGATCGTAGTAGACAACATGCCGAAAGCAAAAGTTCTGGCGGTACTTCCTACTGCTCTTTTTGGAAAGCATACGAATTTTAAAGGGATTCACATTTACCGCTGCAGACGCGCTGTCATCCAGAACGAGTTCGAAGCCTGCGTGCATATGGACGGAGAACATTTCGGTTTCTGTAAGAAAGTGTCCTTCGATCTTGCTAAGGAAAAATTAAAATTTATCGTGGACTGAACAGATACAAAGCTGTATCCATAACAAACATTGTCCGGCGGCATCTCCGGGTATTTAATTAAAGCCCATCAGCTTTTGCGCGAGCTTGTAGCCCCGCACGGATATTTTTCTGCCCAGCCGGCCGGGCAGATTCATGGAAATGCCCAGAAAGCTTGTTCTCATGTGAAGATAGAGGCTCCGGTCTGTCTCTTTCAGATACTGCCATATTTCTTTTTTCTTCTGCAGATTCTCTTCCGTCCCGCTCACCAGAAGCAGGGAAGATGTCACAGTCATGATCTTGTCCAGATACATCAGCATATACTTTTTCACTTTTTTATCCAAGCTGGTGAAATCCTGCTTTGCCATGATGTCGATCATGATCTTGTTTACCTTGATCTGCTGATCGATGCGGCTGATCATAATCTGCTCATTTACCGACTGATCTTCCCTCCCAATATAATAATGGTAAAAATTCACATCCATGTAATACAGCTTTTTCACATACGGGAACGGCTGGAACGCAAAAATATTATCCACATAGAAGGTATGTTTCGGCAGCACCATGCCAGACTCCAGAAGCACTTCTCTGCGGTAAAAAATATTGTGCATCAGTATGTACTGCGTTTCTTTCATATGCCCCATTGCAGACCATTCAAAAATCTGATCTTTCGGAAATACATGGCGGAAATGCATTACCTTTTTGCGCTTCGCTCCCACCTTATCATAAATAAAATTCGCCAGCAGCATATCCACCGGAGTATTTTCCGCCTCCAGGTTTTTCAGCGTCTCCACGATATTTTTTAACGCTTTGGTGTCGGCCCAGTCATCGCTGTCAATGACCTTAAAGTACACACCGGTTGCATTGCGGATGCCGGTATTTACCGCCTCTCCGTGGCCGCCGTTTTCCTGGTGAATGGCCCGGACAATGCCAGGATATTTTTCCTCGTACCGATCCGCCACCTGGGCAGTGCGGTCTTTCATCGAACCGTCATCCACGATCAATATCTCAATATCTTCTCCTGCCGGAAGCAGGGACTTAATACATTTCTCCATGTAGCTTTCTGAATTATAACACGGTATCGCAACTGTCAATATCTTCATCGTTTTCTCTCCTGTTCATATTTCTCCTGTCCAAGCCGGATCTGCAAGTACTGTACATAGGCCGCAAAGGCTGCTGGAATGGGATACTCCGCCTCCGTCCGTTCCGGCTCCACGATCATAAGATCCGGATTGTCGGAAGCACTCATCTGTTCCACCAACACCATATAACCGCTCATCCGCCATTCTACATGACTGAATATGTGCTTCGCGGGTGGAAGCGGCTGAATCCGGATCGGAGCAAGACCTTCTTCTTTCAGATAACACAGCACCTCATCCTCCGACCGGTGTCCCTCCATATTCGGCAATTCATACAGCCCTGCCAGTAATCCCATTTTCGGACGTTTTCGGATGACGGTGTAAAATCCGTCCCGGATCACCAACACCGTCCGCTCCTCTATCCTGCGCTGCTGTTTTACTTTTTTCTTTGGTATCTCTTCTATTTTTCCATGCAATCTGGCCAGACACAGCTCAGACACCGGGCACTTATCACACTCCGGCATTCCGTTGGGCAGACAGACAAGGGCGCCAAGTTCCATGAGAGCCTGATTGAAAATCCCGGGACAATCCTTTGGTATGATTTCCTTTATTGCCGCTTCCATCCCGGTTTTGACGGACTGTTTGGTAATGTCTTCTTCATTCTCCACAATCCTGCTGATGACCCGAAGTACATTTCCGTCCACCGCAGCCACCGGAATGTTATAGGCGATGGATGCAATGGCTCCCGCTGTGTAAGAGCCAATACCCGGCAGATCCAATAGTGCTTCATAATCCGCTGGCAGCCGTCCGTCATACTCTTCCAGCACTCTGACGGCGGCCTTCTGCATATTTCGCACCCGGTTGTAATATCCCAACCCCTCCCAGAGCTTCAGCAGTTTGTCCTCCGGGCAGACCGCCAGTGCAGCAATATCCGGCAAAGCCTGAATAAAGCGCAAAAAATAAGGCTTCACCGCCTCCACTCTGGTCTGCTGAAGCATAATTTCAGAAATCCATACGTAGTAAGACCGTTCAGGAGAACCGGAACCAGTCATGTCGGGGTTTTTTCTTAGATCTGCGGTCTCTCTCCAGGGAAGATCTCTGGCATTTTCACGGAACCAATTTAATAACGGTTCCACTGTCTGTTTTAAATATTCGCTGTTAACCATAGACTTATTCTAACAGAAATCTTCAGGAAATCAAGCCGTTACTTTTTTACATTTCATCCCGGTAATAGCAGATCACCGGCATTCCGGGATAAGCGTAAGCGTACAGCGTCCGCGCCGCCTCGTAGGGCAGATTCACACAGCCGTGAGAGCCGCTGTACATAAAAATGTCTCCCCCAAAGCTGGATCTCCAGGTAGCATCGTGCAGCCCGATACCACCGTTAAAGGGCATCCAATAGGATACGGGCGAATTCCAGTCCGCCCCCCGCAGCACCGTGGGAGATTCTTTCGAATAGATGGTGTAGGTACCTGCCGGCGTCCTCCTTCCGGAATTTGTGTATGTTCCTGAGACACAATCCACCGACAGCTCCTCCACTCCATCCACATATAGCCAGACATGCTGATTTGTCAGATCTACCTCCACATAAGTGTCTCCCAGATCGCTGTGGCTCCAGTCCGCGGCAGTTTGGGCAAAGTGGGGCGTCCTTACCCGCTCCGCACCGCTCTGTATCATATGTTCCAGCACCTCCAGTTCTTCCCCCTGATCCATAAGCCACCCGTAATTTCCGCCGGGAACCACAACACGATCCCCGGCAGAAGTCTGAAACTCTCTTGGTTTCTGATAAGTATCATATTTTTCCGCCAGATCTGCTATATACTGCGTCATTTTATCGCGGTCCAGATGAAGGGTATTCGTATCCGGATCATACAGGATCCAGCTCACGATGGTGTCCCCATCCAGCACCTCCGTCCTGTTTCCGAATTGATACGCGATTCTGGTGCTGCAGTATTTGCCAATCTTATCCAGGACGTTCTGCACTGCCTTTGAACCGGCCGCCTGAGCATCCATGGAGCGTTCCACCGCATTCACCAGTTCTTCTCTGTTGGCAAACCCGCAAAGCAGCATGGCTGTCAGGATCCCCACGCATGCCAAGATCATTTTATTTTTTTGCTTCCCCATGATCCATCCTCTATATCACTCATGAACAATAAATGTAGCATATCCCTGTCTGCGCAGCTGTGCCTCCATCTTGATGGCGTTGTCCAGATTTCGAAATGTTCCTACTCTCACTTTATAGAAGCCGCCATCCTCCACCAGGAAAGCCGGATACCCCTGCTGCTGCAGCTGATAGAGCATATCCTGGGCATACTCCTGATTCCGAAACGCTCCGGTCTGAACCGTATACACCATTTCACTATTATTCGGCGCATCGTTCAGGACTTCCAGGATCCCGTTTGCGATGGCCTGGGCAATTTCATTAAATCTGGTATCAAACAATTCATTATCCGCATCCGTATTGATAAATCCTGTCTCCACCAGCAGCGCAGGAGCCTTCGTTCTTCTCAGTATCACCAATCCTGGCCTCTCTTCGATTCCAAGATTTTTGAATCCAACTTCCTCCAGATTTCGATTGATTGCTTCCGCCATCTCCGCTTTTTTTCCTGAATTGTTAAACACCAAAGTCTCCACCCCGGAATACTGATTGTTTTCCGGGCTCGCATTCCGGTGAAAAGAAATGACAAAATCCGCATTAGCCGCATTGGCCAGCTGCGCTTTTTCAAATGGTGTCTGATAGACGTCTTCCGTTCTGGTAAACACCACATCTACGCCATTCTCTTTTAAAATGTTTCCTACCGCCAGCGCCAGCTCCAGATTGTCCGTCTTCTCCTGCCGCCCTTCATACACAGCTCCCGGATCCCTCTCTCCTCCGTGACCCGCGTCAATCACAACCTTAGCCATAAAAATACCCGCATATCTTTTTTATATAGATATGCGGGGCAAGGCTGTGCAATCACATTTTTTTCTGTTCCCGGATCTGCGGATGGAGCAACAATTGGATCTTCGATTTTACAATATCGAAAGCCACATCATTCATCCCACTATTAATAATGATATCCGCTGTGGCCTTCGTCGGTTCCACATACATATAATGCATGGGTTTCACAGTGGTCAGATACTGGCTGACAATATTATCCAGATCCCGGCCGCGTTCTTTCACATCCCGGACAATCCGCCGCAGAATACGCTCGTCCGCATCGGCCTCCACAAAAATCTTGATATCGATCAGGTCTCTTACTCTTGGATCAGCCAACAAAAGAATTCCCTCCACAAGAATAATCTTTTTCGGCTCAATGTGTACAAACCGGTGGGAACGGTTGTGCATACTGTAATCGTACACCGGACAGTCCACCGCCTCCCCGTTTTTGAGCATTTTCAGGTGCTTTACCAGCAGATCCGTCTCCAGGGAATCCGGGTGATCGTAATTAACCTTTTTACGTTCCTCAAATGGGATCTCATCCTGTCTTCGGTAATAATTGTCATGGTAGACCACCGCCACATCATCCGCAAACTGCTGTTTCAACCGGTTCGTAAAGGTGGACTTTCCGGATCCGGTCCCCCCTGCTATTCCAATAATCATGCATTCCATAGCTGCGCCTCAGTATCTTCCTTTCTCGTGTTCGTACAATTTCCGTTCGTCCCTCATCACTACCGTTCCAACTCCATGGACACTGAACAGCTCCAATAAAAGCGCATGCACCATACGGCCGCTGACAAGGTGAACTCTCCCTACTCCGCCATCCAGCGCCAGTATCATATTCTCCAGTTTCCGGCAAAAATCTGCATCTGCCTTCTGCTCCTCCATATATAGTTTCAGCTCCGACTCTGTCATGGACAGGATCTTTTCCTCCTTTTCCGTCCATGTGATGCCCTCGTATCTGCTCACATAGATCAGCTTCTCCGCATGGAGCAAAATCGCGATCTCTCTGGCCGTATCCGTCGGATCCAGATTCATCATCTCCGTATCGATATCATTGGGCGTTACCACCGGGATATACCCGTTCTCCAAAGTCATACGGAGCGTTTGTTCATCGATACCGCAGATTCCCACTGCCTTCACGCCGCTCAGTTCCACCAGCTTCGCCAGTCTCTTATTTTCTCTAAACTTATCAGCGCCCATTCTGGAGTCATGTACGATCACCGGCTTCATGCCCACACTTTTCAGAAGAGCAATATCCTGCATGATTCCCTGTTCTTCTTCCCCGCTTAAAATATTGCTGCAAAGATAGCCGATCACAATAATTTTCTGATTAAAATCCCTGAAGTATGGGAGCGCGTCTGCCAACACTGCCGCTTTCTCCCTCACAGTCTTCATCTGTTCGTCCATAGTCCTCTCTCCGCTTCTGTTCGGTGTTTGGTGATCCTTATTTGTTCCGTGACTCATTTTATCAAAGAACGGTGGAAATAACAAGTAGATACCTTGTAAATAACCTGTGAAATACGGTATAATTAATTTGTTTTTCGTAAAAACTGCAGGGAGGAATTTTACCATGAAAAATGTTTTGGTCGTTGGCTCAGCCGTAGTGGATGTGATCATCAATCTTGACCACTTGCCCGGAAAAGAAGAGGATGTGCATGTGGTGTCACAGCAGATGTCTCTGGGCGGCTGTGCCTATAACACCTTCGAGATCATTCGCCATTTCGCTGTCCCCTGTATTCCATTCTTTCCGGTGGGCACAGGCATCTACGGTGATTTTGTCCGCACCCATCTGGCAGAAAAAGGGATAATTTCCCCCATACCGACTCCTGAAAAAGAAAATGGCTGCTGCTATTGCTTTGTTGAGGCAGACGGCGAACGGACTTTTATCTCCTATCACGGCGCGGAATACCAGTTTGAGCGCGCCTGGTTTGACGCATTGGATGCCTCTTCTATTGACAGCGTCTATATCTGCGGTCTGGAGATTGAAGAGCCTACAGGAGTGAATATAGTAACCTATCTGGAACAGCACCCGGAGTTTACGGTTTTTTTTGCTCCCGGCCCCCGATTAAACAAGATCCATCCGGATCTGATGAAACGCATTTTCACACTGCATCCCATTCTGCACCTGAATGAAGAGGAATCTTATGCCTACAGCAAGAAAAACACCTTGCAGGAAGCCGCAAGGTGTCTTTATCAGTTGTCCGCCAATACCGTTATTATTACACTGGGTGAAAAAGGGTGCTATTACTTGGATGGAAGGAACGAAGATATTCTATCAAGCGTTCCCGCTAAGCAAATTGACGCCATCGGCGCAGGTGATTCCCATATCGGCGCCGTGATCGCTTCTCTTCAGCTTGGCAAAAGTCTGCCGGAAGCCATCGCCGCTGCCAACCGCGTCGCCGCGAAGGTCGTGGAAACTCCCGGAGCCTTACTGTCCAGTGAATAATTATAGTTTTCTGAGAGCCTCATCATACGTTGGTACTTCCTGGCTGCAAGCCTATGCGCAGCAGGCAGGTTAGTATCCATTACGTATGATGGGAAGTGAAAACGTTCCTCAGAAAACTATAAATATGCAATAAAATGCTTAGTGCGACGGCCCCGATATTTTTTATATACTCTTTAACAGATCAATCAGGATTTCCGCAAATCGCTGGCGATCCGCACCCAATATCACTCTCGCGTTTTTTACGCCAAACTTCACATCTGTATCGTAGTCTGTCACGGTCTGGCCTCTGGTTATGGTGCCTCTCGTCTCCACGAAAACACCCGACTCCACACCGGAAAACAGTTCCGGATATACCACGTAGAGGACCGGGCAGACGTCGTGTGCGTAGTAAACTTCCTCGCCGCCCCCGGAATACATGTTCCGGGCGATTTTGGTGCTGTCACGGAACAGTCTGCACGCTGCCGAGTCGCAGTTCTCAATCTCGCCGATCTTTGCGCTGTTCAATTCCGCCCGCATGGTGACATCCAGGCCGCACATGATAATGGGAACCTGGGATTTAAACACGATCTGGGCGGCGTGAGGGTCTACCCAGATATTAAATTCTGCCGCCGGAGTCCGGTTGCCTCCAACCGCCGCTCCTCCCATGATCAGGATTCTCTTTAAATAATTCTTCAGATCCGGATATTTCTGAAAGGCGATGGCTGCGTTAGTTTCCGGTCCGATCAAGATCAGTTCCAGTTCTCCCTTCCACTCTCTAGCACAGCGGTAAAGAGCGTCCCACGCCATTTCTGTTTCCCGCGCCGCTTTTGAAGCAGGAAGTACTGCTCCCCCCAGGCCGTCTTCTCCATGCACATACGCGGCTGTCTGAAGTTCTACCATAATGGGCTTTGATGCTCCCGGGTACACTGGAATGTCCGGTCTTCCTGCCAGGTTCACCACATTTCTGGCATTCTCAAAGGTCCGAGCCTGCTCTGCGTTGCCGCAGACAGCGGAGATGCCCACAATTTCCAGTTTTTTCTGCCGTTGGAGCGCAATAGCCGCCATCAACGCTATGGCGTCATCCACCCCGGTGTCCGTATCGATCCATACAGGAACGCTGCTCATATCTTCACCTCCCTGCCATCGAACGCATGAAGCGCCTCTACCAGCAGATCAATGTAACTGTCTCTGTCAATGTCCAGCACACAGGTCACATTCGGACGCTTTCCGGAGGAACCAATGAAATCCGCTACCGTTTCCCCCCGGGTGTACTCTCCCTCCAGTTCAATGTCCACATATAGATCCTGCATTTTGAATATTTCCGGATGCGTAAGGGACAGCACCGCGCAGGGATCGTGTACCGGCGCTCCATCGTAACCAATTTCCATAGGATACCGGTAAAAGAATTCCAGCCAGCCGGCAACAATATCCGCCACCTGATTGCCTACCCCGCGGATACGAGGAAAATCATCCGGGCGTATGATCGCCCGCTCCGTCACATCCAGTCCGCACATTTGAAGCGGAATACCGGAGTGAAACTCCATCCATGCCGCTTCGGGATCTTCAAAGATATTGAACTCCGCTGCCGGGGACCAATTTCCATGAGTGACGCCGCCGCCCATAATAGATATTTTCCCAATCTTTTCTTTTACTTCGGGGTGAGCGATCAAAAGCTGGGCCACATTGGTCTGCGGCCCTGTGGCGATGATCGTCACCGGAGTTTCGCTCTCACGGATCACCTTTGCCATAAGATCCACCGCGGGAAGCTCTGACAGTTCCTGGTCCGGCTCCGGCATGGCAGGCCCGTCAAGACCACTGTCTCCATGCCAGTTTCCGGCAGTAACCGGATCTGTTGTTACGGGTTTCACAGCGCCTCTGGCAATGGGGGCGTCAATCCCCAACAATGCACAGATCCTTCTGGCATTAATGGTTGTCTTTTCAATGGTCTGATTTCCGGCAACAGAGGTGACCGCCTTGATATCAAACTTCGGTGATGCTTTGGCAAATACCCACGCAATGGCATCGTCATGTCCCGGATCGCCATCCAGGATCACGGGTATTTTGTCCATGTTTATTCCTCCAATCTTGTTATTTCAGCGCAGATGCGTGACGGCGTTTTTCTACTCTTCTCTGGTTAAGCGCAAATACCACCAGGGATAGGATCGTCACGATGTAAGGGATCGGCGCCACCAGATTGGAATCCACTCCGGTTGCAGATACCTTGATACCAAGAGCCTGGGCAAATCCGAAGATAAGAGCCGCCAGCATTGATCCAATCGGTTCTCCTCCGCCCATAGATTGAGCCGCCAGAGCAATGAAACCTCGTCCGGCCACCATATCCAGGGACCATCCCATGGCGTAATACATGGACATATAAGCGCCGCCCAGACCGGCCAGCACTCCGCCGATACCGATGGTGATGTAACGGACTCTGGAAACACTGACACCTACAGAAGACGCTGCATTGGGGTTCTCTCCCACAGAACGGATATTCAGCCCCAACGGGGTTTTGTACAAAAGCACACCGGTAAGGAATACCAGTAAAAACGCAATATAAGTAAGCAGAGAATGCCCCGAGATTACTTTTCCGATCACAGGAATATCTTTGATCAGCGGGATATTCCAGCTTGGCACCTGCAATGATTTGGTGATCAGTGAAGTCGTGGAAGTAAGAGATTTTCCCATTGTCGCATTAGTAATGACTTTCACCAGGAAAATCGTTCCGCCGGAACCGATCATATTCACCGCAGTACCCACCAGAATAATATCGGTCTTCAGTTTGAAGGCGAAGAAGCCCATAAGCAGCGCTTCCAGTAAACCGACAGCCATGGCTGCCAGAAGGCCTACGGCCCAGCTGCCCGTCCAGTATGCTGTCAGAGAACCGAACAGTGCCGACATCATCATAATACCTTCCAGACCGATGTTCGAAACACCGCCCTTTTCGCCAATCACCGCTGCCAGCGTCGCAAGAAGAATAGGCGTCGCAATACGAATAATGGAAAAGAAGAAATCCGTCGTGAAAATATTCATATTACTGTTCACTCCTTTCTGCCTTCATGGCCGCTGCTTTGGCCGCCAGCTCTTCCTGAGCGCTCTTTACCACCAGTTTCTGCCTGTATCCTGCCAGGAACTGCTGCGCCGCAAAGAAGATGAAGATGACTGCCTGAATAATGTCGATCAGCTGCGAAGGTACATTTGCATTCGTTGACATCAGCGTACATCCCTTGGTCAGGTAGGACATAAAGAACGCTGCCAACGGCACATAAGCCGGGTTATTGCCGGCCAGGATCGCTACCGTAATACCGGTCCATCCATACCCCGGAAGAGCCGACCAGTTGTACACATTATAACGGCCAAGCATCTCAATTCCGCCGCCCATACCGGCAAGAACACCGCCGATCACCTGGGATATGATGATGATCAGGGGAACATTCATTCCGGAATACATAACAAAGGGCTGATTGATACCGGTCATGCGGATGCCATATCCCCATCTTGTGCGGTACATAAAGAACCAGCACAGCACTACCATAAGAATACCGATCATGAATCCCCAGGATAATCTGGAGCCGTTATCGATCATCTGCGGGATCAGGGCATTATCCCGGAACGCGTAAGTCTGGGTAATACCCTTGCTGGTATCCGCCAGATAGCTGTTCATCAGGTAATTCAGAAAATACATTATTACATAGTTTAACATCAGTGAGTTTACCATCTCACTGACACCCAGTTTTGCTTTTAACACTGCGGGGATCAGCATCACGATGCCTACTGCTGCTCCGCCGGCCAGTACCGCCACAACCATCAGAAGCGGTCCCGGAATCGGGGCGTATATCGCCACCAGGGCGGTGACGAACGCTCCCAGCATAATACCTCCCTCTGCGCCCAGGTTAAACTGGTTCGCGGAAAACATGATGCAGGTAGCCAGACCGGTAAACATGATGGGAATCATTCCGGCCAGCACATCACTGAAATTCTTCATGCTGAAATTTCCGTTCTTTTTGAAGAGGGGGCTGACCAGCATCTCCCGCAGCGCCTTTCCGGAAGCCGCGAGCTTCTCCGAAAAATTCGCTCCTTCAGCACTGAGCAGTATCAAAAGAAATGCAACGAGCAGAGCGATACCCATGGCTGCCGCAGCCCGGATGATGCTAAATTTTGTACGATTCTTTTTACTCATGGCATACCCTCCTGATTTCCTCCGGTGTCTGCTTCTCGATTCCCAGCATATATTTGCCCATCAGCTCATCCGAGAGTTCCTTTGTGTCCTCAAAGTATGCTGCAATCTTGCCGCTGCACATGATGATCAGACTGTCCGACAGCTCCATTACCTCATTCAGATCCGCCGACACAAGCAAAACGGCAATACCGGATCTGGACAGCTCCACCAGTTTCTTTCGTATAAACTCCGTCGCGCCCACATCAATACCTCTGGTGGGCTGATCCGCAATGATCAGTTCCGGTCCGTTTGAGAATTCTCTGGCCACAACCACCTTCTGAATGTTTCCGCCGGACAAACTCCCAACCTGCTGCTGCGCAGATTTACACAAAACAGTGTAGTCTTTAACCAGTTTCGCGCTTTCCTCATGGATGGACTTCATGTTGAAGAGAATTCCTTTATTTAACCGTTTTTCGCCGCATCGGTCACTGATCAGGTTCTCTTCAATGGATGCTGTTCCTGCAATACCGTAGAGCATACGATCCTCCGGAACAAGAGCGATATGCTTTTCCCTCAGCTCTCTCTGGTCCAATCCAATGATATTTTCCCCGTTGACTTCAATGGTACCTGCATTGGGCGCATTGAAGCCAAACAGCATGTCTACCAGTTCCTTCTGTCCGTTGCCCTCCACACCGGCAATACCAAGGATCTCACCTTTACGCACGGAAAGCGATACCTTGTCCAGCATTTTCTTTCCCCACTCATTGACGTACTCCAGATCCCGCACCTTAAGGACTTCATCCGTGGGTTTCGCCTGATCCTTGTCAACTTTCAGGATGACATCCCGTCCAACCATCAGTCTGGAGATTTCCTCCGGTGTTACATTCTTTGTCTCATAGATACCCATAGAACGCCCCCCGCGAAGGATTGTCATCCGGTCCGTGATCTCCATGATCTCGTTCAACTTATGGGAGATAAAAATCAGGGTGTATCCCTGTTTCTTCAAATTTTTTAATTCAGTAAAAAGTTCCACCGTCTCCTGGGTAGTAAGAACTGCGGTGGGCTCGTCCAAAATCAGTATCTTCGCGCCCCGAACCAACGCCTTTAAAATTTCTACCTTCTGTTTCATTCCCACGGGAATATCCATTACCTTGGCATTCGCATCTACCCGAAGATTAAATTTCTTAGAATACTCCTCTGTGATCTCTACCGCCTTTTTGTAATCAATCAGCATTCCTGATTTTTTCGGAACCATGCCAAGAACCATATTCTCCGCCACCGTGAGGCTGGGCACCAGCATAAAATGCTGATGTACCATTCCAATTCCCTTGGAAATCGCAACTGTCGGAGAAGACAGGTTAACCCTCTCCCCATTCACTAAAATCTCGCCTGATGTAGGCTGTTCCAGACCAAACAGCATCTTCATCAGCGTGGATTTCCCGGCACCGTTCTCACCCATCAGAGCATGGATCTCGCCCTTACGTACGTCAAAGTTGACGTCCTGGTTCGCGACGGTACCATTAGGATATACCTTGGTAATCCCTTTCATCTGAATGACAAGTTCTTCACTCATTCGCCAACCGCCCCCATTTCTCTCTCTTTTCTTTTGAAAAAGGCTGCTGCATAAGCCAGATAAACGGACTTTACGCAACAGCCCCACATTTTTACTAGTTAAACCTCGAAAATGCTTCGCAATTTTGCTCTAGTGCTCAAACTTGAAAAATCGCGCTGCTATTTCCTCGTTAACTTATCGGCTCCGCAGCTTCCAATAAGTTAGCCTATGGACGAACGCTGTCTCTCAGTTCCTGAGCGGCTTCGTTTCCACCCTCATCAAATGCGGACGGAACTACGATGTCTCCGTTGGAAACTTCTTCGATTGCAGCGTCAACTGCAGCCTTAACATCATCACTTGCATAAGTGTCATAGTTCTTATCTGTTACGATGCCTACACCGCCTTCTACGATACCAAGGGATACTCTCTGTCCAAACAGATCGTTTCCAGCGTCCCACTCGTCAAAGAACCAGATCAGGGAGTTTCCTACGTTCTTCAAACCGGAGGTAAGGGTGATTGCTGCCAGTTCATCAGAAAGGGTCAGTTCCTGGTCAGAGTCAACACCGATAAACCATCCGCCGTTTGTCTCAAGAACAGCTTCTGCAGCACCATTACCTGCGTTGCCTGCAACACCCCAGATGATATCGCATTTGGAGTCATTTACCATAGAGATACCATATTCTTTTGCCTTTGCGGTATCCACATAGTCAGAAGTGTAACGTACATCAACTTTAATATCCGGATCAACTGCCTGAGCGCCAGTGATATAACCATCCATGAAGTCATTGATAACCGGGCTGTCATATCCGCCTACAAAACCAATAACCTTGTCCTCATTGATGCGATCAACGCTGGTATCCAAAGTCATCAGGCCTGCAAAAGTACCAACAATGTAACCCAGGTCATTCTGCTTGAACACGATATTAACTACGTTGTCGTTCTCGCCAGCATAGGTATCATCATCAAAGATCAGGAATTTCTGATCCGGATATGCGGTAGCAACTTCTTTCAGATAATCCGGCATCTGATAGGTTCCGCAAACAATAAGATCATACTCTTCAGAATCTGCCACTTCATACAGCGTCTGCAGCCACTTCGGCTGATCAGCGTCGGTGCCGCCCATTTCAACGGTATTCAGAGTAATTCTACCTGCCTCTACCAGGGCATCCAATCCTGCCTTAGCGGAATCAAAGAAAGATTTGTCTCCCAGGTTACCATTTACGAGATAAACAACATTTTTCACATCTTCGGATGTAGTCTTTTCTGTACCTGCCTCAGTCTCAACGCCGGCTTCCGTTGCCTTTGCAGCCTCCGTCTTGGCCTCAGTTTCCTTAGTTTCCTTTTTGCTGCCGCATCCAGCCATTGTAAATACCATAGTCAGGGACAGGGCAACTGCCAATGCTTTCTTCATTTTGTTTTCTCCTCTCGCTTAATTTATTATTTTAAATTTCAAGTATCATTGGAATGATACACATTCCCAACATTATATCTGCTTAGCAGATATATCCTAAACAGTATATGCAGTTTCCAGCGCAACTTTCATCATATTGGTAAAAGAAGTCTGCCTCGCTTCCGGTGACATCTCTTCACCGCTCACAATGGAGTCTGAAACGGTAAAAATGCCAAGAGCCTGTACACCTGCTCTTGCCGCATTGCAGTACAGAGCAAAACTCTCCATCTCCGCAGCCAAAATACCCATCTTCGCCCAATCGTCATACGCCGGGACATCCCCGTAGAAAATATCGGAAGAAACCACATTTCCAACGGTATAGCGGTATCCATTCTTTTCCGCTGCGTCCACCGCTTTATGCAGCAAGTCATAGGAAGCCGCCGCGCTAAAAGTACCGGGGAGCCGATACTGGTGCGCAAAATTAGAATCCGTGCTGGCCGCGATCGCCATAACGATATCACCAAGTTGAAGATCTTTCTGGATTGCGCCGCAGGAACCAATGCGGATCAGTTTCTTTACTCCGTAAAAATGGATCAGTTCATAGGTATAGATGCCAATCGATGGACATCCCATACCGGTACCCATGACGGAAACTCTCTTTCCCTGATACGTTCCTGTGTAACCGAGCATATTCCGAACCTCGTTAAACTGTATTGCATCTTCCAGAAAATTATCCGCAATGAATTTTGCCCTCAGCGGATCTCCGGGCAGCAATATCGTCTCTGCTATCGCACCGTCCGGGGCAGTATTATGTGGCGTACCCATTGATAGTCCTCCTTTCTCAATTATTTCCGCTGCTTTGCGCAATTTGCACAACAAACAGCTCATTGCTATAAATAAATATAGCATATAATTCAAAAAATGCCAACTGTTTTCTGTAAGAACTAAAAAAGAGAGACAAAATAGTTTTTTAATCACGATCCGGAACATTCACTGCAGGATAGTTCAGAAAATAATGCGTGAATGAGATTTGACCATCGCTGCAAGGTGATTTTCGATGGCAAACTATGCCAGGTTACCAAGATAAAAATTCAAGAAGTATCTCAGCAGCCACGGATTAACATAAACTTCACATGCGATACCTCCACAGGTAATCACCAATATAGTCAGAAAATCCAAAAATGTTTTCAGGTTGTATGAAGATATCGCATTCCCATTGCACAGCGCCATGCGATTTTTTCTCTTTTCCATAAAAGCGCCAAGTCTTATACCTGCCATCCCGTAAAGCAGCCATTGTGGGAAAATGGCACAAAGCAGAAATACAATTCCCCAATACTGCATCTGCACCACGCTCAAAACGGATAACAGTCCTAAAAACAATCCCATTACCAGATAAGTACTGGCTAATATCCAGAAACCGGCTGCCGTATAGCAGGAAAAAAACAAAAGAAGCATCAAGGTCAATCTGCTTCTCACTGCGCTTCTTAATACAGAGCTGTAATCCGTCTCAACAACTATATATTGGCGAAATGACCGAATATTCAGAATACTAAAATCCAAGTTAGAGTTTACAGAAAACCATCTGGGCAAGATCAATCCTACTATGATTCCAATGCAAAACAGAATCAGCAACGCATTATTTCCTAATTTCTTCATTCAGGTTCCGTCATTATAGATCCTTACTGCATTTTATGGCGGTTTCAGCAAAAACATGATTAGGAGTTCCCTGACTGATAAAAAAGGGACTGCCTTTTCCGACAATCCCTTGTTTTAGCTGTTTTACTTTATGTTTTGGATTTTTTACTTTGCGTAATCCACGACTCGTGACTCACGGATCACACTGACTTTGATCTGGCCTGGGTATTCCAGTTCTGCTTCGATCTGTTTTGCGATATCCCGCGCCATAAGCACCATATCGGCATCATTGACCTGATCTGGAATAACCATAATACGAATCTCTCTTCCCGCCTGTATAGCAAAGGATTTTTCAACGCCTTTGAAAGCGTTGGTGATATCTTCTAACTGTTTTAATCTGTTGGTATATGTTTCCAGAGTTTCCCTTCTGGCGCCTGGTCTGGCAGCTGAAATCGTGTCAGCAGCCTGTACAATACACGCAATCAAAGATTCTGCTTCAACATCGCCATGATGCGACTCCACTGCATTGATAACAATGGGTGATTCTTTGTACTTTCTGCAAAGGTCAGCACCAATTTGAATATGAGAACCTTCCACATCATGATCAATGGATTTACCAATATCATGAAGCAGTCCGGCACGCTTTGCCATTCTCACATCCACGCCGATCTCTCCAGCCAAAAGGCCGGACAGATGGGCTACTTCGATGGAATGTTTCAGAGCATTCTGTCCATAGCTGGTTCTGAACCTCATTCTTCCAAGCAACCGTACCAGTTCCGGATGGATACCGTGTACGCCCACTTCTAAAGCAGCAGCCTCACCCTCTTCACGGATCATCGCATCCACTTCTTTTTGCGCCTTTTCCACCATTTCCTCAATTCTAGCCGGATGAATGCGTCCATCTACAATTAATCTTTCAAGGGCAATTCTGGCAACCTCTCTCCTTATGGGATCGAAGCCGGACAAGATGACTGCTTCCGGTGTATCATCAATAATCAGATCAACGCCTGTCATAGTCTCAAGAGTTCTGATATTCCGACCCTCACGACCGATGATCCTTCCCTTCATCTCATCACTTGGAAGCTGCACCACAGAAATCGTAGTCTCTGCAACATGATCAGCAGCACATCTCTGTATCGCCGTTACTACATACTCCTTCGCCTTCTTGGCAGCATCCTCTTTTGCCCTGCTTTCAAGTTCTTTGTATAACTTGGCAGTATCAATCTTTACTTCATCTTCAACAGTTTTTAAAAGATAATCTTTTGCTTGTTCGGAGGTTAAACCTGAGATTCGTTCCAGTTCCTGCACTCTTTGTCCATAAAGTTTGTCAACTTCTGCACGTTTTTTCTTCAGCTCTTCTTCTTTTGCTGTGATTCCGGTTTCCCGACGTTCTAAAGATTCCGCTTTTTTATCCACCGCTTCCTCTTTAGACAAGACGCGTTTTTCGTAACGCTGCAATTCTGTTCTGCGCTCTCTCGTCTCTTTTTCCGATTCATTCTTCATCTTCAAAGATTCTTCCTTCGCTTCCAGAAGTGCTTCGCGTTTCTTCGTCTCCGCCGTCTTTAATGCGTCGTCAATTATCTGCCTGGCTTTTTCTTCCGCACTGCCAATCTTAGACTCTACTATTTTTTTTCTGTAGCTAATGGCAGCAAGACAGCTAACCGGCACCGCAATCACCAGAGTGATTACAACAGCAATTATAATCATCACTGCATTCGGCACAGGAGCACCTCCTTATTTAATTTTCATTGTTCTGAAACAACATTTCAATTTTATACTTTTTCGGATATTATGTCAATGCTTTCTTAATATCTGAAAACAAAAAACCTTTCCGAAGTAAAAATTGATAAAATTTTCGGCGTTCCCTCTCGTCATTGCATTGTGGATCATAATGCCTTTTTTTCGCCCATCGCAGTATCAAAACTACGGGATCCACAGGTTCTGCCTCTTCCCATGCCTGCTGGATCAGTTCACTGCGGATTCCTTTGCCCCGCAATTCATAACTGATCTGCTGCCGGCTTTTTCCCTCTTTTCTGCTTTCAATGTAATTTCTGGCATAGCGAAAATCGTCTACATAATGATAGGATTTCACATAATCCAGAGCTTCCCGGATCACTGTTTCCGGATACTCTTCCTGCTGAAGTTTTCTAACCAGTTCCTGCTCTGTCTTGTCCGATATCTGAAGCAGATCCATGCAGCGTACTTTCGCCCGTTTTCCCAGCGTCTGATCAATAAGTTTCTGCAGCCGGGCATCGGACAGTTCCTGTCCCTCCCTCATATGATATTCCGCGATTTCATTATAATATAAAAGAAATGCGGGTTCATCATTCAGATACACACGGCACTTTCTCTTATTTACCTGCTCCAGTCGAGTCACCAGCATGCTCATGCCTCAGAAGGCTTCACCGACGTTGCGTCATCTGCCGGTGCGTTTCCCGCCGATGCGGCTTCCGCTGAGGTTTCCGCCTGGGTCGTCCCGCCTGCCATACCATGCTGTTCTCTCACCTTCTGCTCTACCTCTGTCATCACTTCCGGATGTCCTTTCAGGTAAAGTTTTGCATTTTCCCGACCCTGCCCGATCTTATTGCCGTTATATGCATACCATGCGCCGCTCTTGTTTATGATGTTCTCATTGGCCGCTAGATCCAGGATATCTCCCTCTCTGGAAATGCCTTTTCCGAACATGATGTCAAACTCCGCCTCCTTGAAAGGCGGCGCGATCTTATTTTTAACTACTTTGATGCGGGTTCTGTTTCCAATTACTTCTCCTGCCTGTTTCAGAGATTCAATTCTGCGGACATCCATACGGATGGAGGAATAAAACTTCAGCGCACGTCCTCCGGTAGTGGTCTCCGGATTTCCGAACATCACGCCAACCTTCTCACGGAGCTGGTTGATGAAGATCACCGTACAGTTTGATTTGCTGATCACACCGGTCAGTTTTCTCAATGCCTGGGACATCAGCCGCGCCTGCAGACCCACATGAGCATCGCCCATATCTCCGTCAATTTCGGCCTTTGGCACCAGAGCCGCCACTGAGTCCACTATGATAATATCCACTGCTCCGGAACGCACCATAGTCTCTGTGATCTCCAAAGCCTGTTCTCCGTTGTCCGGCTGCGAAATATAGAGGTTATCAATATCCACGCCGATATTCTTCGCATAGACCGGATCCAGCGCGTGCTCTGCATCGATAAAACCGGCGATGCCGCCCCTCTTCTGAACCTCCGCCACCATATGTAACGCTACAGTGGTCTTACCACTGGACTCCGGACCATAAATTTCAACGATACGTCCTTTCGGTACACCGCCCAGCCCCAGAGCGATATCCAGACTGAGGCAGCCGGTGGGAACTGTCTCCACGTTCATATTCGCTCCAGAATCTCCCAGTTTCATCACAGAACCTTTACCGAATTGCTTTTCTATCTGAGAAAGCGCCGCATCCAATGCCTTTAATTTATCTTCATTTGCATTTGTATTTGCCATAATAGATCTCCTTTTCTTTTTGCAAATACGAACTTATGTTCGTTTTTCTTAGTACATAGTAGTATACTTTTCATTTCTTGTCAAGCGGAAAAAAGTGAAAACCAGAAACCACAGATATGTTTCAGAATATTGGAACCAACGTTTATATTAAATATTATACTGTTTTCCTTTCACTTGTCAACAAAGGCAGCCGCAAAATTCCGCAGCTGCCTCTTTTTTACAGAAAAATCTTTCTCACATCATTAAACATGACCACTACCATCAGTATCATCAAAGCCATCAGGCCCGCAAAGTGTATCTTGGCCTCTGTTTCCGGATCCAGCCGTTTTCTGCGGATTGCTTCTATGATCAGAAACACAAGACGTCCGCCATCCAGGGCAGGTATCGGAAGAAGATTCATGACTCCAAGGTTCGCGCTGAGCAAAATTGAAATGTTCAGCATGTTTAGCCAGACATAAAAAGCCCCGTCCTGCTGGCTCTCCTCATAGGTTTCTCCGATCATATCCACCACACCTACAGGACCTGAGACATCGTTCAACGTCACCTGTCCCCGGAACATCATCTTCAACCCCTGAAAAGTGGTGTCTATCCAAAACTTCACTTCATAGGCACTGTACGCAAGCACCTCCAGAGAGTCGGCTTTTGTCCGGTAGTTGCTGCTTCCGGAAATGCCCAGGACATAACGGCCATAGCCGTTATCCACCGGCGTAAGTTCCGCCGTTTTTGTTTCTCCGTCATGTATATACTCGATCCTTACCGTCTTGCCACTCTGAAACTCCTGTTGATGGAAGGTGGTATAGTTGGAAATCTCCCGGTATACATGAATACGCTTACCGTTTATCTTTGTAATGACATCTCCCGCTTGAATTCCTGCCTCTGCAGCCGGATAGCCTTCTGTCACACCAAGCAGCACCGGTTTATCATATCCAATGCCGGCAATAATAAAAACGGAAAACACATACGCCAGAATGAAATTAAAGATCGGACCCGCCGCGATCACGGAAATCCTGGCCCACACTGACTTACTGCCAAAGGTTCCTTCACCGGCATCTTCCATGTCCTCTCCCAGCATCATACAGGACCCTCCAAAAGGAAGCAGCTTCCAGGAATAGCGTGTGCCCCCCTTTACAGTACTCAGAATCCGCGGTCCCATTCCCAGAGAGAACTCGGTTACTGTTATTCCGTTAAACTTAGCCAGAAGAAAATGTCCCAGCTCATGAAAAATAATAATCAAGCTGAAAATCAGTAATGCAATAACGATTTTCAATTCACCACCTGCTTTCAATCATTTCATATACACTCTGTTCCGTCTCCAGAATCTGATCCACGGTGGGGTTATCCACCACCGTATGCGCTTCCATACAGGACGCAATAATATCATAAATATCAAGAAAGCCTATCTCTCGATTCAGGAATTTGGCCACAGCCCGCTCATTGGCGGCATTAAACACGGTGGGCATAGAGCCGCCGGCTCTTGACGCCTCGAAGGCATATTTCAGCCCAGGGAAAGTGTCCGCATCCGGATCCTCAAAGGTGAGTTTTCCCAGCTTCGCAAAGTCCAACCGGTCACCACTTAAAAATCTCCGCTCCGGATAATACAAGGCATATTGGATGGGCAGTTTCATATCCGGAGTTCCGAGCTGCGCTATAATAGCTCCATCCACATATTCTACCATGGAATGAATCACGCTCTGAGGCTGAACCACTACCTGAATACGATCCAGATCCACGCCGAACAGCCATTTTGCCTCCATCACCTCCAGCCCCTTATTCACCAGCGTAGCAGAGTCAATGGTTATTTTCCTCCCCATGGTCCAGTTAGGATGTTTTAAGGCATCCTCTACCCGTATATTTTCCAGTTCACTGCGTTTTCTTCCCCGGAAAGGGCCACCGGATGCCGTCAGCAGTATTTTTTCGATCTGCTTTGAATTCTCCCCATTTAGGGACTGAAAAATCGCGCTGTGTTCACTGTCCACCGGCAAGATCCTCACTCCGCACTGTTTTGCCAACGGCATTATGATGTGTCCTGCCGTAACAAGAGTTTCCTTGTTGGCCAGAGCAATGTCTTTTCCTGCTTTAATCGCCTGGATGGTGGGAACGATGCCGATCATCCCAACAATGGCCGTCACCAATATTTCGGTCTCCGGGAGTACGGAGATTTCAATCAGTCCTTCCATTCCGGAGACAATCTTTACCTCAAGATCCGCCGTAGAGGCGCGAAGTCTTGACGCATCCTCCTCACTCCAGACAGCTGCTATCCGTGGGCGAAACTCCCGGATCTGTTCCTCCAGTTTCTGAATATTATGTCCAGCTGCCAGAGCAGCCACTTTTATATCCTGATTTGCTCTTGCCACTTCCAGTGTCTGTGTTCCAATAGAACCCGTAGAGCCCAAAATCGCAATTGTTTTTATACTATTCATCCTGTTTCCTCATTTTCACACCAGCAGCATCGCCAGCAGCCAGATTACCGGAGCAGTAAAAATCACGCTGTCAAAGCGATCCAGAATTCCCCCGTGTCCCGGGATCAGTTTCCCATAATCCTTGATATCATGGTTTCTCTTGATGGCAGAGGCTGCCAGATCCCCCACCATGGAAATCAACGCTCCCACACCGCAAATCAGGGCGTACACAAAGATCTGATTGCCGGAGGCCTCCAGATAGCCGCCCACAATAGCAGCATAAATAGCGCCCAACAAAGCTGCACCCAAGACGCCCCCCACAGCACCCTCTACCGATTTTTTCGGGCTCAACTTCGGTGACATCTTATGTTTTCCGAACAGCATCCCCACACAATAAGCGCAAGTATCACATCCCCAGGAGCACAGAAAGATCAGCCATACCATAAACTTCCCATCCTGCAGATTTCTGGTCTGATAAATAAAGGACAGCATTACTGCTACATAGACAATACCGAAGAAAGCAGCCATCACCTGTTCCGAACGATAGCGCGGATATGCAAATACGTAAACAGACATCAGCACGATCAGAGCGCTGATGAGCCCTGACATAGTATATGCAGATACTTCAAAATATAACAGAATATAGAAAAGGATAGCGCCGAGATAGCCTGCCAGCGCTAATGGAGAGAGCTTATCTTCCTCTACCTTCGTTACACGGTACAGTTCGTGCATTCCGATCAAGGAAACAGCCAGAAGCGTAAAAAACAGAACCGGCCCTCCTGTGATGATGGTGGCCAGAGCCACGGCCACCAACACAATACCACTGATAAGTCGCGTTACAAACACCTTTATTCCTCCTATGTTTCCTGATCAGCTCCCGCCGATCCATCCGTATTTTCCTGCAGATCAATCCCTCCGTAGCGGCGTTCTCTGCAATTATATTTTTCAATGGCCTTTTTTAAATCCTCTTTCGTAAAAGCAGGCCACGGCACTTCAGTAAAATAGAATTCCGTATATGCCAACTGCCACATCAGATAATTTGAGAGCCTCTGCTCTCCGCTGGTACGGATCAAAAGATCCGGATCCGGAATTTCTGCCGTATCCAGATAAGAGGCAAATCTTTCCTCCGTAATGTCCTCTTTCCGAAGGTTCTCCTCCTTATAATCCTCCGCCAGCCTGCGCACCGCCCGAACGATCTCATCACGGCTGCCATAATTGATGGCCAGCTGAAAGTTCAATCCTGTATTGTTTTTTGAACTCTCTGTCAGTTTCACCAGGCTTTCCTGCAGATCCGCGTCCAGCGCAGTTGGATCTCCCAGTATCCGGACTTTCATGTTATTATCCCTGGCCATCTTAATGCAGGTCTTTGTATAACTGCGGAACAGCTTCATCAGCGCATCCACCTCTTCCTTGGAACGTTTCCAGTTTTCCGTGGAGAACAGGTAGACTGTCAGATATTTGATGCCCAGATCCGAAGCGTCCCGGCAGATCACTTCCAGGTTTTTTGCGCCTCTCACATGCCCATAATTGCGAGGCATTCCTTTACTCTTGGCCCAGCGCCCGTTGCCATCCAGAATAATGGCTACATGCTGCGGTATTACCATCTTGCTTCCTCCCAAACTTCCGCCATACAGATAATATAGAGCTGTCTCATTTGACATGCCTTTTGGAACGACTGAGGAAGTCGTTCCAAAATCCGCCTGATGGCGGATACGCCCCTTCGGGCCTAGGCAAGTACGATTCGGAAACACTTGAGGTGTTCCCGAATCTATACATTTGAGGCAGCTCCATACTGTTTTCTATACTGTCAGGATTTCTTTGGATTTTTCTTCTACAGCTTTATCAATCTCCTTGATAAATTTATCCGTCTCTTTCTGTATCACATCTTCCAGATCCTTGATCTCATCCTCAGACACATCTGTCTTACCCAGCTTCTTCAGATATTCATTGGCATCCCGGCGCACATTACGTACTGCCACCTTGGCTGCCTCGCCCTTTTTCTTTACATCCTTAACCAGGTCTTTTCTGCGCTCCTCAGTCAGCTCCGGAAATACCAGACG
>CACYXH010000013.1 GCA_902778245.1 uncultured Lachnospiraceae bacterium | reverse complement strand
GTATATTTTATAATCGCCCAGTTATCCTATCTTCCAACCTATCGCCTGTCTTCTGGAATCAACAAATCGCCGATAGATTCCATCCTGCTTCATCAGTTCATCGTGTGTCCCGCGCTGTGCAATTCGACCTTTCTCCACAACGAAGATCTGATCTGCGTTTCTCACCGTTTTCAAACGATGTGCGATCATCAAAATCGTCTTTTCATTTGTCAGTGCGTTAATAGCTTCCATCAATTCCTTTTCATTCTCAGGATCGACGTTGGCGGTAGCCTCATCGAGGATGATAACCGGCGCGTCCTTCATGATTGCCCTGGCGATGGAAATACGCTGTTTTTCCCCGCCCGACAGCGAAGCGCCATTTTCTCCTATGATCGTATCATATCCATCCGGGAGCGCCATAATAAAGTCATGGCAGCAGGCTTTCTTCGCGGCAGCCATCACATCCTCCATGGATGCTTCCGGGCGTCCGAACCGGATATTGTTGGCAATCGTATCATGGAACAGATAGACGTTCTGGAACACAAAGCTGAAGTTCTCCATTAGGGAGTCCATCGAGTACTCCTTTACATTCTTTCCATCAAGAGACACCATACCCTTTTCCACGTCCCAGAAGCGGGCAATCAAGTGGCAGAGCGTAGTCTTTCCTCCGCCGGATGGTCCCACAAAAGCCGCCGTCGTTTTCTCCGGAATCGTCAGGGACACATCATCTATGATTTTCTTTTTGTCATACGCAAAGTCGATGCCAGATACTTCAATATTGTTGGTTTTCGGTGTGTACTCTTCTCCCGAAATATCCATCGGTTCAAGTCCCAGTACTTCTTCTCCGCGATCCACGCACAGATCCACCACACGAAGCAGCGCCGAGTAAGAGCCCATTGTCTCAAGTCCGGAGAATACTATAAACGACATGATCATCATAATGACTGTCGTGAGCAGCTCCATCGTGCCGTTCAGATAGAAACCAATGGAAGCGATCAGAATTGCAACTCCGGTCAACTTCATTACGATGTTCTGAAACGGAATGTAGCGGTTGCAGATCATTTCCATCTCAGTGTTAGTATCCCCCGCCATGCGGATCGTATCGTCCAACTTCTTTCTGGAAGAGCCGGTCATGTTATATGCCTTCACTTCCGAAACGCCCTGGATATATTCCAGCACGCGGGAGATGACCTTTGTGTCAACTTCCACCTTCTTTGAGGCGGTTTCTGCGTTTGCCTTTCGCATGGCGCGGTTAACCACGGCAAATAACGCTATCCCGGAAAGGCAGATGAGTCCGATCCTCCAGTCGAATACAAGGATCAGCAGAACAATGATCGCCGTGTTCAAAATCCCCTGCGTTGTCAGCATGACAACACGGGTAGCCACATCACCGAGCTGCTCCATCACGTTGGTGGTGATGGTCGTGATCTCGCCAAGACTGTTCTCGTTAAAATACCCCATCGGCAGGTATCTCAAATGCTCCGCGATTTCGATCCTCTTTCCTGCGCATTCCCGGTATCCCGCCTTGCACTGCAGCATCGTCGATCTGCCCCGCAGAAAGGATTCAAAGATAACAGAAACGAAAAGGATCAAAAATCCCGCCAGGATTCTGCTGCCGGTTATGGTATCGGACAGAAACCCATCAAGTACCAGATAAATTGCCGGAAACTTAGCCGCTTCGCAGACGGCAATAAGTACGCCGATGACGAGCGTATGATAAAACATACGGCGGTTCTTCTCCCCGCAGAAATCAAAAAATTTTTTCAGTGTGGCAATCATGAAAGCACTCCTCCTTCCGCTTCGTCCGTATCCTTTGCGTAAGTATGCGCCTCCCACATATTCCTGTAAAGGGAGCTGGAATCAAGGAGCTCCTTGTGTGTCCCTTTCGCTTTTACATTTCCGTCTTTTATCACAATAATCTGGTCGGAGTCGATGATCGTGGAAAGCCTGTGTGCTATCACAATCAGAGTCTTTTCTTTAGAAAGTTCGGAAACCGACTTCTGAATCACGGCTTCGTTTTCAGGATCGGTGTAGGCGGTTGCTTCGTCGAGGATTAAAATCGGCGCGTTCTTCATCATGGCTCTTGCGATGGAAATACGCTGCCGCTCTCCACCAGAGAGATGCGCTCCACTTCCGCCTACGACCGTATCGAAACCGTTCTCCAGCTGCATGATGAAGTCGTAACAGCCGCTTTTTCTTGCGATTTCTTCCACTTCCGCATCTGACGCGGAAGGTCTTCCCATGCGGATGTTCTCCCGTACCGAAGTATCAAACAGGAAGCTGTCCTGCGAAACATAAGCGATCTGTGCGTTATAATCGGCAATCGACAGTTCCCGTATGTCTGCTTCTCCGATCTTGATGCTTCCACTGTCCACATCCCACAGAGAGGCAATGAGTCTGGCGATTGTAGATTTGCCGCTGCCGGATGGTCCTACAAGTGCCGTGACGCTCCCCTCCGGGATATCCAGATTGATTCCGTGAAGGATTTCCTTTTCTTCGCGGCCCAGACCGTCCTCTGCACAAGGCACGCCCTCCGGGCGTCTTCCCCTTTCAGGGGAATTTACCTTGTATCCAAAGTGAACATTTGTGAGCTTGATGCTGTGACCCTTTGGTTCTGCTTTGCTCTCTTTCGGCCGCACAAGTTCCGGCAATTCCAAAATGGCGTCGATTTCTCCAAAGATTGATGTCGCTTTTGTGACATCATCGTTATAACTCATCACAGTGATGAGCGGCGTGATCAGTCCGCAGGACAGAACTACGATCATAATGAAATCCGGCAAGCCTAAAGAGCCATGCATCGTGAATATTGCACCGATGGGCAGAACGGAAAGCAGCGTTGCCGGGGCAATCACCATACCAAGCGAAAAGGGTACAATACAATCCTTCATCCAGTGGATGAAGCTGTTCGCATTTTCTTTTGCTGCATCCGCAAACCGCTGATAGGAGCTTTCCGCCTTGCCGAAGGCTTTAATAACCTCGATCCCGCCGATATATTCCACCGCCGTATCGTTTAGCTCCTTTGTGGAGTCCTGCGTCTTCTGAAACCTTGCTCCGCTGTCCTTCATCATCCACATCATGGCGATTCCTGCAACGGGAAGCGTTGCAAGGGATAAAAGTGCCATACGCCAGTCAATCGTCATGATGTAGAGAAACAGCATGATTGGTGCGCAGATATTGGCCGTAAACTCCGGAACGACATGGGCAAGGATCGGCTCCATCGAGTCCGTCCGCTCACAGATGATGTTCTTTAACGCTCCGCTCGGCATTCCCTGCACCGTTCCGAGGGGCAGACGGGATAGCTTATCGACAAGCGTGATCCGCACATTTCCGATCAGTTTGAAGGTCGTCCGATGGGACGTATTAGTGGAAAGCGTATGAAAAACCACACGCAAGATCCAAAACGCAGCCATCACCAGTCCTTCTGTCAAATAGGTATGAAATGTCCTTTCTTCCGAAAGAAGTTTCCTTACCATATCTCCCATAATGATATAAGGCGCAAGAGAAAACGCCACGCCAATCACGGCATAAACAACGCTTTTTATATAAGCGCCCTTGTACTCTCCCGCAAATTGGAAAATATAGTCCAAAATCCCTTTTTGTTTTTTCTTTTCTGCAACCATAGTGTAACTCTCCTCCGCTTCTGGTATCGCCCCCTCACATCCGTTCGGCGGCAGGTCGTCGCGGCATTCCAGTCGAGCTTCGCACGAAGCCGCTCCTCTAATGCTTCTGATTCCGATATTGTTTCGGAGTCATTCCGCACAGTTTTTTAAACACCGCACCGAATTTCGCCTGGCTTTTGTAGCCGACTGCTCCCGCGATATCGCAGATGCTCATATCATCCCGCTGTGTCAGGTATTCCCTGGCCTTCCCGATACGGTATTCTTTCAGCCAGGTATAAATAGGTTTCCCATATAAACTCTTAAAGCAGTCCTTCAGCGCCGTCTGTGAAAGTTCAAACTGCTCTGCCAGAGCTTCGATGGTATAATCCTGATTCATGTTCTCGGAGATCAGCTTTTGCGCCGCCCGCGTTTTCTCTACCTTGTCCTTATAAAAATAGGTGCCTCCGTCTCCCGCATCTTTTGCCTCCATTACGGAAAGGCATACAAGCAGTTCCAGTACTTTGGCGCGGAAATAGGGAAATTTTGCGTTTTCCGGCACACGGTATAAATCGGTAAAGAGCCGTTTTAGCGTCTCATCCTCCTGGATAATGAAATATCCGTCCTCCCCGCAGAACTTTTTCCGTATAGCTGCAAGGTCAATGGGGATACCCGCTGCTTTTTCCTCCAATGCTTTTTCCGCCAGAGAACTCGTAAATCCGATGGTGATCCCATGATAATGATTCGTCGGAAAATAGGTCATTCCTTTATGATGAACGCGGGAGTCAATACAGACACAACCTGCCTTTTTCATACAGTACATACCGTTGTCCCACTCCATCGTAAGGCTTCCCTCGCGACAGTAATCTACGGCAAGCATCGTATCGACTGCCTGATACATGGAGTGATACCGCGACATATGAAAGTCGTTATACATCAGAAAGATGCCGTCAAAAACTTGATAAAGGATCATATCACCCTCACCGGTTTCGTTTTCCAATCGAATGACAACGCAGTCATCTGTCTGCGCCAGCACACGATATTCGCCAATCTCTCCAAAATTGTGGAATGTATCCCAAAGAGCGCCCGGCACTTTGTTAAATTCCTCTGTCCGCCCTTCATAGGCTGGTGTATCATGTTTCATGCTGCGCTTCCTCCATCCGGATGACATCATCACAACAACACTCGATGAATTCGCTGTCATGTGTCACCGTGATCACCGTTCTTCCTTCTTCCTTCAGACGGTTCAGAATTTCAGCCACGGCGTGCATCTGCAACAGATCTAATCCGCTCGTCGGCTCATCCAAAAGTAAAATCGGAAGTTTGGACGCAATCGCGCAGGCCAGTGCGAGTCTCTGCTTCTGTCCGCCGGAAAGCGACATTGGATGTCGGTCAGAAAACCCTGCCAGTCCAACATCTGAGAGGATTTTCTTTGCTTCTTCCTCGTTTTCCGACCGCTGGCTGATCAGCACCTCGTCAAGAACTGACTCCGTAAAAAGCTGATGGTTCACGTCCTGCATGACCATAAAGATCATGCCGATTCGTTTTTTACCGGAATAGGCTATTCCATCCATCTCCATGATGCCGTTGTTCTTTCGGATGCTGCATATAGATTCCAGGAACGTGGTTTTCCCAGCACCGTTCGCGCCGACGATCGCTGTAACTTTGCCCTTCCGGATTTTCATTTCCGGGATAGAATAAAGCTCTTGCCTCTTGTCGTAGGAATAGCGAAAATTCTTTAAGATAATCGTATTGTCCTTCCGGTTCTGTTCCGCAGCTTCCTTCCCTGCCTTGACGAGACTGGTCGGATCTATCCTTTCAAGGCAGCGCAAGCCGTAACGTGTGGCATCTTCCTCTGTAAAGCGGCCTATTTCGTCCCGCTGTATCTCTTTCGTCAGAACCCCGTTTTCCATGATCACGACTCTGTCTGCCAAGTCCCATATATAGTTAATTCGATGTTCGGCAATCAGGATCGTTTTCCCTGCATTCTTCCAGCAGAGGATCAACTCTCTTAGGTTTTCAGCTGCCTCATAGTCCAGATTCGCTGATGGCTCATCTAAGAGGATAATTCCCGGAGCAAGCACATCCACAGATGCACATGCGATTTTCTGCTTCTCGCCACCGGACAGCTCAAAGATGCTCCGATCCATGAGCGCCCCGATATGAAAGGCTTTTACCGTCTGTCCGATCCGATCTAATATCTCACCCTCCGACAACCCCAGGTTTTCCGGTCCAAAGGCAAGTTCACTGGTCGTGTCCACATTAAAGAACTGGGAGCGTGGATTTTGAAAGACCGTGCCGATCCTGCCCGCCTGGTCTTCTATTCTGCTCCCTTGTATCTCGTTTCCATCTATCTTTATGCTGCCTTCGGTTTCTCCACTATAAAACTCAGGTATCAGTCCGTTCAAAAGACGAAGGAGCGTGGATTTTCCGCATCCGGAGGGACCCGTAATCAGAATGCACTCTCCATCGTTTATACTCAGAGAAAAATCCCGGAGGCTTTTTTGTCCGGGTGTCGCTTCGTATGTAAAACTGACGTTTTCAAATTCAATCATGCGAGCACCCCCAATATCCAATAAATCACGGTCGCTGCCACCAGAAGAAAGAAAGCCCAGTCCGCCCAGCCAAATCCAATATGGCAGATGTTCGTCCGTTTTTTTTGTTTCCCAAGTCCTCTCGTGAGTGCGGAGGCTGATAGTTCTTCCCCGATCTTCGCCGTACAGGTGATCATGGGGACAACACGGTATTCCAGCATCTTTCCGGCTTTCCCGCCGCCGAAGCGGATACCCCGTATCTTCATCGCTGCGCGGATGGAAGCATTCTCCTCACGAATCGTGGGGAAGAGGCGGAACATAACACACATGGGGATTGTCAGCGCATCCGGCATATGCAGCTTATCCATAGCCGCCTTAAATTCACTGACCGTGGTCGTACCCACCACATACACGCCGGTCAGATAAGCCGGAAGAAACCGGTTAATGATCATGATGATAATCAGCAGGATGCTGGCAAGTGCACCATTTGCGTATGGAAATAGGGTGTACTCCAAAAAGTAAATCGAGCCGAGAACAAGCAATCCCACGATACAGGTCATATACCGCTTCGCCGTAAGCAAGAGCAAAAAAGGAAGGATGGCAAACACGACTCGAAAGGCAAACAGCCGATCTCCCCCGGTTGTCGCAAGAACAAGAACTGCTTCCACAAAAATCAGAAGCAGTTTTGTTCTGGGATCGAGAAGGCTCTTATTTCTACGTGGTGTCCATGTATCCTCGCTCATGCAATGCCCGCCCTCTCAAAATGCTTTTTCAGAAGAGCCTTGCCCAAAAGTCCGCCGATAATGCCGCACACAAAAGTCGCGATCAGCAGGGCAAAAAACATCCAATTGGGCGTAAACTTCATCACAGCGTCTATGTACTCCTGCCCATAGCTGGTTCTGCCCGCAAAATACTGTTCTCTCTGCAGGAAGAGCGGCAGATAGTTTCCACAGGACCAAAGAGGAAATACTCCGGCCGCCAGAACAGCAGAACGCATGCTCTTATAACCGCCGCTCCAATAAACCAGTTCAGCGATAATTCCTGTCAGAATGGAGAAGGGAATGGGCATCCACGTCATACCGGTGACAAACATCAAAATACCCATAATCAGGCTCATGATGAGAATCATGCCCGGCTTCTTCACCTTGGTAAGAAACAGCATGAACGGAATGCCTCCGATAATGCCGATCGTCGATGACAGCAGGATGAGAAAGATTGGGATAAGCCCCGTCATGGCCAGCGCCATCGCAATCACAAAATATATGGCGGTATAGATGCCAATGTTGATGAAATCCCTTCCGCTTAACTTGTTTCCTGATTCTTGTTTGCTCATAGTAATCCGATCCTTTCCTTGATATTGGCCGTATGGCCATAGTGGTATCTTTTAGCGTTTCTTAATTCCGCTTTAGTTAGATACCGCTAACATTATAGCATCGGATTCCGCGCTTGTATATTCCGTTTAGCCTTTTTTATTCCATTTAGCTGATAAAATTTTTCTGACTGAAATTTGTCTTATTTTTTCTCTATCTTGAACAGCCTCGCTGTCACATTTGAGATAAAAACAGAAAGTGCGATTCCAATGATCAGCACCACGGGCAGCACCCAGGCAGGACTGCAGCTCATCAGCGTATCGGCATATCCGGCGGGCATCTCGTCGGTGGCGCATTCGTAAGTATAGGCACGGTTGAACCATATCTGCCCATAGAATCCGAATGTAGAGAACGACATGACTGCTGTGGAGATCACATCACCCGTCCAGTTGTACTTTGTCAGTGTGCGCACGATTTCTGCAATGACTGCAATCACAATCAGCGGAAGGATGTGCCACGCGCTCGCATCATTCATTGCTACGAAAATCAAGATGACCCCTAACGAGAGCACAGCCGCTACGCCCGGTGATTTCACCCTGTCCAACGCCTTGATTACGACACCGGAAAGCAAAATACCCGCGACGATCTGATAGCAGACAAACTTATTTCCGAAGAATATTGATGTCATGCGTACCGGTTGAGAGGAACTTCGTGCGATTTTCGACACTTGTGAACCCGCTGGCTTCGGCCAGCTGCTTCACTTGCCCCTTGGTCATTGCCATCGGCATGCCCTGCATGTCGTAGGTCAGATAGCCGAGTACCATTTCCCACGGATCGGAGGCGTCCGGTTCAATGCCTTCGTTCACGCAAAGAACCACGCCACCATCCGTGGCAACGGATAAAATACGGCGGCCGCCCAAATCATAACAAACAGCATGGCGCACATCGTGAGCACACTAGCGCAGTACTGCTATTGCTGCCACCCTTTCTCAAATCGATTGAATTAACCGAAGCGTTTCATTGTAGCTCATTTTGCTTTCCGGGAAGACTGGCATGCAGGAATAGGCATGCATCATATTCTTTGTAATCTCAATATGCAGCCAATCCGCTGATCCGCTTTTCTCAAAGGCTCTCTGATAAAGCGGCGCATTCCCAGCCAACATTTCTTCCCCATAGTAAAGATAAGTCGGCGGAGCATTCCGAAAATCCCCTTACGCAGGGTAAAGAAGCCAACCGGGAATTGGCCCGTCGTGCGGTATAATTTCCTCCACAACACGAAGATCCGCTTCCGAAAACATCGGATCCCGCTTTTCGTAGGCCCGCATGAGCGCCCAGTCTTCTTCCGTATCCGGTGTACCGCCGGGAGAATGGGCAAGAAGAAGTCCCGGCATTGGAATATCCAGCTGTCTTTGATTGATGCTGTTGATGATCTGAAGGGCAAAGAAGCCGCCCATGGATATGCCGGACAAAATGATCTTTTCCGGTGCAAACTGTTCGGTCATTCTCCGATAAATCTGCACCAGATAATCCACTGTCTCTGTAATTGAAACCTCCGTTATAGCCGGGTAGACCGGATACCACACTTGTGTGCCGGTTGCCGCAGCGTAATTTACTGCCATGGATCTCTGGGTCTTCCAGTTATTTGTAACTCCGCCGTAGATGTAAAGAATGGCCTTATCAGTATCCGATCTCTTCTTAGGGTCTATGATCAGGCACGGTTTCTCTGTATCCTGCAAAAGTGAGAATTTTGCCGTTCTGCTCTTCGGCACGGAAAAGACAAAGGCAGCATTTTCTTTTTCTGCTTTCTTTTTGCTCTTATCGATATCTGCAAAAGATCCTTTTCCTGGCTGAATCACCCGGAGGATCGCCATCGCTACATTACCTGACAAACTCATAACTCTCTACATTCCTTCTTTCCCTTTTTTCAATACTGTCTAAATAAGCATAAAACTGATGATGGAGCTGCCGCATTTCATCCGGCGCTTTCATGGAGTGCTTCATCTTGGTTTTCCTCCTTTATGCCAGTGCCCTGCCGAGGGATCTGCATTCTTCCAGGGCATCATCTCCCGGAGCATCGTTCGCCATGACGCTGTCGACAGCAAGATTCGCACCTGCTAAATTGCATCTCGCCTCCCGGTCTCTCATAGGGCGGAATCCGTCCTCAAAATACTCATCCAAAAGATTTTTTATATAACCTGTCGGTATCCGCAAGCCTCGAAAAGCGTAATCCCTGCCCTTTCGATAGCATATATGCTCATCCTTATCCTGACCGCAATATACGCATGATGTCCCATTCGGCAGAAAGATGTATTCAATCTGCCTGAAGCCATTTGACCACCCTTCTACGCAATCGACCAATTTTGCCCCTCCGTCTGGAGCCGCACCATGTCGGCAAAGACACCTCCACGTTTCATCAGCTCCGCAGGCGACCCCTGTTCGGCCACGCCGCCGTCTGATAGCACCACGATCTTGTTCGCTCCGGCCACCGTGCGCATACGATGGGCAATGACCATGACCGTCTTATCCTTGATGAGCCTTGACAGCGCGCTCTGCACCTTCGTCTCGTTCTCCACGTCGAGGGAGGCTGTTGCCTCGTCCAAGAGGATGATTGGCGCATCCTTGAGAAACGCTCTCGCTATCGAAATGCGCTGACGCTCGCCCCCGGAGAGCTCGCTGCCGTTCTCGCCGATGACCGTATCGTAGCCATTTGGAAGCTCACGCACGAACTCATCACAGTTAGCCAGCTTTGCCGCGTTCAGCACCTCCTCATCCGTAGCATCCTTTTTACCCACGCGGATATTCTCCATCACTGTGTTATTAAAGAGCGTCACGTCCTGGAACACGATGGAGAAGGAGCCGAGCAGAGTTTCGGGATCGACCGTGGATACGTCCACTCCTCCCACCGTGACCTTGCCCTTGTCTGCATCCCAAAAGCGGGCGGCCAGTCTGCTGACGGTCGTCTTGCCGCCGCCCGACGGTCCTACGAGCGCCGTCACCTCGCCCTGCTTTGCCGTGAAGGAAACATCGGAAAGCACAGTTTTTTCGTCCTCATAGGAGAAGCCTGCATGGTCAAACACGATGTCATAGCCCTTCGGTACGAAAGAAGTGGAGCCTTCCTGCTCTTTTGTGTTGTTGATCTCGTTCATCCGATCTACATTGATCTGCAATGCGTTGATTGCCGCCAGGTTGATGAGCGTACCACTCATCGGCTCATAGAGTCTTGAAGCTACCAACAGGAAACAGAAGAACTGCATGAGCGTCAGATTTCCACCGATCAGCATTGTGCCGCCGACAAGTGCAACGGTGCCGATGCCGAACTTTAACAGCATCTGTGCTGACACTACGAACATTGCCGTGCCAAGTTCGCTGCCGATAGCACGTTTCTCCAGGGCATCAATTTTTTCATCCAGTCCCTTCAGATACTCATTTTCCGCATTATTGCTCTTTAAGTCACGGGAGGTTTCGATAAACTCCTGCACACCTTCGTTCAGATCAATCTGCGCTTTTCTCTGCCTGCGGGAGAAATGATTCTGCACGCTCTTGGATGTCAGTACGATGATAAGCGCCACGGGAATCGGCCACACTGCCGCCAGCGCCATTTTCCACTGGAAGAAAAACAGCCCGATGCTGATAATCAGCGTGGATATGATGCTGCCGTAATACTGTGGAATCATATGGGAACTTGCGTGTTCCATTACCTCTGCGTCGGACATGATGGTACTCGTGAGGTCAGGCAGGTCTCTCTTGGCAAAGAACAAAAGCGGGAGCTTCCTCAGTTTCTCTGCAAGAGAGATTCTTCTCGCTGCGGACTCCTTATAGGTAGCCTTGTAAGCCGAATTGTACTGCCAGATGCTTGTCAGAACGATGAGTGCCAAACACACTACGATCCCGCCGATATAAAACTCTGTACGTGAAATCAGATTCACACCGTCAATATAATCTCCCGTTGCCACAGCATGCAGGGAAATGCTCCGGTGGAACATTACGTCGCAGAACAGATAGAGTAAGGTCACAGGAAACATCAATGCCAGATTCTGAACCACCACCGAAATGATACCGAGAATCATTTCTTTGGCGCCCTGGTCGGACAGGGCAAATTTATTCTTAAAATACTGTTTCATATTATCATTCCTTTCATTCTAGGGTCATGCGCAGCTCCAGCTGATCGCGCTCTGATATTCCTTCCACATCGCGCTGTAAAGCCCGTTCCTCTCAATCAGTTCCTCGTGCTTGCCCGTCTCCACGACTTCACCATTGTCAAACACATAGATTTTGTCTGCATTTCGGATCGTGGACAGCCGGTGCGCGATCATGATGACCGTGCTGTGTTTTGTGAGCTCTGTAAACGCCTTCTGAACAAGCACTTCATTCTCAGGATCAGCAAACGCCGTGGCTTCATCCAAGATGACAACGGGAGCTTTTTTCAGAATCGCCCTTGCAATGGCGATACGCTGCTGCTCGCCGCCAGAAAGATAGGTACCTTCCGAACCAAGCACGGTATTCACTCCTTGCGGGAGTCGTTCGATAATATCGTCACACTGCGCAGCAGACAGCGCGTCCCGAATTTCCGCATCCGCAGCATTCGGCTTTGCGATGCGCAGGTTATCTGCAATCGAACGCTTTAGGAGTCTGGAGTCCTGGAACACATAGGAAACCGTGTTCATCAGTTCGTCCTTGCCGATGTTCTTCACATCTACGCCGCCAATCTTGACGCTTCCTTCCTGCGCATCAAAGAACCGGGAGATCAACCCTGCCGCTGTGGTCTTGCCGCTGCCGGATGGTCCGACCAAAGCCACGATCTGATCCTTATCCGCAGACAAGGAGAGGTTTTTAACCGCTGGATTCGCGTCTTCACTGTATCGATAGGTCACATCTTTGATTTCCACATACGCGCCGGACGGCATCTTTTTGTCCTTTGCCTCGGCAAGCGGCTGAATATCCAGGATGGAATTCACTCTCGCGATAGCGTCATCGATCTTCATGCTGTTTTCCGACATGAACATCACCCGCATCATTGTGGTGGTGATGATAGGTGTGAAAATCACGTAGAACAGGAAGTTTACCAGAATGTCTGTCGTCGCTGCACCGCCCCGTGAGAGGAAGAGCGTCAGCCCAATTAGGAATGCGAATGCCGAGTTGATGAACATGGTAAACGATATCATAGAGCTTCGGCACTCGAAGGTATATTTCAGGCAGAAATTGCCATAGTCATCAATGGATTTCTTAAACCTGTGGAAGGAAAAGACCGTCTGCCCAAAGGTCTTAACCACGGGGATACCCCGCACATATTCCACCGCTTCATTGCTCATATTTTCCAATGCGTTCTGATACTGCCGCATATCCTCCGCCATCGCGGGTCCCGCCATGCGGAACATCATGATAAAAGCGAGAATGATGGGAACGATGCATGCAATGCCGAACCGCCAGTCGTAAATGAACAGCATCACGATCATCGCCAGCGGCGTCACGATTACCTGCGCCATATCCGGCAGATTGTGGGCAAGCAGTGTCTCCGTGCTGGATGTCGCCTCCGTCACGATGCGGCGCACACGGCCTGTTCCCATCTCGTCCGCAAATCCGATAGGCAGCTTTGCGATGTGGTGCAGCAGGTCTTTTTTCATGTTGCCGGCAACGCGGAACGCTGCGATGTGGGAGCACATCAGGGCTCCGAAGTAGATCAGCATGTAAATCAGGGAGAAAACGACCGCCATCCAGCCATTATGTGTAATATTTGTTGCTGTTTTAAAATCGGGAGCGACCTCGATCACCTCCTTGATGATCCGCCAGAGGTACACAAACGGCATGAGTGCCAGCACCCCCGTAACAGCGGACAAAAGTAGTGACAGATACGTCAGCGCCTTATGTCCTCCCGCATAGCCCATCAGCACTGAAAATGCTGATGGTTTTTTCTGTTCTTTCATAAAGTAACAGCTCCTTTCCTTAGTTTTGGCCGCATGGCCATGATGGTATCCTTTAAGGTTTCCGTTAGAATCAGCTAACCAAGGTTTGTTTTTTATGGGGACCCTGGCGTCCCCATGAAATCTACTTATGATGTTTTCAAAGACCCATCAGTGCTTTCCATCCCGCAGTGTAGAAATCGTGAAGCTGCCTAACGCACTTAAGAGCCTTTTCTTTCGGCACATCGTGGAATACAAGCTCCAGCATTCCTTCGAACATCCCGCTCGTAATGCTATGCTCCAGCTCCGGTTCAACGTCCGTTCCCATCGGATGTCCAAGCTCCGCCATGTGTCTCTCAAACTCATGCGTGCTGTCAATCTCCCGCTGCGTCAACTCATGCAGCAGGTTCTCATATTTGGTGCCGGAGGATGCCGTCAGGAGCATCCTAAACTCAGTCAGGTGCTGATACATATACTCGACCATCGCCGCCATGCATTCCCCACCAATATCGCCCATATGCTCTTTTTGCTCTTCCTTGCTCATTTTCCAGAAAGTCTCCAGCGCATCATCGTACATCTGCAGGATATGGTTGTAATGCTCTCCGACAAGGGCATCATAAAGTTCCTCTTTGCTGCTGTAATACCAGTAAAAGGAACCCGTCGTGACGCCCGCCTCCTTGACTATGTTCCGGAGGGATGCGTCTCGGAAGCCCTTGTCCAAAAACTCAGACGTGGCTATTTCGTGAATCCGATCCCTTGTCGCTTTCTCGCCTTTGCTCAATCTCTCACCTCCATAACAGCGTTACTGTTTTTCAGTATATAACAGCGTTATGGTAAAGTCAAGAGGTAAGGAGCAACTTTTTTGCTGCCCCCACTTTTTTACAATCTGTTCAAATTTAGGTGCGCCTGCTCACTTATCCAGCCAGGTTTTCCCCACAGAAAAGCTGGATACAGTCCTCAACCATTTTCTGGTCATAGTCCGCTGATATGCCGGACGGAAGCCAGTAAGCATAATTGCCGGAAATACACATTCCAATGATTGCAAAAATCTGATACATAATATCCCTTCTTTCTATATAACACGATGTGAACACTTTGCACAAGTGAAATATTCGCCGTCACAACTCCGAAAGATTCTCCAAGTGCCATATCAATTCTGCCATCCAGGTTGTTTCTGATATATTCCTCCATCGTTTCAACGGATGATTCTGTGCTCTTAAAGGTCATCGTCCCGTCATGTGTATGGGTAACAAGATGCTCGTGATCATGCTCATGTTTTCTTAATCAAAGTGTCCTTAACCACAAGTACAGTTCCTGCAAGCATGACTGTAAATGCGGCAAAATACAAAGGAGTCAGCCTTTCTCCCAGGATCAGAAATGACAGTGCCGCGCCCACAAACGGCGCAGCCGCATAATACGCACTCGTCTTTGCTGCACCGAGTGTGTTCTGCGCCCGAACATAGAAGAAGATACTGAGACCATACGCCACGAATCCAAGCGTCATGGCTGCCAAAACCCATTTAATTTCCGATATTCTCTCTCCGATAACCCCAGGATCAACATAGCCCAGCAGCCAGTCGCCAATCCCAAAGCAAATGCATCCAATGATACCGAGCATCCATTGTCCTCTGCTGCTATTTTCATCGTCGTTATCCTCCCAAAACAAACCTTATCGTTAATATATCCATGTACTGAGGCCCGCAACGATGAAGCCAACCAGCGGGCAGACCACAAACGGCCAGCCGATCAGATGCTCCGGGATCGCCAGCGTCTTCATCCATTCCTTCGTTTCCCATGCCTTACAGCGTTCTGTACCGGGAATCATGATCTTGTCCTTGATGGCTCCCCGATACCACCAGTCCAGTCCGAAGAAGTCACCAAGATTAATAAAAAGCATCTCAATGTATCCTGTCCAGAATAAATTCCAGAAGCCTGTCACCCCCGCCAGATGCGCGCTGACGATCATATAGGCAAAAATCAGAATATACAGCGGGTACAGCACCGATGCCAAAATGACGACTTCTTTTTTCTTTCTTGGCGGTGCTGCCAAGCGGATCTCCTTCGGCAGCATTTTGCTGAATGCACAGGGGACGAATATCCATGTTACCGCAACTGTAAGATTAAATATTAAGCAAAGCAAAATGCCGTCCAATATTGTTCTTGACCACACCATGTCGCTCTCACTCTCCCTTCCTCGCAATCACTGTTATCCACGGCTTTGATTTATGGTGATCTGTTTTTATCTTGCCGAATCCTGCGGCGCGCAATGCCGCTTCAATCTGATCCACCGTGTATGTTTTCATCCCGTCGATGATTTTCTCAAACTTCTGACTTGCGGCATCCAACCCGTCAGATTCATTGACAATCATAAAGTATCCGCCTGGTTTCAGAACCTTCGCCACTTCGGTAAAGCATTGTTCAAGTCCCGGCCAGAAGTAGATGGTTTCAAAAGCGGTCGCAAGTTCATATCTCCCCTCATCAAGTGTCAGAGCGGATACATCTCCCTGCTGCACCGCGCATCTTCCCTGCGCAATTGCATCTTTGTTATATGCTGCCGCCTGTTCCACGGACAGCGGCGAATAATCAATGGCAGTCACCTTTGCGCTTGGATATTTCCTCAGCAGTTCGCCAGCATTCCTGCCGCCTCCGCAACCGATGTCGATGATCTCTGATAAAGCTTCTGTTTTCAGATGTTCCATGCCCCAATCCGCCATCTTTGCATGACCGGAATTCATGCCCTTTATCATCATCTTTCCGAGAAAACCCTCCGGTTTCCTCGTCTGACTCACATAATTCTTAAAAAGCCCCATTCCTGTTTCCTCCTTTAGCTACTTTAATGCCTTGAAATACTCTTGGCGCACCGCTTTTGCTTCCGGCACAAACTCCACCGCGCCCCAGCAGTGCATCATACCCTTTCCGATATGCGTGTTAAGCTGCACACCGTACTTTTTACAGGCCGCCTGCATATCCGGAAGGTAGGCAATCATCACTTCCTCCGTTCCATAGAAAATGTCCATCGGCGGGAAGCCGGTCAAATCAAACAGTATGGGACTGAGCAGATACGCCTCGTCTCCCGTTACCAGCACCGGAGCAATATTGTCAAAGAATTCCGGCGGTATCATGACATCCGCTTTCTTTCTCTTTTCCATTTCCGTTTTCTGACTCTCGCTTGGGGGAACCTGCAGCCCCGGAGATTGAAGTACCAGCTTGCCCGGAAGCGAGACCGGAAGATTCTCATGCCTGATATACATACACAGGGAAAGTGCCTGACCTCCGCCGGAAGATGTTCCAAAGAAACGTACATTTTTCGCGTCATAATTTTTTAACAAACCAATATTTTCCTGGTTCATCAGATTTACGATCAGCAGCGCATAAAATCCGCCCATCGAACCGCCGCATTTTCTTTGCGCGCTTTCTCCCGCATCTTTTCCAGGTCCGTAAACGAGCCTTTCCCTGGCTTGATAAGTCGCAGAACGCTCATTGTGATATTCCCGGATATGCTCATATCCTAACACCCCAAACTTCTCGAAAATTGCCGTAAAAATCATTCGTCAAGTTCACAACCAGTACCATACTCGTCGCCTCTCTTACATCAAAGTACAAATCCATGCTGCAAGCAGCGAACCCAAAAGCATCAGGGCAATCTGAAGCAGATGGGATTTCATGTTATAGCCGAAAAGATGCGGGCCATACACGCCCTTCAATTCCGGGTAATAGTGGGGAAAAAAGTTGGAATGGCACAGCAGTACCCAGTCGAAGACCAAAATATCAAACGCCTTCAAAAGCATCATCATAGTGGCAAACCGGATGAAGAACTGCCAGAGTCCAAACACTTTAAGAATACCATCGTATGCGCCTAAGATGATTGCACCGGCCATCAGCACAAGGGAGAGGAGCATCATCAGCCAGCCGACGGCGTGCTGTCCCTTAAAACGCTCACCCTTTGGCTGGATAATGTCCAGCGCCACCTTTGGTGCCGAGCCAAAAAATCGCTTATTCTGGATAAATCCCACGGCAGACCAGAGCATCAAAAACAGCCCTGCCATCATCGTAATTGATAAAATGATCGTGTACAGCATTGTCATGCCCTCCTTTTCTTGTATCCTAAGCCGCAGTACGTCCGCCGGAACCCAGCGTGTATTCCCGTACAAAGTTCGCCGTCTCCTCCCGTTTCCTTGCCTTCTTCATCATGATCAACAGGCCGAGGAACATCCAAAGATTGCCAATACTGATCCAGCCTGCGGTAATTGCGTTTCGAAGCGGCGTCTCCGGAATGAATTTCAACAGCATGGTGACGGCCATACCAACGGCAGGACAGAACATCCAGCACCATTTCGGATATGGCGTATATCCCTTGGCAAATGCCCGAATGTGCGCAACATGCTGAATGATCCAGAACACAAAGAACACGATCATTCCGGGTAGCAGAAAGTACAAACCGAATTTCACGCATATGCTTTCCGCAGTATCAGGGCTGATCTGCATAAAATATTTATACACATAAACACAGGCAAGGCACGGGACATGAACCCCGCAGCCGGCAAATGCAAGCACACCGAGAATTCCGCTTCGGTACTGGTGCGCAAGCTTATCAGAATAGGGGACAATCAGTCGATAGACGCCAAAATAGCATAATGCCTCCAACGGAATGCCGATAAAGCCTAACATCGCAGACCAGAGGATCCGCGCATCCGGCAAGCCTATATAGGCAGAGAGAAAACCTTCTATCCCAGCCTTGTTCCCGTCATGCATTCCCCAGCCAAGGAGCATATCTCCTACAAGTACCATACAGGCAGCGAAAATCCCGATGATGAACAGTTTTCGGATTCTCAGCCAGTCCAGTTTATTGCCGATTCCGATGTCGTTATATGTACTCATCATTAGTCACATCTCCTCTTGGAAAACTTTCCTTCAAGAATAAAATCTCCCCTTTGGCACAATGAACGGGGATCCGGATACAGGATCTTTCGTCACAACGCATTCCAGTCGGAATATTTCACGGATCAACTCCTCTGAAATCACTTCCTCCGGCGTTCCTTCCGCCACCAGCTTTCCCTCCCGCAGTGCCAACAGATAGTCCGCATATCTGGCGGACAGGTTTATATCATGCAGTACCATGACGATGGTTGTCTTCCTCTTTCTATTTAATTCGGCCAGAAGATCCAGAATTTCCACCTGATAAGTGATATCCAGATAAGTAGTCGGTTCATCCAGAAACAGGATATCTGTCTGCTGAGCCAGCGCCATTGCGATCCACACCCGCTGGCGCTGACCTCCGGAAAGTTCGTCAACATTTCTGTCGGCGAACTCGGTGACGCCCATCATCTCCATCGCCTCATCAACGGCTTCAAAGTCCTCTTTCTGCATTCCCCGGAATGGTTCCAGATATGGATATCTTCCCCTGCCGATCAGATCAGAGACCTTGATTCCTTCAGGAACAAGGGGAGACTGCGGGAGCAGGCCGATGATCTGTGCCAGCTTTTTTGGCGGCAGACTCCCATATTCCTTCCCGTCAAGCCTAATAGTACCCTTCATGGGTGAAAGAAGACGTGCAAACGTCTTGAGCAGTGTACTTTTCCCGCAGCCGTTTGACCCAATGATGACAGATATCTTATGATCCGGGATTACAAGGCTCATATCTTCTATGATTGTTTTTTTGTCATATCCCGTCTGCAGATGCTCCGCCTTCAGGATATGATCCTTTGCTGTTAATTGTTTTTCCATCTCTCCTCACCCCTTACTGTTCATTTTTGTCAGCAGATAGATCAAATAGGGGGCACCAATAATGCCGGTTACAACTCCCACCGGATAGCGGGCGGAAAATGCAAACTGGCCGATCGCTTCACTTACAAGCACAATCACTGCGCCCACCATACCTGCATGTATTGTCCCCGCCCCGCCTGTTTTGATCAGTCTGGAGGCAATCGGACCTGACATAAACGCTACAGAAGACAGCGGTCCGGTCACTGCGGTGGTTCCTGCGCACAGAATCACAGCACAATATAAAAGCAGTGTCCGGGATCTCTTTGTATTCATCCCCAATGTGACCGGCAGTTCTTCCCCCAGACCAAGGATCTGGATCTCCCTGCCCAGAAACAGAATGATCAGGACACAAACTACCACGATCACACCAAACAGAGACAAATCGTACATGCGAACTCCATTCAGGCTTCCTGACAGCCAGCGGAGGGCATCTGAGATATTATAATCGGAGGTTTTCAGTATGATGAAGTTGATCACCGCCTGCAGCATGGCCTGAACTCCAATTCCCGTCAGGATCATCTTATTCACGGAAAATGTCCGGGTACGTGAGATCAGCAAAATCACGGATGCCGCTAATATGCCGCCCAGAAGAGCCAGCATTGAGACCACCATCCCGCTTAAGCCCAGTACCATCATGGCAAAAACCGCTGCCGCACTGGCTCCGGAAGTGATCCCCATCACATCCGGACTTGCAAGAGAATTTCGGAGCATTTTCTGGAAAACATTTCCTGCTGCACCAAAAGAAAACCCGGCAAGGGTTCCCACCAGAACACGGGGAACGCGGATCGTGTTTACCGCATAGGAAGCCCCCTTGACCTCCTCTCCAAAGAGCGCGCGCAGAACCGTGCTAAATGAGTAAACCTGATCCCCCCAAAGAAGCAGAAATGCAGCTGCCACGAACCATAAAATCAAAAGAACCATGAAAACCCCAAGTTCCCTTGACCTCCGGGATCGTAAGCCTTTTTCTGTTACACCTATTGTCTCGTTCATCTTCCAACCCTCGCCTTTCTTATGATCATGATAAAGACGGGAGCGCCAAGAAATGCGGTCACGATGCCTACCTCCAGTTCTCCAGGTCTTCCGATCAATCGCCCCAGCACATCCGAGAGCAAAAGCAGCACAGCACCGTCAAGGGCAGACAGTGGAATGAGTGTTTTCAGGTCATTCCCGCAGAACATCCGCACAAGATGGGGAATCATCAGCCCAACAAAGCCGATCGGTCCCGCCACCGCGGTCGTTGCTCCGCATAAAAGGACTCCTGCCGCAGCGCCGAGGGCTCTGGTTCTTACCACCTTTACCCCCAGTCCCATAGCAATGTCGTCTCCCAAAGCCAGGACATTCAGGGATGGAATCAGCCAGACCGAGAGCGCAAACCCTGCGATCAGGAATGGCAGCACCATCCGGATGCTCTCCCATGTACCGCTCCCAATACTTCCTGTCTGCCAAAAGCGGAAGACCTGCATGACATTTGTTCTCGGCAGCATGACAGTACTGATCAGTGACGAGCAGGCCGTGCTGACGGCTGCGCCGGACAAAGCCAGACGGATCGGATTTGCGTTGTTATAGCTCATACTGCCCTTCCCAGGTACAAAAGAAGCGATTCCAAATACAAGAAGCGCAGTAAGTGCGGATCCCGCCAGCGCAAACCAGATGTACTGCACGGAAGTGTGAATGTTAAAAAAAGCAATCCCCGCAACTACAAAAAAGGAGGCGCCCGTGTTGACCCCCAGAATAGACGGGTCCGCAATCGGATTTCTTGTGATGGACTGCATCAAAGCACCGGCCGTGCCCAAAGCACAGCCGGCAATCAGTCCCAGTACCGTTCGCACAATCCTCTTCTGCAGGATAGGAAAATACAGCGAATTGATCTCCTCCCCACGGACAGCCCCGATCAGATCAGATAGCGGGATATTTCTTGACCCTACCGCAAACGAAAGGGGAAGCGCCACAAGCAAAACCAGTACGCTCACAGAAATAAAAAGGACTGTTTTCTTTGCTTTCATAATTTATTCCAGATGGGACGCTGCCTCATCCAGCACGTCCAGATATTCATCTATGGTAGCAGGGATTGCCAATGGAGTCGGGGTGCAGGATGCTGCGATCAGGGTCGTTTCGTTTGACAGGAATGCCACGGAGCCTCTGCTGATCGCAGGCACCTGATTGATCAGCGGGTCAGCCTGCAATGCTTCCAGAGTGTCATTCTCACCCCAGGTCACGATCAGGTCAAGATCATTCAGGACGTCAATATTCTCGGAGCTGACGGTCATGAAAAAGAATGATCCGTCGTCCAGTTCCCGGATATTCTGCGGCAGTTCCAGTCCCAGATCTATCAGATAGGACGCGCGGGGATCCTTCGGCATATATACATAGAAAGAACCCAGATTGGATGTATCAAAGTAACAATATGCGGCAGTCAGTCCCTGAAGTTTCTCATGTTCCCCGGCTTTCTCGGCAATCAGCTCTTCCAGCTCGTCCACCAGTGCCTGTGCCTCAGCTTCTTTACCGAGGGCTTTTCCGTTATCAATGGTCAGATCCTGCCATGTAGTCGCCCAGGCCTCCGTCGTATACGGCACCGTTGGGGCAATCTCAGAAAGCTGCTCATAATCCTCCTGAGTGATACCGGAATATACGGCCAAAATCAGATCCGGTTCCGCATTGTTGATCGCTTCAAAATCCAACCCGTCCGTGTCGTCAAACACATTTGGTTCATCCACCCCAAGCTCTGCAAATGCCTCATTGGTCCAGTAGAACAGACCATTGTCATCCGTCGCGCCATAGGTGGCTTTCGATACGCCAACCGGGGCGATACCTAGTGCAAGGGGCACATCCAGATTACCCCAACCAATTGTTGCCACTGCCTCCGGAGCCTTCTCAATTACCGTTTCCCCAAGTGCATGGCTAATGGTAATGGGAAACTGATCCTCCGCCATTGCGGTTCCGACAAAAGCAAGTGTCGATGCCATAGCCAATGCAGCCATGGCGCTTCTCTTCATCTGATTTTTCATCTTCATTCCTCCGTTCTAAGTCCTCCTTATTTGGTTTGTGTTGTCTAACTTATATCCTTATTGAAAGGCGGGAGCATCAAGAACCCGCCTGGTTCAATACATTTTTATGTAGTTGGATTTTTCTAACTATTGTAACATCTATGCTTCATAAATTCAATAGATATCTCTCACTTTTTCAGTGTTTTTTCAGCACCGCAATCTTGTTAGATAGATTGCGGATCGCTCCTATTTTACCAATCACTTTATACACCGGAGCAATTTCTATCATTCCTTCCACAAGGCTTCTGTCCTCCAGCCAGTGAAACATCGGGCATAGGTGCATAAGTTCCGCGCCGCTTTTCGCTCCCCATGTAAATACTGCGCCGCTCTGCTGAATGGACTTCTCCACATTCCTTTTCACAAACTTTGGATTGAGTATCTCCATGAAAACCGTGGCCTGTACAAAATGCTTATCAATGGTGGAAAGGATTTGCTTCACATCCGCTTCGGTAAGGTACATGGAGAGTCCTTCCACGATTACGAGAACGGCTGCTCCGTATTTCTCCTGTATCTGCCCTGCCCAGGTTTCATCCATAGCAGAAGCCGCAATATTTGTTACACGCTCGTTCTCATGAATATATTTCTCCCGCACCTCCATCGTGACCGGAAGGTCAATGTTATACCAGTAGATCTGTCCATTGTCAACACGATAAAAGCGGGTGTCCATGCCGCAGGCGATGTTGATGACTATAACGTCTGGATGCTCCTTCACAAAGGCAGACACCATGCGGTCAAGCACGATCGTCCGTGCCACTACTCCGCTGGACATCGCTGTGTCCTTATCGGCAAGAGAAAAATCATAGTCCATCCTATCAACGATCTCTATGGCCTTCTCATCATAGATTTTATGGTTCCTCTTTTTGGATTCCTTCGCCCTGGCGTAGAGCGTTTGCAGCATCGTTTCTGCCACGCCGCCAATTCTCTCATCGCTCATTCTCCTATACCTCCAGTACTTTTACTCCTGTTAGTTCTTGCTTAGGGAAACGCTGATTAATGCGTTTCCCACGCCGAATTTCCGCTGCGAAGCAGCAATTTCCTCTGATAATCCGTGCGATCCACCGGAGGTTTCTAAGGAAACGATGATTAAATCAGCGTTTCCTTAGAAACTCGCCGCTCATATTTACCGTAATCAGATATCCAAACCATACGATCATTCCGGCATTCACACTGAAGGTATCCAGCCCATTGGCAAACGGACTCGCCGGAAGCACCTTCGCAATCGCCGAGAACACACACATCCAAACGACGGATGTAAACAGCACGGCAACCTTTTTACAAATCGTCCTGCCTCTTACGATGTCCACGATCTGCATGATGAGCGGAACAGCAAGAAAAACATAGGATACGATCTGCATCGGCTGAAACAGATCCATAACATCTATGGTCAGATCATGGGCAAGTACAGGATCCCCCATGTGCATACACCAGGAATAGATATATATTCCAACTGAAACTGTGGTGTGGATCACAACCCACGCCACCGTACAGAGCGACATCAGAAAGCGGAACAATGGTTTTCTCTTCTCATCTTTCAAAATATCGGCCTGCGCCCGGAATCCAGGGATCAGAAATGCCATGCCGATGACACCGAGCAGCAGCGTGATGTTTGCCTTCATCAGGCTGTAATCCGCTCCATGTCCCACGCGCATCACATGAAATTCCTCGCCGATCTGTCCGGGGGCTACATATCCCAGCAGCCAGTCTCCAATTCCAAAGAGCAGGCATCCGATGATGCCGAGCGCCCATAGTTTTCTGCTGTTACTGTCCATTTTAATTGTCCTCCTTTTATGCCCCGCTTATCGTCTTGCCACCAAATGAAGTCGGAACTTCTTCTGGCGTTCTATTTTCTCAATCTTCAGCCCAGATGCTTCGCAAAATGCCTGTATCTGCTTCGTCGTATAACACCGGACGTCACCATGGCCTATGAGATTTGCAATCGGCATTTCCACATGGTTCATCAGCCAAACCATAAATCCAGAGGAAGTGTAGTCACGAAGGATCAGAACACCGTCTGGGCGAAGTACCCTCGCCACCCCGTCAAAAAACTTCTGCGGATTCGGATAGTGATGAAAGCTGTTGGCACAGATAACCGCATCGAAACTTGCACTTTTAAACGGCAGCTTCTCACTGTCGCCGACAAGAAATGTGGTATTTGGCAGGTTCTTGGCATTTGCCGTTTCGATCATCTTCGGTGTCAGATCCACCCCTGTATAATTCTTATTCGGGTACTCCTGCGTCAACAGCTCGATCATCGGTCCTGTACCACAGCCGACATCCAGCAGTTTCTCAAAATCAACCTTTTTCAATTCCTCTAAGACCGGCGGGTAATCATCCTTGCACATCTCGTAAATGCCCGCATGACCGCTGTCGTAAATCTCCGCTGCCTTTGTAAACTCCTTTATTGATAGCTCCTTGTATTGTTCTGTGTTCATTATTCTTCCTCCGATGCTCCTCATTGCTTTTTATCATTTTATCCATTGCTGCCAGTTGCTTTTCCTTCTTTCCTTGTGGCAACCAAGCCGCCGAACATCCAGAGGTGTCCAAGGCTGATCGCCGCTGTGCGGATACCATTGCCAAGGGCATTATTGCCAACGAGCGCGGCAAGCTTCCTATATCAGCGAACAGATCCATGCGGTAAGCACCGCGAAAAACGGCAGGACAATGCATTGTCGGATCTGCTGCTTTCGGTTATATCCGAATTGATGATACCCCGCACACCCTTCTGTTTCCGGGAAGTAGTGTTGGAAGAAATGTGTCTTGGTAATGAGAATATAATCAAGACACACGATATCGAATAGTTTTACTCCAAACAGGATCACAAGGAAACGCATCAGGAAATCCCCGAAGGTGTATCCGTGCCTGACCCCGTCCCAGCCTCCGTAAGCTACGACTCCAAGGTAGCCAAGTCCTGTGAGGATCATAACAATCCAGCCCATGACCGGCGCACCCTTGAACGGTGCTTTATGGTCTTTTATTCTCTCCTGAATATCCTCCGGCATGAACGATGCGATCTGCGGCAACGGATGAAATGCCGCGGCTGCCCAAATCATAATAAACAGCATGGCGCACATAATGAGCGTTAATACCACGGTAACAAACATATGTTTTCACCTCTTTCTCTAATAGTCAGTTTTATATGATGTCGTTATTTTTTCTTCACCGCAAAGCGGAACATGTCTGCTCCGAGTATCTTCACGCCGGTTGCATCGGCAGCATCTTCAAGCAGCCTGATCTCCTCGTCTGAGAGCTTCTCGCTGACGGCCGCCGCAAGTTCCTCAACCTGGTATGGTTTTCTGCATCCGCAGATTGGCACAAAACCTTTTGAAGATACATAGCACATGGCTACCTGTGGAATCTTCAGGCAATGCTTTCGTCCAATTTCCTGCATGGTTTTGTAGAGCGGATACAGTTTTCTGCGTTTGCGGGCAAACATCAGTTTCATGATTGATTTCTTTTCATCCTTTTTCGGCGGAACAAGCATGCCCTCCTCAAGCACAGCCCACGCCCAGAAGGAAATGTTGTTCTCCTTGCACCAAGAAGTCAGGCCGTCCTTCTCCCACTTGCGGTCAAGCAGGCTGTAGTGGTTTTGCACTCCGTACAGCGGAACTTCCGCCTTGTCAAGAATTGCCTTTGCCTGCCTGCATTCTTTAAGGTTGAAGTTGGACACACCGATATTTCTGATCCTTCCCTCACGATAAAGATCTATCATTTCGGACAGATTTTCTTCAATCGCATTAGGAAGATGCAGCCAGTAAATATCCACGCAACTCCTTTGGAAGTCAAGGAGGTCTTTTTCAAACGATGTTCTGACCTGTCCCTGTTTGTATTTCCCCATCGGTGTGTATTTTGCCGAAATGACAGTATCATCACCGCACAGCCTTCCAACAATCGCCTGTCCCTTGCCAAGACCGTAATCCCTTGCGGTATCAAAGAACGGGATGCCCACACGAACAGCAGTTTTCACCGCCTCCAACATTACGTCTTCTGTAACATAACTTCCGCGCACCATTTTCCCGTACAGGGCATCTCCCCAAGCATTTGTTCCGATTACCGCCTTTGGCACAAGTACACCGTCTTCTCTCTTCATTTCCCTTAAAACGCCATCCATCTTTTTCCCTCCATATATAGTGTCCGTAAAGCAATCCTGCAAAGTATCCAACCCGCCAGCATAAGAAGCGCGGGAATAATCGCCACAATCATAAGGTGGAACATGATCTGTAAATGTCAATTTCATAAATCGCATCTTTACCAGGGACTCCGGGAATACAACGGTTCACCTTGCGGCAGTGCGCCTCGTTTAGTTTCTGCTAACCCATATTTCAAAAAATATACCGCTTACACGGTATTAATGTTATACGATACCGCCATCTGATTTCTCTCTTTCTCCCCTGTTTTGCGTTAGTTGCTTCTAACCACAATAACACAGACACTCTCACATGTCAATGAATTGTCGCAAATTTTGCGATTGAACCATAAAAAGAGACCGGCACACTAGAACCGATGATGTATATCCACATCCCTGTATCCGTCTCTATGTGACAGTCTCTTTCTAAGGGGCATCGCATTAAATGCATACAGCCCTAAGTATTTTTATTTCTGCATAACCGTTATCGCGTCGGACAGTATCCGTTGGTGATCAAAGGCCAGCTTTTCCTTTTGTTCGGTCAGAAATCTCCAGTTCCCTTCCCGATCACATTCCAACCTTGCCCACCTGATATCTTCCGCGTCATCTCCAGCTCTGGCCGTGGCTGCTTCTTTTCCGATCATGGCAGCATAGGCGGCTGAGACCACCCAGCCTCTAGGATCCCGCCCCGGCTCGCTGTAGACTCCAACCAATTTCAGAGATACCCCGGTGATGCCTGTCTCCTCCTCAAGTTCCCGGGCTGCTGTCTGCTCCAGCGTTTCGCCCTGCTTGGCAAATCCTCCCGGCAGCGTCCAATATCCCAGATAGGGATGGCCGCCCCGGCGGATCAGAAGCACCTCCGAGCTTCCTTCCTCTTTTTCTGGCTTTCTGAATACAACAATGTCCGCTGTCAGGAACGGCTTCGGATATTTATCCGGATTATACTGCCGCAAGAATTCCTCTTCCGTCAGCCCCCGCTTATCCCGAAGTTCCTTCATCAGAAATCAACTTCCGTATCGTAGTAGCAGCACTTCAGCAGTTTTTCCATCTCTTCCTGGCTGGGCTGTCTTGGATTGGAGCCGGTGCAAGCATCCAGGATCGCGTTCTTTGCGATTTCGGGAAGTCTTTCCAGGAATACCTCTTCGGGAACAAAGCCCTGCTCGGTGGGATAGCTGTCTGCGCCGTAATTCTTGATGCAGTGCGGAATGTTCAGCTGATCGTTCAGACCGCGGATGTATTCGATCAGAGAAGCAACCTTCTCATCATCCGTTGTTCCTTCCAGATGCATGTAATCTGCAATAACACCATATCTCTTCTTCGCCTCTTCATTCTTGGCATTAAAAGCAATGACCTTCGGCAGATACATTGCATTTGCGGCGCCATGAATGATGTGTGCACCGTAATCCGCGAAAGCGGCTCCAGTCTTGTGGGCCATGGAATGAACAATACCCAGCAATCCGGACGAGAACGCAATACCTGCCAGGCACTGTGCGCTGTGCATGTCATCGCGCGCTGCCATATCCTCATTGTAAGAATTTACCAGATCTCTCTGGATCATCTCGATGGCACGGATTGCAGGAGCATCGGTGAAATCGCTGTGCACCGTGGACACATATGCTTCAACCGCGTGGGTCAGAGCATCCATACCGGTGTGTGCCACGAGTTTCTTCGGCATAGTCTCTGCCAGCTCTGGATCTACGATGGCCACGTCCGGTGTAATCTCGAAATCAGCGATGGGATATTTGATGCCGTTCGCATAGTTTGTAATGATTGAGAAAGCGGTTACTTCAGTAGCTGTACCGGAAGTTGAGGATACCGCACAGAAGCGGGCCTTTGTTCTCAGCTTCGGCAACCCGAATACCTTACACATATCTTCGAACGTGGTGTCCGGATACTCGTACTTGATCCACATTGCTTTCGCCGCATCGATGGGAGAACCTCCGCCGATAGCCACGATCCAATCCGGCTCAAATTCCTGCATAACAGCAGCGCCTTTCATAACGGTCTCCACAGACGGATCAGACTCGATCCCTTCGAAGATGGTTACTTCCATTCCAGCCTCTTCCAGATATGCTTTCGCTTTGTCAAGGAATCCGAAGCGCTTCATAGAGCCGCCGCCGACGCAGATGATGGCTTTCTTTCCATCCAGTGTTTTCAGGGCCTCCAGGGCTCCCTTTCCGTGATAAATATCCCTTGGGTTTGTAAATCTTTGCATGGTAAATCCCTCCTATTAATATATTCTATTACTTTGACCATTTATATTAGTCCAACATAACTATCATATCACTTTACATGAGATTGTCAAGAAAATATCAAGTCACATTTCCATCGGCACTCTCCAGCAGGCTCTTCATGCTCCGGACACTGAAACATATGGTAGAGAGATTGTGCAAGGTGGCCGACACGGTGGGCTGCAAAATTCCTGCCACTCCCAGCACGATCAGACCGGTATTAAAGCTCACGATGTTACGGTAGTTTTTGTGAATTCTTTGCATCAGCGCATCGCTCAGATTCTTTAACGTGACGATCTCATACAGACTGTCCGCTGAAATAGTAATGTCCGCGATCTCCCTGACAATCTCTGCTCCATCACTGATGGCGATTCCTACATCTGCCGCAGACAGCGCCGGAGAATCATTGATGCCGTCCCCGATCATCAGCACCTTTCTGCCCGCCTCTTTTTCCCGGGCAATAAATCCTGCTTTGTCTTCCGGAAGGACTTCGGAGTAATATTCATCCACACCCACATGGGCAGCCACAGCTGCCGCGGTGCGCTCGCTGTCCCCGGTCATCATTACCACTTTGTCAAATCCTGCCTTTTTCAGCGATCGAACTACCTGGGCCGCTTCCTCCCGCAGAGGATCTTCAATACAGATCACTGCTGCCAGTTCCTGCTCGATAGCCAGATACAGATGCGAATATTCCGCCGGAATTTTATCAAACCGTTCCTGATACTCCGGGCGGACTTTGCAGGCTTCATCATCAAATACAAAGTGAGCGCTGCCGATGATCACTTTCTTACCTTCAATAGAGCTGGAAATACCATGGGCTACAATGTAATCCACTTTGGAATGCATCTCCTCATGTTCCAGCCCCCGCTCCTGCGCTTCTCTTACCACAGCTTTCGCCATAGAATGGGGAAAATGCTCCTCCAGGCAGGCCGCTATGCGCAGCAGATTCCCTTCTTCCATCTCGCAGAACGGTACCACCGCTTTCACGGTAGGTCTGGCCTTAGTCAGGGTTCCCGTCTTGTCAAAGACAATCGTCTTTGCCTCAGCTATTGCCTCCAGGTATTTTCCGCCTTTCACTGTGACGTGATGCGTGCCGGCCTCCCGAATGGCAGACAGCACTGTGATGGGCATCGCCAGCTTCAATGCGCAAGAAAAATCCACCATCAGCACAGCCATCGCCTTTGTGGCATTGCGGGTCAGCAGCCACACAAGACCGGTTCCCCCCAATGTATAGGGAACCAGACGGTCTGCCAGACGCTCCGCTTTGCTCTCCATGGAAGACTTCAGTTTCTCCGTCTCCTCAATCATGGTCACAATTTTTTCGTACCGGGTAGTGCCGGAAACTTTCTTCACCCGGAAAGTCAGTTCCCCCTCTTCCAAAACCGTTCCCGCGTAAACATAGTCATCCTGCTCTCTGCGTACAGGCAGCGCCTCGCCGGTGAGAGAAGACTGATTCACCATGCCCTCCCCCTCTGTCACAATGCCGTCGAAGGGAATCACGTTACCCATGTGTACCACCACAGAATCTCCCTCAGACACAGTATCCGTGTTCACCAGGATTTCCTGTCCCCCGGCTTTTACCCAAACCTTCGGGATATTCAGGGACATACTGCGGGCCAGATCACCCACCGATTTTTTGTGGGTCCACTCTTCCAGGATTTCACCTATCCCAAGCAGGAACATAACTGAACTGGCTGTCTTTGTATCACCCCGCAAAACAGATACGCCTATTGCGGTGGCATCCAGAACCGAAACATCCAGCCTGCGTCCACGCAGACTGGAAATGCCCGCGCCGATGTATCTCATGGATTTCGCCAAGGTAATGACTGTTCGGATAGAAACAGGAAGAAACAGCTTTCTCCCTATTCTGAGAACCACCTGATTAATCAGTTTTTCTTTGTAAATCGCATTCAGTTCTCTCCCGGAATTTTGCAGGATCTCCTCCGGCACTTCTACTTTTTCAAACCGGAAGCGTCTCAAAGCCAGAATGATCTCCTCACGGGCTCCAGTATAGCAGACGTAAGCGTCCCCGGTCTGCTCATAGACCTTTGCCCCTGTCACACCATCCAAATTCTGCAGAAAGTAAAGCAGCGTGTCTGCCTCACGATAGCTCATACGTTTTACCGCCAGGTGAACACGAATGCGGCCGGTCATTTCATGTTTGATTATGAATTTCACTTATTCCGCCCCGTTCTCTTTTTCGCTTTCCGTTTCTTCATCTATATCTTCCACCACAGCTTCTTCTTCCTCTGCCACGCGCTCATCGTTGATCTTTTTCGCTTCCGCCAGGATATCCTCCCCATTCTCCTGAATGGCGGTGGCCGTTTTCACCACACTGTCTTTCGCCCGAAGCACAGCCGCCGTACAATGCGTGTAAACCTTTTTGGCATCCTTGCTGGAAAGAATTTTGATACCCGCTGTTCCAAACAGTACACCACCTGCAAAGGCCCCCAGTTTTCTTAAATTAAACGTACTCATAATAACCCTCCTGTTCAAATTCTGATATTTTTATCATATGACACTCCTACTGATTAGTCAAATCCAAAGATTACAAAATTTCAGAATTGAGTTCACCCCGTCAACCTGGCATTTCTCAGAGTGCAATACCGATAATCTCCTTCCTGATAAGTATCAAACACGCCGATAACCGATACACTGTCGCCTACTTCCGGGTAGTCCTCCGGGTAAACATAATCGTCCGATAACTGGAATTCAATCCCCTGGGCACAGCACGCTGCAGCGTCCTGGATGACGCAGGCAAAATAATTATTCCCCGTTGACTGATCCTGATAGACACTGAAAAGTCCGTCCATCTTCACCGTCTTTCCAATATATTCTTCCGGTGCATACATCATGTTGTATACTTCGGAATAAACCATTGTGCTGGACAAAGCTGTCAGGTCAATATCAATACCGCCAGCTTCGGAGCCATCTACTGCAGAACTATCTGCTGCGGAACTATCTGCTGCGGAGCTATCTGCTGCAGAATTTTTCCCGCATCCGGCCATCATTCCAGCCAAAAGCATGCATACGTATATACAAAAAATTTTCCGAATAGTCATCTCTAAGCACCTCCTGTAATCCGTCCCGCCAAACAGCAGATTGCGAAAGCCAAAACGTCTACGGCCACGATAGTAGAGCCCACTGGCGTTCCGGCCAGTATGGATATGATAATTCCCGAAAAAGCACATACTACCGAGAGCAAAGCCGAGCATACTGTAACCCCTTTAAAGCTCCGAAACAAGCGCATGGCTGATAATGCCGGAAAAATAACAAGTGCCGATATGAGCAGCGACCCCACAAGATTCATTGCAAGGACAATGATCACTGCAATTATAATTGCGATCAGCAAATTGTAGCTCTCCGCTTTCGTTCCCACCGCCTTCGAAAAATCCTCATCAAATGTAACAGCAAAAATCTTGTTGTAAAACAACACAAACAATACTACTACCATGATCGACAGGACAGCACAAAGCCATACTTCCCGGGGTGTCAATGTCAGTATGGAAGTAGAACCAAACAACGTACTGCACACATCGCCGGATAAATTCGATGATGTGGAAAAAATATTCATGATGAGATATCCAAATGCCAGCGTACCGACGGAGATCATGGCAATGGCAGCATCCCCTTTGATTTTTGCGTTCTGGCCGGAGCGCAGAAGCAATATTGCGCTGATGGCTGTAACCGGAAGCACCAGCAGCATTTCGTTCGTCAGATTCAGGACACTTGCGATAGCCATTGCGCCGAACGCCACATGAGACAATCCGTCCCCAATAAATGAAAAACGTTTCAGCACTAAAGTGACACCCAGCAGAGAAGAACAGAGCGCTATCAATACCCCAACCATCAGCGCATATCTCACAAAGGGGTACTGCAGATACATTCCGAGTTTAGCAAGCATTTCCATCACCGCCTTCCTGCGCTATAAAGAAGTTTCCCACATCGCTTTTCCTATACTCTTGCGTGGTGCCGAAGAATGTGGTTGATCCAATATGCAAAATATGGCTTGCATAGCGGACCGCTGTGGCTATATCGTGGGAAATCATAATGATAGTGATTCCTTCGGAATTTAAATCTTTTATAAGATGGTACATATCTATCGTGACTTTTGGATCAAGACCAGATACCGGCTCATCCAGCAACAATAGTTTTCTTGTGGCGCAGAGTGCCCTGGCCAACAGTACCCTCTGCTGCTGGCCGCCGGAAAGTTCCCGATAGCATCGGTTCGCAAACTCCATAACACCCATGCGCCGCATATTTTCTGCTGCCAGCTGCTTTTCTTCTTTGTTGTAAAAAGGACGCAAGCCGCAGCGTCCCTGGCATCCGGAGAGAACAATCTCTCTCACGGATGCCGGAAAATCTTTTTGAACCACCGTCTGCTGCGGAAGATATCCAATCTCGTTTGCTTTTAGTCCATCACCCGCCAGAATCTGACCGCTGATCGGATCCTGAAGATGAAGTAGGCTCTTCATAAGCGTTGTCTTACCGGAGCCATTTTCCCCAACAATGCACAGATAGTCTCCGGCATTCACTGAAAAATTCAAATCTTTTACTATCTTATGGGAATCATATCCAAGGGACAGATCCTGAATGGTGAGTAAAGCCATGATATCTCCTCCTACTGCAGCGCTTCTTTCAACACCTCAAGGTTGCTCTCCATCAATGAAAGATATGTGGTGCCATTTTGTACATCCCGCGCTGTTGTGGATTGCATAGAATCTATTGTTAATATCTTCTGATCCTTCGTCTCTGTGTTCTGAACAATCGTTTCTGCAATCTTGTGATCCGTTCCTTCTATTGTCATAATACAAGGCAGCGAAAGTTCGTTAACTTTTTGCGCAAGGAAAATAATTGTCTCAAAGCTTGCCTCTGTTTCAGCGGAGCATCCCACAAATGCGGCAAAATAATCAAGGCCATAATCATCCACCAGATAGCGGAATGGAAACCGGTCGCCAAAAAGCAGAGTGTTAACGGAGCCGTTAGAAACCGCATTCTCATATTTTGTGTCCAAGGCACTCAGTTTATCTTTGTAGGCAGTCACATTACTTTCATAGACATCCCCATGCTTGGCATCAACCGACGTAAGAGCATCCGCTATCCTCTCACAGAGAATGGATGCATTTCTCAGGGAAAGCCAAACATGCTCATCATACTCCGGCTCTTCGTCATCCCCCTCTTCGTCTTCCTCTTCTCCCTCCATACCTTCCACAAGTTCCTCTTCTTTCACCTTATCTCCAAGTACATCCAGAAGGTTGATAACAACCATATCCTTGTTTGTCGCTTCCTGCAGAGCGTCTTCCACCCATTCATCGGATTCCCCTCCAACATAGATAAACAGATCGCAGGTAGATATTTTCAATATATCCTCAGCAGTCGGCTGGTAGCTGTGAAGATCCACACCGTTATCTAAAAGCATGGTTACCTGCGCGTCTGCCGGGTTGTCTCCGAGGATTTGTTTTACCCAGTCATATTCGGGAAAGATCGTAGTGACAATTTGAAGCGAATCCGCGCTCTTCTCGGCCGCTGTATATTCAGAACTGTACGCAAAAAGACTGCCCACCATCAACATGGCGGCAATAATATAAGAAATATTTTTTTTTCATGATAAAACCTCCGTATGTTTTCCTAAACTGCAAGCAACAAAACAAGGGCGCCTATGAACCCAAAATGAGCATAGTACACCCCTGCCGGAAGTCTTCAATTATTCAGGCGAACTTTTTGTGTGACAAGCGTAGCTTGAGAAAGATTTGTGACAATCAATAACGACGGCAGAAGAAAGACTGCAATAAGTAATACGGCAGCTATCATAGCGACCGTTCCGTCTCCCATTTGCCGAATGTTATTCTCGCACTGCTGAATGCAGGCACAGATTGGACAGTTCTCACCTGTGCAGTCATGATCAATTTCTGCAACAATACAGAAGGCAGAAAGCAGCAGGGCAAGAAGTATCACAATACCCAAAAGGATGGCAACGTTTCTTTGAGATTTTGAACGCATGGCTGCTTCCTCCTTCCACAGAAAAGTAAATACTGTTATCAGGTATAATACAATACCCTAAAGAAATAGTCAAACCAAAATTCATTATCCGAAAGTCTCTGGCGTATAGATAGGGACCGCTGAAAAATATATGACGAGTCAAAATTTTTCAACGGTCCCTTCCCTATCCAGACTCTGGCTTTCGCTGCCTGTTATCTCTTTACATTAAATGCTCCGGTTCCAGGATATACTGCGCTGGCGCCCAGCTCTTCCTCAATACGCAAAAGCTGATTGTACTTCGCCACGCGCTCCGTACGGCTCGGCGCTCCGGTCTTGATCTGGCAGGTATTCAGTGCCACAGCCAGATCTGCGATGGTGGTATCTTCCGTCTCTCCGGAACGGTGGGACGAAATGGCGGTATAGCCTGCTTTATGCGCCATCTTAATGGCTTCCAGAGTCTCAGATACGGAACCGATCTGATTCAGCTTGATCAGAATGGAATTTCCGCAGCCAAGCTCTATTCCTTTTTTCAGACGTTCCGTGTTCGTAACGAACAGATCGTCCCCCACCAGCTGTACCTTTCCGCCCAGTTCCTTTGTCAGAAGCTGCCAGCCTTCCCAGTCTTCCTCATCCAGCGCATCCTCAATGGAAATGATCGGATATTTATCTACCAGTTTTTTCCAGTGTTCAATCAATGTCTCAGAAGTAAACTTCGTACCTGCCTTTGGCAGAATGTACTCGCC
>CACYXH010000012.1:47410-47918 GCA_902778245.1 uncultured Lachnospiraceae bacterium | reverse complement strand
TGAATACTTAACTTTAAGTTTAGTAATACTGAATTAGCAGTTAAAATAAACAAAAAGTTTACTGTTACTAAACACGCTAAGCATGATTATACTACGTTGTGGGCTGGTGTCAATAGAAAAATTTGAAAACACTTAACAAAACCCAACACATATGGTAAGATATTCTCAAAGCGGACCATTATTCCGCAAATCAGAGAAGGAGGATTTCTCTATGGAAAAGAAAAAATATGTGGCTTATGTGGGTACCTACACTCATGGAAGCAGTTTGGGAATACACGTTTATGATATTGATATGGAAACGGGGGTGTTCCATGAGCGGAATGTGGTGCCGGTACACAATTCATCCTATCTGACGAAATCTTACAATGGAAAATATCTGTATTCCATCGCTGATGAGGGAGTGGAAGTGCTGAAAATTGAACCAAACGGCGACTTGACTCCCATCAATAAAGTGGGGATTGACGGAATGAGAGGATGTTATCTGTCCACAGATGTAACGGGCAAATTT
>CACYXH010000012.1:2264-47388 GCA_902778245.1 uncultured Lachnospiraceae bacterium | reverse complement strand
AGACTGGGCAGTGTTATGGACGGGGTCTTCCACAAGGGATTGGGCAGTGTGGCGGAGCGAAACTTCAGGCCCCATGTGAGCTGCGTGATTCCTACTCCGGACGGGAAATATCTGTGCGCGGTGGATAATGGTGTGGATCAGGTGAAGATCTACAAGGTTCATCCCACTACAGGCAGATTAACGCTGTATGATATCCTGCGCTGTGAACTGGAGTCCGGTCCCAGGCTGATGTGTTTTAGTAAAGATGGGAAATATGCATATATTAACTGTGAACTTTCCAATAAGATCCGGGTGTATGCCTATGATGGAAGCGGGAAATCTCCGGAATTTGAACTTTTGCAGGAAGTGGACAGTCTGATGGACGAGAAAGAAGTAAGCAGCGCCTGCTGTGCCTTAAAGATATCTCCCAGCGGAAGGTATCTTTACTGCTCCAGTGCCGGGGAAAACACGGTAGGCATATTTTCCATAGACCAGGAAAGCGGAATGCTGAAGAAAATCTGTATTTTACCTATCAGTGGCGGTTATCCAAAAGACGTAGATGTACTTCCTGACGAGAAAGAACTGATCGTGCTCTGCCACGAATCCAATTATATGCGTTTCTTCACGATTGATTATGAGAAAGGGACCATTGTCATGAAGGGGAAACAACTGAAGGTGGAGACACCTAACTGTATTCTGATATCGGAAGTGGAAGAGTAAGACTTATGAAACAGTGGATTAAGAAGTATAGGACGAAGATATGGTTTGCTTTGGGAGTAAACGTGCTTCTGCTGCTTGGAATGCTTCTTTTAATGATTCCGTCCTTTGAGACAAATGATGATATCGCGATCTGTGAGTTTGCCAATGGCTCCCGCGGGAGTTTCGATGCGCATCTGGTATATCAAAATTATATTTTAGGATTGATTTATCGATTCTTTTATAGAATAAATGGCAATGTCCCATGGTATACGCTAATACAGTATGCTTTTCTGCTGGCAGCCTTTACGGCAGTTACATGGGTAATCCTAAACAGGTTAAAACCCATTCCCGGTCTGTGCGCATCTCTGGCTCTGCTTTTGTTTTTTGGATATGAATGTTATATCAAAATACAATACACAAAAACAGCGGGAATTCTGGCTGCGGCTTCCATGTTTTTGCTGTTTTATGCTGTCTTAGAAGAAAGAATTTGTCCAAAGGCTCTGCTTGCAGGGTTTTTGTTAGGCAGTGTTGGGGCGATGTATCGCATCGTACAGTTCGTGGCTTGCAGCGCGCTTATGACTGGAATTGGATTTTATCTGTTGCTGGAATTAAAACGGCGGAAAGGGGACAAACGGCGAAGATATCTGTTGACGTACTTTTCTGTATTTGGCGCCATGATGGTGCTGGCGGCCGGATTATACCTGATTGATACCCTTATGTATACAAAGGATCCGGTATGGGAAAATTATATAGCATATAATCAGGCAAGGACGGAATTGCTGGATTATGGTTTTCCGGATGAGAATGACAACCGGGAGTTATATCAAGAACTGAATCTTGATGGGGAAGCATTAAGGCTGTACAGGAGTTGGAATTTCAATGATCCTGAGAAGTTTTCTAAAACAGTTATTGAAAAACTTATCCAGGCCAAGCCTGAACAGAGGGTAGATTTATCGTTAGTAAAACAGTTCCTGAAGCAGTTTTCTACAAAAATTTTTAAAACAACGGTATTCTACGGTTTTCTGATCATATTGATCTTGTGGCTTTTCTGGGGAGAACCCAGAGCGTCAGCAATATTGGCGCTGATTTATGAATTGCTTTTCTTTAGCATTTTATATTTTTATATGTTTTATAAAGGGAGATACATGATAAACCGCGTAGATGTAGGTTTATGGTTTTCGGCTGCTCTGGTTATAGTATGGCTATTATCTGCGGATAAGGGAAAGTATTGTGCCAAGACTGGAATTTTATATGGCTTGATGCTTTTGATCATGCTGCAAGGGATATGGAAAGAAGATTGGAGATTAGGCCGCTATAGTGTATATTCTCAGAGAATCCAAAGCCGTACGGCTTTTGAAGAACCTGGAAGAGATAAGGAACATCTGTATTTGGCTAAAATTGGTACCATATCTGCAGCGGATGGCTATGGACCATTTGATGCGATGCCGTTTGGCATCATGAATAATATAAGCTTTTTGGGCGGCTGGATAACGAACTCCGCCCCTTGCCTGAAAACTCTTTCTGATTACGGTATTGAAAATCCATATCGTGATATGATCGGAAATGAAAAGGTCTATCTGATCGATAATGATATCGAGCTGACCATGAATTATATCCACACTTATTATGATAAGGGAGCAGAGGCAGTAGAAGTAAGAAAACTGGGCAATTACACAATTTACCAGATAATTTAAAGAAAAAGGGTCGCTGCAAAATTCTGATCAAGCGGTTTCTGACAACTACGGAACCTTTTGTCGTATATTTTGCGATGACCCTTTTAAGACGCCCCATTATAATGAGTAGGGTATGTAAACCAATACATTTTAATGGTAAAAACGGAATACGCCAAATACTTTTCCTAATATCTGTACATCTCCATGCACAATGATGGGATCCATGAACTCATTTTCCGGCTGCAGCCGAATGTAGCCGTTCTCTTTGTAAAATGTCTTAACAGTGGCGGAATCTTCAATCAACGCTACCACAATATCTCCATCTCTGGCAGTGGACTGTTTTTTAACAAGTACCTGATCGCCGTCCAGAATTCCAATGTTGATCATGCTATCGCCTTTTACCTTTAAAAGGAAACTCTGTTCGTTCGGCATATATTCCGCAGGAATCGGGAAATAATTCTCAATATTTTCCACGGCAAGAATAGGCTGACCGGCGGCAACTGTTCCAACAATGGGAACATTAACTACTTCCCGGCGGGTCAGGTTAAAGTTATCATCCAGAATCTCAATGGCCCGGGGCTTTGTAGGATCTCTTCGGATATAACCGTTCTTCTCCAGCGTTTCCAGATGCGCGTGAACCGATGAGGTGGATTTCAGATGAACTGCCTCACAAATTTCCCTGACAGCAGGTGGAAATCCCCGATTCAATATTTCGTTCTTAATATATTCCAGAATCTCTTCCTGCTTTTTTGTGATTTTTCCGTAAGCCATACAGCAGCCCTCCTGAACAATATTAATGAGAAAAGTATAACATAGGATCATTTAAAATGCAAACAAATGTTTAGAATATTTGTTCGATTTTTCTGTTGACAAACATCTGTTCGGGCGCTATAATGTAGAAAAGAAACGAACAGACGTTCTTGTCAAGGGGAGAGATTGAGATGATGAATGACACAGGAAGAGCTAATAGAGGGTATAGTGGCAGGAACAATTATGTTTATGGGAGAGAGGCGCGGCTGTCAAGAATCCGCCAGCGAAGACGGAGAGCGGCCATGAGAAGGCGCGTGTGCATGGCTGCCGCCATGCTGGCGCTGGGATTGATGCTTGGTATGGCGCTGACTGGTTTCTCCAGAATTACGGTGCGAAAAGCGCCGACCTATAAATATTACACGGCTGTTACTGTTCGGGCAGATGATACCCTTTGGGGAATCGCTCAGGAGCATATGACGGAAGAGTATTCCTCTATTCATGCATACATGAAGGAGATACAGGAAGTGAATAGTATGAAGAGCGATAAAATTTACTACGGTCAGAAGTTGATCCTTCCTTATTACTCATCCGAACAAAGATGATGATCCTCATTTTCATAGGGGCTGCTGCATGAAATGCACAATTTGTATGAATATAGCTTTTTGAGAGCTTTGTTATACAATCAAATGCAATATGCAGCAGCCCCTTCTTAGTATTATTCGGCGCTTGCCTTATTTAAATTCTTCTGCGCTGTGGAGAGCATCAGTTTGATACGATTCAACTGATTTACCTCACTGGCTCCGGGATCGTAGTCGATAGCTACAATATTGGAGAGAGGATATTGACGGCGCAGCTCTTTGATCACGCCTTTTCCTACTACATGATTGGGCAGGCAGGCAAAGGGCTGAGTGCAGACGATATTGTTGGTGCCGGAGTGGATCAGTTCCAGCATCTCTCCGGTCAGGAACCAGCCTTCTCCTGTCTGGTTGCCCAGAGAAACGATGTCTTTTGCCATATTGCCCAGATCCTGAATATGGGCAGGGGGATCGAAGTGCCGGCTCTTATCAAACTCTGCTCTGGCCGTTTTGCGAAGCTGTTCCAGGAAGGAATTCACCATATTGGAGAGAGTGGCAGTGCTCTTCTTGGTGCCAAGATTTTCTGCTTTAAAGTTCTGATTGTAGAAACAGTAGAGCAGGAAATCCATCAGATCAGGAACTACTGCCTGTGCACCCTCCGCCTCCAGGAGCTCTACCAGATGGTTGTTTGCAGCCGGAAGGAATTTTACCAGAATCTCGCCCACCACACCGACTTTTGGTTTTACTTCATCGGTGATAGGCAGACGGTCAAATTCCTGGATGATCTCCCGGCAAAGTTTTTTGTACCCGCCGTAAGTTACGCGGGAACCGGAGAGAAAATCGATACATTTCTTTTCCAGCTTCCGATGCAGCTCGTTGGCGGAACCGGGTACCAACTCATAGGGGCGCATCCGGTAGAGACAGCGCATGAAGATATCCCCAAACTCTGCGGCGAACAGTCCGCGCTTCAGCAGAGAAAAGGTGATCTTAAAACCGGGGTTAGCTTCCAGACCACTAACATTTAGAGAGATTACCGGAATCTGTTCCATGCCGGCTTTTCGCAGCGCTCTGCGGAAGAAACCTACATAGTTGGATGCGCGGCAGCCGCCTCCGGTCTGCGTCATAATGATGGCGGTGCGGTTCAGGTCATATTTGCCTGAGAGCAGCGCATCCATCATCTGTCCAACTACGATCAGGGATGGGTAGCAGGCGTCATTGTTTACATATTTTAACCCGGTATCTACTGCCTTGCGCTCATCGGCATTCACTACCTCCAGACGATAACCATTGGCTTTGAATGCCGCTTCCAGCATTCCGAAATGGATGGGAGACATCTGCGGGCAGAGAATAGTATATTCTTTCCTCATTTCTTCGGTGAATACCACAGGCGTGATGTTTGCAGGTTTCAATGTGCGCTTCGTGTTTCGCTCTTCCCGTACACGGATGGCCGCGATTAAAGAGCGGATACGGATTCTGGCAGCGCCCAGATTGTTTACCTCATCAATTTTCAGGCAGGTGTAGATCTTGCCTGAGTCGGAGAGGATATCGCTCACACAGTCGGTAGTGACTGCGTCCAGACCGCAGCCAAAGGAGTTAAGCTGGATCAGATCCAGGTCATCTCTTGTTTTGACATAATTAGCGGCGGCATACAGACGGCTGTGGTACATCCATTGATCCAGCACGATCAGCGGGCGTTCTACCTGATTTAAGTTAGAGATCGAATCTTCCGTCAGCACGGCGATGCCGTAGGAATTGATCAGCTCTGGAATACCGTGGTTGATCTCCGAATCAATATGATAAGGTCGTCCAGCCAGCACAATACCCCGCCGTCCGGTTTCCTGAAGATAATCCAGAGTTTCCTGCCCTTTCTGATACATCACTTCCCTGGTGTGATTCAGCTCTTCCCAGCCGGCTTTGGCCGCAGCGACCACTTCTTTTGCAGGCAGATCCGAAAAGCATTTTACCAACTGTTTTGTTACTGTATCAAGATTGGTAAAGGCGATAAAAGGATTATCAAAGCGGATATTTTTCGTCCGAAGATCCTCCACATTATTCTTGATATTCTCTGCGTAGGAGGTGACAATAGGACAATTGTAATGGTTCTGGGCCTCAGGGAACTCCTGGCGCTCGTAGGGGATACAGGGGTAGAAGATATACTTCACTCCCTGCTTGATCAACCACTGCACATGTCCGTGAGCAAGTTTCGCCGGGTAGCATTCCGACTCGCTGGGGATGGATTCGATTCCCAGCTCATAGATCTTCCTGGAAGAGGCTGGCGAGAGTATCACACGGTATTTCAAGTCAGTGAAAAACCGGAACCAGAATGGATAGTTCTCGTACATATTCAATACTCTCGGAATTCCCACAGTCCCGCGAACTGCCTCATCTTCCTCCAACGGTAAATAGGAGAAGAGCAGTTTGTTTTTGAAATCAAACAAGTTCGGAATATTGTCTTTGTTACGCTCCTTGCCAATACCTCTCTCACAGCGGTTTCCGCTGATAAACTGGCGCCCGCCGGAGAAACGGTTGATGGTGAGGCGGCACTGGTTGGTGCAGCCTTTGCATTTAGCCATATGAGTGGTGAATTGCAGGGCGTTGATCTGGTCTATGGAGAGCATAGTGGTTTCCACTTCCGGTTTGTAGCGCTCTCTGGCGATGAGAGCAGCGCCAAAAGCTCCCATAATACCGGCAATGTCCGGGCGGATGGCCTCACAGCCCGCGATACGCTCAAAGCTGCGCAGTACTGCATCATTGTAAAAAGTTCCGCCCTGAACGACGATGTGTTTGCCCAGTTCAGCGGCATCGGATACCTTTATTACCTTATATAATGCGTTTTTGATAACAGAGTAGGCCAGACCGGCGGAGATGTCGGAGACCTCAGCCCCCTCTTTCTGCGCCTGTTTTACCTTGGAATTCATGAAAACGGTGCAGCGCGTGCCAAGGTCAATAGGATGCTTGGCAAATAATGCGGCCTTTGCGAAATCCTGCACAGAGTAGTTCAGGGATTTAGCAAAGGTTTCAATAAAGGAACCGCAGCCGGAAGAGCAGGCTTCGTTCAGCTGAACGCTGTCTACGGTCTCATTTTTGATCTTGATACATTTCATATCCTGTCCGCCGATGTCCAGGATACAGTCTACTTCTGGATCAAAGAAGGCAGCGGCATAGTAATGGGATACGGTCTCTACTTCGCCTTCGTCCAGCATAAGAGCGGCCTTGATGAGCGCTTCCCCGTAACCGGTGGAGCAGGAATAGGCAATATGGGCTGTTTCCGGAAGCAGAGAATAGATCTCTTTCATGGCGCGGATCGTGGTTTTTAAAGGACTGCCGTTATTGTTGCTGTAAAATGAGTAGAGCAAGGAACCATCTTCCCCCACCAGAGCAGCCTTGGTGGTGGTGGAACCTGCGTCAATACCAAGGAAACAGTTTCCTTCGTAGGTCTCCAGATCATCGGTCACAACGTTGTAGCTGTTCTGGCGTTCGATAAATTCATTGTAATCCTCCTGGGAGGCAAACAGGGGCTCCATGCGGGCCACTTCAAATTCCATTGTAATATTTCCGGAGAGTTTTTCCACCAGTGCGCCCAGTGTAGTCTGTACCTCCGGCTTTGCGTTTAGGGCAGAGCCGATGGCGGCGAACAGGTGAGAGTTTTCCGGAATGATGGCATGCTCCTCGTCTAACTTCAAGGTACGGATAAACGCTTCCCTAAGCTGTGAGAGGAAATGGAGGGGCCCTCCAAGGAATGCCACATGCCCCCGGATGGGTTTTCCGCAGGCCAGACCGCTAATGGTCTGGTTGACCACTGCCTGAAAAATAGATGCGGCCAGATCTTCTTTTGTTGCCCCCTCGTTGATCAGAGGCTGGATATCAGATTTCGCGAACACGCCGCAGCGGGCCGCGATGGAGTAGAGCGATTGGTAGCTCTTGGCATATTCATTCAATCCTGGGGCGTCTGTCTGGAGCAGAGATGCCATCTGATCGATGAAAGATCCGGTACCGCCTGCGCAGATGCCATTCATGCGCTGTTCCACCGTGCCGCCTTCAAAATAAATTATTTTTGCGTCTTCACCGCCAAGCTCAATGGCGACATCGGTCTGAGGGGCAAAATGCTGCAGAGAGGAGGCTACAGCGATAACCTCCTGCACAAAAGGCACTTCCATATGATTCGCCAGGGTTAGTCCGCCGGAACCGGTGATAACGGGGGACACCTCCAGTTCTCCAAGCTGATCCTTCGCTTTCTGGATCAGTGCGGCCAATGTCTCCTGAATGTTGGCATAATGGCGCTCATAGTCAGAGAACAAAAGTTTTTGTTCGGAATCCAGTACGGCAATTTTTACCGTGGTGGATCCGATATCGATCCCCAGAGTATGTAATGTAGTCTTTTCCATAAAATTTAGCAGATACTATCTGCTCCCTCCTTTGCAGTGCAAATAATATATGTTGAAAAATAAAAGTTTGACTTATGAATCGATGCAACACTACATTATACGACATAATGCGGAGAATTTCAAACCTCTTGCAATATTAATTTTTTCCATATATACTTAAGGAAGCACTGATTAAAGTGCTTCCCTCGCGAAAATCGCGGCACGAAGTGCCATTCTACTGCGATTTTCTGCGATCCTGCGTTTTAAGGAAACGATGATTAAATCAGCGGTTCCTTAAGAAAGTATAAAGTGATATATTCATATGTGAAAGGTAATCAACAAATGAGCAAAGATTATAAACTGATAAAGAAGGACGGCCGAGCCAAACGAGGAGAGTTCCACACGGTACATGGGGTGATTCAGACTCCTGTTTTTATGAATGTAGGTACAGTGGCTGCCATCAAAGGAGCAGTCTCCACAGAAGATCTGCGGGGCATCGGGACGCAGGTGGAATTGTCTAATACGTACCATCTTCATGTGCGCCCGGGAGATAAGATTGTAAAAAAACTGGGAGGTCTTCATAAATTTATGAACTGGGATCGCCCTATCTTGACGGATTCCGGAGGATTTCAGGTGTTTTCTCTGGCAAGTTTGAGAAAGATTAAGGAAGAGGGAGTCTACTTTCAGTCTCATATTGACGGGCGAAAGATTTTTATGGGACCGGAGGAGAGCATGCAGATTCAGTCCAATCTGGCATCCACTATAGCGATGGCCTTCGATGAATGTCCTTCCAGTGTAGCAGACCGCGGTTATGTCCAGGCCTCTGTGGATCGGACAACCAGATGGCTTAAACGTTGTAAGGTGGAGATGGATCGGCTGAACAGCCTGGAAGATACCATCAACAGGCGTCAGATGCTGTTTGGCATTAATCAGGGAGCAATCTACGACGATATTCGCGTTGAGCATGCCAAACAGATCGCGGAGCTGAATTTGGACGGTTATGCCATTGGCGGACTGGCAGTGGGGGAAACCCATGAGGAAATGTACCGTATTATCGAATCAACGGTGCCTTATCTTCCGGAGGATAAGCCCATTTACTTGATGGGGGTGGGGACTCCCATCAATATTCTGGAAGCGGTGGACCGCGGCGTGGACTTTTTTGACTGTGTTTATCCCAGCCGGAATGGAAGACACGGACACGTTTATACCAATGACGGAAAGTTAAATCTGTTCAATGCCCGGTATGAACTGGATGAGCGACCCATTGAGGAAGGGTGTCAGTGTCCGGCCTGCCGAAGCTACAGCCGGGCATATATCCGCCACTTGCTGAAGGCAAAGGAGATGCTGGGAATGAGGCTCTGTGTGCTTCATAACCTGTATTTCTATAATCATATGATGGAAGAAATCCGGGATGCCATTGATGAAGGACGTTATCAGGAATATAAGAGGGAAAAAATAGAGCGCTACCAGGGCGAATCCTAAATATTTTTTAAAACTACTTGATGAAAGCTGGCAAATTGTGTATGATTGTTACAGTTGTCTAAGGCAAAGCACCGGAGAAACAAGTTGATGGAGCAATATGTAGACACCGGAATGAAAGCGGCCATTGAGACAAGATAAGAGTACAGGAGGAAATATAAAATGATGAATTTATTGACAGACGCTGCGGATACAACCGCAGCAGGCAGTGGCGGATTACTGTTGATGTTAGTCTACATTGTAATTATCGGTGCCGCAATGTATTTCTTTGCCATCCGTCCCCAGAAGAAGGAGCAGAAAAGACTTGGCGCTCTGCTTTCTTCCATGGAAGTGGGCGATGTAGTAGTTACTACCAGTGGATTTTATGGCATTGTAATTTCTATCCAGGATGATGATTGTATTGTAGAATTCGGAAATAATAAGAACTGCCGTATCCCCATGAGAAAGTCAGCTATTGCAGAGGTAGAAAAGGCTTCGGATGGCGCTGCGGAATAGAAAAGCGGAGAAAAAAGAAAAAGGGCTGTTGCACTAAGCACTTTATTGCATAATCATGGTTTTCTGAGGAACGCTTTCGCTTCCCATCATACGTAATGGATACTAACCTGCCTGCTGCGCACAGGCTTGCAGCCAGGAAGTACCAACGTATGATGAGGCTCTCAGAAAACTATGATTATGCAAAGAATGCATTTAGTTCAACAGCCCCTTCTATCTTAATTCTCTTTTCTCATAGATATTCCGACTTTCAGAAGGCGGAACATCCGATCTGCGGCGTTTTCATATAGTTCTGCAGAACGATGCATAGCTTCGGCAATATCCATATCAGCGTTAATCGTCGGAAGGATGCTGCTGATACCATGGGAATAGATTTCCTCCGCGCCTCTTCCCATGCCGCCTACAATGGCTACAGCCGGGATCCCTGCTTTCTGGCATCGCCGTCCGATACCGGCAGGAACTTTGCCGCAGGCGGATTGCCAGTCTATTCGCCCCTCCCCGGTTACCACCAGATCCACATCCTTTAGCAGATCATCAAAATGGATCAAGTCCAGAACTGTCTCAATTCCAGATCGGAGCCTTGCGTTTAAAAATACGGTCAAAGCTGCGCCGAGGCCGCCGGCTGCGCCTGCTCCGGGCATAGAATCCACATCAATTGAAAATTTGCGTTTTATGAGAGCTGCGTAATTTTTCATACCTGTTTCTAATAAAGACAGAGAAACTTCATTAGCCCCTTTTTGAGATCCGAAGGTGTATGTGGCGCCGTTTGAACCCGTCAGAGGATTGTTTACATCGCACATAACAGTAAATTCTGTCTCTTTCACGGCGGGGTGGAGATGAGTCAGATCAATATCCGAAACATGGTAAAGATCAGCGCCGATTCCCTTCAACTGTCGGCCATCAGCATCTAAAAAACGCGCCCCCAGCGCGATCATTGCTCCCATACCGCCATCGTTGGTGGCGCTGCCACCGATAGCCACCGTAATATGGCGGAAACCCAAGTCCAGAGCATCACGGATCAGCTGGCCGGTTCCATAGGTAGTTGTTTTCATTGGATCCCGCAGTTTGTCCGGAACCAGGGGTAGACCGGAGGCGGCTGCCATTTCAATGATGACTTTCTTTTGATCTATGATCCCATAGGAACTAATACGTTCCTCGAACAGAGGGCCATGGACTGTCACCTGACGATACGTTCCGCCGGCAGCTCTCATAATAGCGTCTACGGTGCCTTCGCCTCCATCTGCGATGGGAACCTTCACGCAGGAGCATCCCGGAAAATGGCGGAAAGCGCTTATTTCCAGCAGATCCGAGATCTCCGTCGAGGACAACGTACCCTTAAAGGAATCAGAAGCAAATAGAAATTTCATGGTATCCTCCGTTTATTCATCACAGTCAGCCGGAGAGGAGTGAATATTTTTTACAGTACGCAGCACATAATGGGTCCGCGTAAGGCGCACACCGTTGCAGTCCTTGATATGTTTATGTATCTGTTCCAGATGATCGGAGGACTTGCAGCAGATTTTCAGTAGAAAATCAAATTCTCCGGTGAGATAGTAGCATGCAATGATGTTGGGGTGGGTGTTTACCTGCTTGATAAAGTCCTCGTTATATCTGGGATGCTCCATACTGATCTCCATCAGCACTGTAATATCATTTCCCAATTTGGAATCATCGGTAATTACTGTGTAGGATTGGATCAATCCGGATTTCTCCAGCTTTTTAATACGCTCGATAACAGTAGACACCGACAGATGAATGCTTTTGCTGATGTCGGAGGCTGTCTGACGGGCGTTTTTCTTCAATTCATTCAAAATCTGATAATCAAGTTTGTCCATGTTGGTTTCCTTTGTGTTTTTTAGAATACCAGCTCTTCGCAAGTAAACTTGCGAGATCTGCTCTTTCTTTTTTTGTTTTTACACCATCCAGACCGCAGACCGTCAGCATAGCTGACGACGCTTCTTGCGAAGCTTGTGTCTGCGGCTTGATGTGCGTTCCGCACATCTTTAAAAAAGAAATACCAGCTCTTCGCAAGTAAACTTGCGAGATCTGTTCTTTCTTTTTTCCTGGATGGTGGAACTTCTGAGCAACATTATAGCACATTTTAGCGTGTTTGGGTTGAAATATTGGGAAAAATACATTAAGATAGTGGATAAAGCGTTTTTTGCCGGGGTTATTATGATAAGATTCCGGAAATTTTAAGGATTGATAGATAGGGAAACGTAAACAGATTAGAAAGGATGAGAATGATGGGACGTAAGATTGCGGTGATACCAGGAGATGGGATCGGACCGGAGATTGTCCGGGAAGCACAGAAAGTTCTGGATGCGGCCGGAAAAAAATTTGGATTTGAATTAGATTATACAGAGGTACTGATGGGAGGAGCTTCCATCGACGTACACGGAGTGCCGCTGACAGAAGAAGCCATTGAGACGGCAAAGAACAGTGAAGCAGTTTTGATGGGATCCATCGGCGGTGACGCGAAAACGTCCCCCTGGTACCAGCTTCCGCCGCAGCGCAGACCGGAAGCGGGACTGCTTGGCATTAGAAAGGCATTAAATCTGTTCGCCAATCTGCGCCCGGCTTATTTATATGAAGAGCTGCGGGCGGCATGCCCTCTGAGGGAGGATATCAGCAAGGCGGGCTTTGATATGCTGATCATGCGGGAGCTTACCGGCGGTCTCTATTTTGGAGAGCGCTATACGAAGACGGAGGACGGTATTCGAAAAGCGGTGGATACGCTGGAATATAATGAAAATGAAATCCGCAGGATCGCTGTTAAAGCTTTCGACATTGCCAGAAAAAGACGATGCAAAGTCTGCAGCGTGGATAAAGCGAATGTGCTGGACTCTTCCAGACTGTGGAGAGCCGTAGTGGAGGAAGTGGCAAAGGACTACCCGGATGTGACCCTGGAACATATGCTGGTGGACAATTGCGCAATGCAGCTGGTTCGCGATCCGGCTCAGTTTGATGTGATTTTGACGGAAAATATGTTTGGGGATATCCTGTCCGATGAAGCCAGCATGGTGACCGGCTCTATCGGAATGTTATCTTCGGCATCTCTGAATGAGACAAAGTTCGGACTCTATGAGCCGAGCCATGGTTCGGCACCAGATATTGCCGGAAAGAATATTGCTAACCCCATCGCAACGATTCTGTCTGCGGCTATGATGCTGCGCTATTCACTGGATCTTGACGAGGCAGCGGATGGAATCGAGGCAGCAGTAAGACAGGTGCTTGCAGATGGATATCGCACCGGTGATATCTGGTCAGAGGGCTGCATAAAGGTGGGTACCGTAGAGATGGGCGATCAGATCGCGCAGAGAGTATAGTGAGGAGAAAGATTATGAAAAGTGACGCAGTAAAAAAAGGAATTCAGCAGGCGCCCCATCGTTCCCTGTTCAATGCCCTAGGATTGACAAAAGAAGAAATGGATAAGCCTTTGATCGGCATTGTGAATTCCTATAATGAGATCGTGCCGGGGCATATGAACCTGGATAAGATCACAGAAGCCGTAAAACTGGGCGTTGCCATGGCAGGAGGAGTTCCCAGAGTTTTCCCGGCCATTGCTGTGTGTGACGGAATTGCCATGGGACATGAGGGAATGAAGTATTCTTTGGTGACCAGAGATCTGATCGCGGACTCCACGGAATGTATGGCCAGAGCGCATCAGTTTGACGCTCTGGTTATGATACCGAACTGCGATAAGAATGTGCCGGGACTTTTGATGGCGGCCGCCAGACTGAACATTCCGACAATATTTGTCAGCGGCGGGCCTATGCTTGCCGGCCATCTGAAAGGTAAGAAGAGAAGCCTTTCTTCTATGTTTGAGGCGGTGGGAGAACACGCTGCCGGGAAAATGACGGATGAAGAGGTGGGAGAATACGAAAACAAGGTATGTCCTACCTGCGGTTCCTGTTCCGGTATGTACACCGCCAACAGTATGAATTGCCTGACAGAAGTACTGGGCATGGGGCTTCGGGGCAACGGTACGATCCCGGCAGTTTACTCTGACCGTATCAAACTGGCAAAGCATGCCGGGATGAAGATCATGGAACTGCTGGAAAAGGATATCCGGCCCAGAGATATTATGACAGAAGAAGCGTTTATGAATGCTTTGACCGTGGATATGGCCCTGGGCTGTTCCACCAACAGCATGCTGCACCTTCCGGCCATCGCTCATGAAGCCGGAGTGGAATTGAATGTGGATATTGCCAATGAGGTCAGCGCGCGTACGCCGAACTTGTGCCATCTGGCGCCGGCAGGTCCTACTTACATGGAGGATCTTAACGAGGCCGGCGGCGTCTATGCAGTGATGAATGAACTGACGAAAAAGAACCTGCTGAATCTGGATTGCCTGACAGTGACAGGGAAAACAGTGGGAGAGAATATTAAAAACTGCAGAAATCTGAATCCTGATGTGATCCGTCCGATTGAGAATCCATACAGTGAGACCGGAGGACTGGCGGCGCTAAAAGGCAATCTGGCGCCTGATTCCGGCATTGTCAAGCGTTCCGCAGTGGTTCCGGAAATGATGGTACATGAGGGACCGGCCCGCGTTTTTGACTGCGAGGAGGATGCCATTGCAGCGATCCTGGGCGGAAAGATCGTGGCCGGGGATGTGGTGGTGATCCGCTACGAGGGACCGAAGGGCGGACCGGGCATGAGGGAAATGCTGAATCCGACCTCCGCTATCGCCGGAATGGGTCTGGGATCTTCCGTGGCATTGATCACGGACGGACGTTTTAGCGGCGCGTCAAGAGGCGCATCCATCGGACATGTCTCACCGGAGGCTGCTGTGGGAGGTCCTATCGCTCTGGTAGAAGAGGGAGACATTATCAAAATCGATATTCCTCAGCTGAAGCTGGAACTGGATGTTGACGAGGAAGAACTGGAAAGGCGGCGGGCGGCATGGATACCCAGAGAACCCAAAATTACGACCGGTTATCTGGCAAGATATGCATCCATGGTTACTTCAGGAAACCGCGGCGCAGTTCTGGAGCTGTCTGTGAAATAAAAGGATAAATTTTGCATGATAATTGTGAAGATGCGAAGCTGATAGAACGAGAGGAGCAAGTACATGAAATTGACAGGTTCACAAATATTAATCGAGTGTCTGAAGGAACAGGGAGTGGACACCATATTCGGTTATCCCGGTGGAGCTATCTTAAATGTATATGATGAATTATATAAGCACAGTAATGAGATCCGGCATATTCTGACTTCACATGAGCAGGGCGCTTCCCATGCGGCGGACGGCTATGCCAGGGCTACCGGTAAGGTGGGAGTCTGCATGGCTACTTCCGGACCCGGAGCTACGAATCTGGTGACAGGTATTGCCACTGCCTACATGGATTCTGTTCCGCTGGTGGCCATCACAGCAAATGTAGGGGTTTCCCTGCTGGGCAGAGATAGTTTTCAGGAGATTGATATTGCCGGTGTCACTATGCCTATCACAAAGCATAATTATATTGTAAAAGATGTGCAGCAGCTGGCAGATGTGGTGCGCAGCGCGTTTCGCATTGCAAAAGAGGGAAGACCCGGCCCTGTATTGATTGATATCACGAAAAACGCCACAGCCGATCTGGCAGAATATACTCCTGTGGTTCCGGAACCGGTAGAACCCAGCAAGGGATATATTCGGGAAGCAGATCTGGAGCAGGCAATCCGGATGATCCAGAAGAGCAAAAAGCCTTTTATCTTTGTGGGAGGCGGCGCAGTGATCTCCAACGCTTCTGAAGAATTGAAGGAGTTCGTGGAAAAAGTACAGGCTCCGGTGACGGATTCCCTTATGGGCAAGAGTGCCTTTGACGGTACCCATGAACTTTACTGTGGAATGCTGGGAATGCATGGTACAAAGGCGGCGAACTTCGGCGTTTCCCAGTGTGATTTGCTGATCACTGTTGGAGCCCGTTTTAGCGACCGTGTTACAGGAAATCCAAAGCGTTTTGCGAAGCACGCAAAAATCCTTCAGATTGATGTGGATCCAGCGGAAATTAATAAAAATATTCTGGTGGACGCCAGCATTATCGGAGACGTAAAAGAGGTGCTGAAGCGCTTGAATGCCCGCCTTGAGGAGTATCACCATAATGAGTGGATCAATTACATGAAAGAGCTGAAAGAGAAGCATCCGCTGAAATATGACCAGAATGCACTGACCGGACCATACATTATTGAAGAAATATATAAAGAAACAAAGGGAGACGCTCTGATCGTCACCGAAGTAGGTCAGCATCAGATGTGGGCAGCACAGTATTATAAGTATTCCAAACCCCGTACCCTGCTTACTTCCGGGGGCCTTGGAACCATGGGATATGGGCTGGGCGCCAGCATCGGAGCCAAGATCGGAAGACCGGACAAGACAGTCATTAATATCGCCGGAGATGGATGTTTCCGTATGAACATGAATGAGATCGCTACGGCAGCACGTTATAACATTCCCATCATTCAGGTAGTGATCAACAATCATGTGCTGGGTATGGTGCGCCAGTGGCAGACCCTGTTCTATGGGCAGCGTTATGCTCAGACTGTGCTGAACGATGCGGTAGATTTTGTGAAGCTGGCAGAGGCCATGGGCGCGGTGGGCATCCGTGTAGAAAAGAAAGAAGAGTTTGCGCCTGCGCTGCAAAAGGCCTTGACACTTGGAAAACCGGTGGTGCTGGACTGCATCATCGATTCCGATGACAAAGTATTTCCGATGGTGCCGGCAGGCCACGCGATTGATGAGGCCTTTGACCAGGACGATATACAATGAAAGTCCCCATCGGTGGAAGTGCAGCTATCGCACTTGTGCGATAAGATGCACTTTCACTAGATGGACTGATCCGTATGAGCAAGCAGGACGATAGTCCGGATTGCGAATGCGGGTTACGCTGTCGGGAGCACAAAGTGCGCAGACAGCGTAGGACTTTCATAAATATACTTATGTATGAAATGTATCAAAACGATATGTAAATGAGGAGGATGAAAAAATGAGCAGAGTGTACAATTTTTCCGCAGGTCCGGCAGTGTTGCCGGAAGAGGTGCTGCGGGAAGCGGCAGAAGAGATGCTGGATTACAGAGGATGCGGGATGTCCGTGATGGAGATGAGCCATCGTTCCAAAGTATTTGATGATCTATTGAATGAAACAGAGGCGGATTTGCGGGATCTGCTGCATATCCCGGACAATTACAAAGTACTGTTTCTGCAGGGAGGAGCTTCCTTGCAGTTTGCCATGATCCCCATGAACCTGATGAAAAACCGTGTGGCGGATTATATTGTCACCGGACAGTGGGCAAAAAAAGCGTATCAGGAGGCTCAGAAATACGGAACGGCGAACAAGATCGCGACCAGTGAGGATCAGACGTTTTCTTATATTCCGGATTGTTCAGACCTGCCCATCAGCCCGGATGCGGACTATGTGTACATCTGCGAAAACAATACGATCTACGGGACAAAATATAAACAGCTTCCCAACACAAAAGGGAAACTGCTGGTATCGGATGTGTCCTCCTGCTTCCTGTCTGAACCGATGGATATATCAAAATATGGTATTGTGTATGGCGGCGTGCAGAAAAACATAGGACCGGCAGGAATGGTGATTTCCATTGTGAGAGAGGATCTGATCACAGATGATGTTCTGCCGGGAACTCCTACTATGATGAAATTTAAGACTCACGCAGACGCCAATTCTCTGTACAACACGCCGAACTGTTATTGCATCTATATCTGCGGCAAGGTATTTAAATGGCTGAAATCCATGGGCGGTCTGGAAGCGATGAAGGAACGCAATGAGAAAAAGGCGGCGATCCTCTATGATTTTCTGGATCAGAGCCAGTTATTTAAAGGCACTGTGCGCAGGGAGGACCGCTCTTTGATGAATGTTCCTTTTGTAACCGGTGACAAAGAGATGGACGCGAAATTTGTAGCTGCCGCCACGGAGGCTGGTTTTGTCAACTTGAAAGGTCATCGCAGTGTGGGCGGTATGAGAGCCAGCATTTACAATGCGATGCCGATAGAGGGTGTACAAAAATTAGTGGCGTTTATGAATGATTTTGAAAAGGAGAACAGATAGAGATGTATCAGTATGCTTGTTTGAACCCGATTTCCCCTGTGGGACTGGAACGCTTTACAGATAACTATGAGAAAACAGAGGACTTAAAGAAGGCGGATGCCATTCTGGTGCGCAGCGCTAATATGCATGATATGGAGATCCCTGAAAATGTTCTGGCAATTGCCAGGGCCGGCGCAGGAGTAAACAACATCCCGCTGGAGGAGTGCGCAGAGCGGGGAATCGTTGTGTTTAACACTCCGGGCGCCAATGCCAACGGAGTAAAAGAGATGGTATTTGCAGGTATGCTGCTGGCTGCCAGAGATGTGGTGGGCGGTGTTAACTGGGTGGCTGCTCAGACAGAGAATGAAAATGTAGCGAAAGATACGGAAAAAGTGAAGAAACAATTTGCCGGCAGTGAGATTTCCGGCAAGAAGCTGGGAATTATCGGCCTTGGAGCCATCGGAGTCCTGGTGGCGAACGCGGCTACTCATCTTGGAATGGAAGTGTATGGTTACGACCCGTATATTTCGGTGGACGCTGCCTGGAACCTTTCCAGGAGCATCAAGCATATTAATGATGTGAATGAGATTTATAAACAGTGTGATTATATTACAATACATGTTCCGCTGCTGGACAGTACCAGAGAGATGATTGGTCAGGAGGCTTTAGATTTAATGAAGCCAAATACGGTCATCCTGAATTTTGCCAGAGATCTGCTGGTAGATGAGGACGCGGTGCTGAAGGCGCTGGAGGAAGGGAAGATCAAAAAGTATGTTACCGATTTCCCGAATACCAAGACGGTTGGGAAACCTGGTGTGATCGTGACTCCTCATTTGGGAGCTTCTACGGAAGAGTCCGAAGACAACTGTGCGGTGATGGCGGTAAAGGAAATCAGAGATTTTCTGGAGAACGGAAATATCCGTAATTCCGTGAATTATGCCAATTGTAATCTTCGAACCTGTGAGACCGCTTCCCGTATCGCTGTATATCACAAAAATGTCAAATCTATGATCAGCAAGTTCACCACGGTTTTGTCGGATACCAACATTGTGAATATGGGAAATACCAGCCGGGGAGCCTATGCTTACACGCTTTTAGATCTGGAAGATGCCATCAATGAAGAGACGGTAAAGAAATTGGAAGCGATTGACGGGGTGATCAGGGTAAGAGTGATCAAATAAAGGGTTTGGCATTCAGAAAACAGGAGGTTATTTAATATGGCGACCATTCATCCATTTCGGGGAATCCATCCCGCGCCGGGACTGGCGGAAAAAATAGCGGCGCTTCCTTACGATGTGTATAACCGGGCGGAAGCCCGGGAAGCGGCAAAAAAAGAACCGCTGTCATTCTTGAATATCGACCGGGCGGAAACTCAGTTTGAGGAAGAGCATGATATGTATGCGCCGGAGGTATATCAAAAAGCCCACGACATGCTCTGGGATATGGTAAAGGACGGCAGTTTCGTGCAGGATGAGAAGGAATGCTATTACCTGTATGAACTGGTTATGAACGACAGAGCGCAGACTGGCATTGTGGCCTGTGCGTCTATTGATGACTATATAAACGGCGTCATAAAAAAACATGAGAATACCAGGGCGGACAAAGAGGAAGACCGTATTCGCCATGTGGATGCCTGTGATGCCCAGACCGGCCCGATTTTCCTGGCATATCGGAGAAATGACCGGCTGCAGCAGGCGGTAGACCAGGCGAAATCGCAGCCGGCCATCTTCGATTTCACCACAGAGGATGGGGTAACCCACCGTGGATGGCGCATTTTTGCTGCAGAGGAAGTGCAGGCGGTGAAGGAAGCCTTTGAGAGCATTGATAAGATTTATATCGCGGACGGGCATCATCGGTGTGCGTCTGCCGTGAAGGTGGGATTAAAGCGCAGGCAGGAACACCCGGATTATAATGGTACGGAAGAGTTCAACTATTTTCTGTCTGTACTGTTCCCCGATGAAGAATTGATGATCATGGACTATAACCGGGTAGTTAAGGATCTGAACGGACTGGATAAAAAAAGCTTTTTAGAGAGAATTTCCGAAAAATGCAAAGTACAAGCCTTTGCAGAAGCGGTTCGCCCGCGGAAAAAAGGACAGATTGGAATGTATCTGGGGAAACAGTGGTATCTTTTGGAGATGAAACCGGAGTTTTTAAGTGATGATCCGGTAGAAGGCCTGGACGTATCCATTCTCCAGCGGGAGATACTGTCACCGGTTTTGGGCATTGACGATCCGAAAACAGATGCCAGAATCGATTTTGTTGGCGGGATCCGCGGATTAGAGGAGCTGGAGCGGAGGGTTCACCAGGACTGCGCAGTGGCATTTGCCATGTATCCTACCTCCATTCAGGAATTATTCGGTGTTGCAGACGCGGACAAGCTGATGCCTCCAAAATCTACCTGGTTTGAACCGAAACTGAGAAGCGGACTGTTTATTCATGCTATAAATTAACCCTTTTTGTTGTAATTTGTATATAGAATATGGTATAATCTGAATTGAAATTCAGCTATGTTTTTGGTGTTGCGGGATAGCTGAGCTATCACAGCAAAATATAAAGATAGGCAACGCAAGTTTACTTGCTAAGGACTATATTTTTATTTTGGGATGTGTGGAATGTGATAGCGTATAAAAGACGCATAAAAACCGGCAGCAATGTATAATGGGAGGAGGCACCTTATGAACGAGCAATTGTATAAAATGATGGACTGGGGCAAAATTGAGGGGTTGGTGTATTCAGACGAAGACAATCCACATGAATTTCTTGGCCCGCATTTGACGGATGAAGGTGTTTTGATTCAAACCTTTATTCCCACTGCGAAAGAGATCGCAGTGAAAGTGGAAGGTGTGAAGAAATCCTACCCGATGGATCAGGAGGATGAGGCCGGCTTCTTTGCAGCGCTGCTTCCCGGAAAAAAGATCCCCGAATACCGTCTCGAGGTGGTTTTCGATGACGGCAGCGTGCAGGAACAGGCAGATCCCTATGCATTTGCGCCGCAGATCACAGAAACAGAGACAAAAAAATTTAATGCCGGCATTAATTATGAGATATATGAAAAACTGGGAGCGCACCCGATGACCATCAACGGGGTATCCGGCGTGTACTTTGCAGTATGGGCGCCTAATGCAGTGCGTGTCAGCGTGGTAGGCGATTTTGTACTCTGGGATGGGCGGCGACTTCCCATGAGAAGACTTTGGGATTCCGGCATTTTTGAATTATTTGTTCCCGGACTGAAGGAAGGAACCGTTTACAAATATGAAATCAAAGCAAAGGGCGGACTGACCTATCTGAAAGCGGATCCTTACGGCAACGCAGCGGAACTGCGCCCGGCTACGGCATCGGTTGTAGCAGATCTTAGCGGATTTGACTGGACAGACGAGAAATGGCTGGAACAGAGAAAGTCAACCGATACAAAGACAAAACCGATGTTCATCTATGAACTGCATCTGGGTTCCTGGAAAAAGCCGGAGGATGACAGAACGTTTTATAATTACCGGGAACTGGCGCCGATGATTGCGGAATATGTGAAAGAGATGGGTTATACACATATAGAACTGATGCCGGTGATGGAACATCCCCTGGATGCTTCCTGGGGTTATCAGGTGATAGGATATTATGCGCCTACATCCAGATATGGTTCTCCGAAAGACTTTATGTATTTCATGAACTATATGCATGAGCAGGGAATTGGAGTGATTTTAGACTGGGTTCCGGCTCACTTTCCGAGGGACGTGCAGGGATTGTCCGGATTTGACGGGACATGCCTGTATGAGCACCAGGATCCCCGCCAGGGCTATCATCCGCACTGGGGTACGCTGATCTACAATTATGGCAGACCGGAGGTAAAGAATTATCTGATCGCCAATGCGTTGTTCTGGGCAAAAAAATATCACGCGGACGGTATCCGTATGGATGCGGTAGCCTCCATGCTTTACCTTGATTATGGAAAGAATGATGGCGAATGGATTGCCAATATGTATGGGGGTAAAGAGAATCTGGAGGCCGTGGAATTCCTGAAACATCTAAATTCCATCTTTAAAAAACAGATAGACGGCGCGTTACTGATCGCGGAGGAATCCACAGCGTGGCCGAAGATCACAGGCGCTCTTGATGACGATGGACTGGGCTTCGACTATAAATGGAATATGGGTTGGATGAATGATTTCCTTGGATATATGCAGCTGGATCCGATTTTCAGAGGCTATCATCACGGGGAATTGACGTTCAGCATGATCTACAATTACAGCGAAGACTTTATTCTGACCCTGTCTCATGACGAGGTGGTGCATGGCAAGGGCTCTATGGTAGGGAAGATGCCAGGTCGGAGGGAAATGAAGTTTGCCAACCTGCGGGCGGCCTACGGATATATGATGACGCATCCGGGTAAGAAACTGCTGTTTATGGGACAGGATATTGCCCAGTTTGACGAGTGGTGGGAAGAGCGCAGCATTGAATGGAATCTTCTGCAGAATGAAGAACACCAGAACATGCAGCGTTACATGAAAGCGCTCTTAAAATTGTATAAAAGCAGCCCTGCACTGTATCAGAAAGATTACGATCCGCAGGGTTTTGAATGGATTAATTGTATTTCTGCCAATGAGAATATGCTGGTGTTCCTGAGAAAGTCGGAAAAAGAAGACGAAATGCTTCTGGTAGTGTGCAACTTTTCACCGCTTTGTTACGAGGATCACAAAATCGGGGTGCCTTTCCCGGGTAAATATAAAGAAATTTTCAACAGTGATCGGGCAGAATTTGGCGGTGGGGGAAATCTGAATCCGAGAGTGAAGACCTCAAAGAAAGACGAATGTGATGAGAAACCAGATTCCATACGCATTAAAGTTCCGCCTATGGGAATTTCCGTTTTCAGCTGCACAAGAGTGGAAGAAAAACACTCCCAGAATGAAGCTGCGAAAGCGAAAAAGTCTGCGGCAGCGAAAAAAACAGCGACAGCGAAAACCGCAGCAGGAAAGAGTACAGGCGCCGCAGCAAAGAAGAGCACAGCAAAGAAAAACGCTCCAAAAAGAAGCCTGAAAGAGGAATTAGAGCAGAAAGTGGCAGAAGAGGAAAAATAGAAAAATCTCGCTGAATCAAAGCTTCCTTAGCCGTCCCAATAGGCATAGATTAGGAAACACATCAAGTGTTTCCTAATCTATAATTTCTGGAACACCCACTATGTAATGACGGCTTGTAAGGAATAATATCTGCTGAAAACATAGTTTCCGACCTTCACTTTGCTGCGTTACATTTGCTCGGACATCGTTCCCGATAAAAGCGTTTGCTCCTCGTCCGAGCACGTAACTTGCAAAGCTCAGTCAGAAACCGATCGTTTTCATCAGACATTATTCCTTCACAAGCCATGCAGTAACGCTTTGGATTGCGGACAGTATGCTTGTACAAAAAACGATCGTCGTGCGAGTGAACTCTTGCCAAAACCTTGCCGCCGCGAAAATGCATATGCTTCTATCTCATTTGAGCGGCGTGCAGATAGGTTTGCAGCAAGGGGAACGAGATAGACGTGTTTTTTGTACAAGCATACTGGCAGAAATCCTCTGTAAGGTAGTGGGTGTCAGTTGGCTTGATGCGAGCTGGCTTCAAACGAGTGGGATAAATGGTCGCGGCTGGCAGGCCGAAAGGTGCCAGACGAGGAAAGTCCGGGCTTCACAGGGCAGGATGCCGGATAACGTCCGGTGGAGGCGACTCCAAGGATAGTGCAACAGAAATGAACCGCCAGCCACTGGCTGGTAAGGGTGGAAGGGCAGTGTAAGAGACTACCGCCTCCCTGGTAACAGGGAGGGCATATGTAAACCCCATCCGAAGCAAGACCGAAACAAAGCATATGACGGCCCGTCAGCTTTAGGTAGGTCGCTGGAACCTGTTGGCGACAGCAGGTCTGGATAGATGACCATTCACGACATAACCCGGCTTATCGTCCCGCTCGCTTGAAAATACTGAAAATACCTATAATATGATGGGTGATCTGATAAATTCGCTTCGGATCCCTTCGCTAAAGCGGGAGCAAAGAGCCAGCTGGTAAACATGGGAAGCGGAAATATCCTGGGTGAGCATCTGCAGTGCAGGGCCGCTCAGGATATTTTTCATATCCGCCAGTTTTGTGATCAGCGGTATAGAAGAGGAATTTTTTATCTCATGAAGCAGAGGCGCCGCTTCACCTCGGAAACCAAGGATGCGGGCATAACTTGCACAGCCCTGCAGACGAAACCATTCCGTATCCGCAGCCCTAATATTCAGGAGTATGTGCAGCAAGGCCCGGCGGATTCTTGCCTCTGTCATCTGCCTTGACTTCAGAAGAGAAACAAACTGCATCGGATTTTCGTACTCAGGTAGAAGATTGATAATGCGGTCAGATAAATCCGTGCTGACATCCAAATAACAGGAGAAGTCATTTTCAAAAAGCAGTTTATAGTGAAGGACAGAAGAAAAATCATTCAGTGTGACCAGGCGATTTGCTTCCGCTTCTTTCTGAAGTAAATGGAAAGCGTTCTGCGGGATAACTTCGGAAAACTTATGAGATTCGGTTTGGAAAGAAGCAGATTCTCGCAGCGCACCGCGGAGCGCAGTGGCAGAGCAGAAGCTTCCGTCCAGAGACAGACAGTGGTAGTCGTTCCCCATGCGTTTGATGGGGAAAGGCTGTATTGTGCTGTTGTATTTTCGCAGTGCTTTTACATATTCCAATCCCAAAATATTATTTGGTCTGGAGATAAGTTCGGCTGAGGGCAACGCTGCTTCCTGCAATTTTGTATATTCCAGATACGCCGCCTGTCTGGCCCTGGGGTAAGTCATTCCGCTTTTTATATTCTGGCGAAACAGAATCTTGTAAGACTCAGGCTCGTTGGTGAAAAATTCTGCCAAAGTCAGAAATGCATCCGCGTTATCCGTCTCACAACCAAAACAAAGGGCATCTATACATCCAAGAGCGTTCAATATTGCTACTGCACCATCGGCAAAATATTCCGCACTGCCGCTGGCAAAACATATCGGCAGTTCAAGAATCAGATCAGCTCCATTTTCTAAGGCCATCCGAGTACGAACATATTTATTGACGATGGCGGGTTCTCCCCGCTGCACAAAGTCCGGGCTTATGACTACCACGGTATAGTCTGCTCCGGTTAGCTCTTTGGCCTTGCGCAGCTGATAGGCATGACCGTTATGAAATGGATTGTATTCCGCAATGATGCCGACCGTCTTCATTTATGATCTCCTGTGTTTTTCCTGAACATGTTTTTGCATATTGTAGCAAATGTAACGGTTAGAAGCAAGAAAAACAACGTTTTTCATTTTCACTCTTGACAGAAAATATCGAAATCACTATACTTTATTTCAAAGTAATGATGGGAACAAGTAAAGACCAGTGAAATGTACAGAAAGCTACCGGCGGATGAGAGGTGCACAGGAAAGTGGTTTTGAATACATCCCGGAGCTGCGCACCAAACGGAGAAAATTAACAGTTTTATCCAAGTAGGCTGCGACGGAGAGACGACCGTTACAATGTCAGAGTATGCGGGTACTCAATGAGGCAGAGCGTGTGAGCGTTTTGTGAAATAAGGTGGTAACACGAGACTATGGCTCTCGTCCTTATACAGGACGGGAGCCTTTCATGTTGTTTAAGGAGGGATTAAAAATGCAAGTTTACGAGGAATTGCAGGCCAGAGGACTTCTGGCACAGGTAACAGATGAAAAAGAGATCAGAGAGATGATCAATGCCGGAAAGGCTACGTTCTACATTGGCTTTGACCCAACGGCGGACAGCCTGCATGTGGGTCATTTCATGGCTCTCTGTCTGATGAAGCGTCTGCAGATGGCAGGAAACAAGCCCATCGCACTGCTGGGCGGGGGAACCGGTATGATCGGGGATCCGTCCGGACGGACCGATATGCGTCAGATGATGACCAAGGAGACGATACAGCACAACTGCGAATGCTTCAAAAAGCAGATGAGCCGTTTCATCGATTTTTCTGATGGAAGGGCCTTGATGGTGAACAATGCGGATTGGCTGCTGGATCTGAACTATGTAGAACTGCTCAGAGAAGTGGGACCGCACTTCTCCGTTAACCGGATGCTTACCGCAGAGTGCTATAAGCAGCGTATGGAAAGAGGCTTGAGCTTCCTGGAATTCAACTACATGATCATGCAGAGCTATGACTTTTACGCACTGTTCCAGAGATACGGCTGCAATATGCAGTTCGGCGGCGATGACCAGTGGAGCAATATGCTGGGGGGAACAGAGCTGATCCGAAGAAAACTGGGAAAAGATGCATACGCAATGACCATTACCTTATTGCTGAACTCAGAGGGCAAGAAAATGGGTAAGACTCAGTCCGGGGCAGTATGGCTTGATCCGAACAAGACCACACCGTTTGATTTTTACCAGTACTGGCGAAATGTAGCGGATGCTGATGTTATGAAATGTTTGCGGATGCTGACTTTCCTGCCGTTGGAACAGATTGACGAGATGGATCACTGGGAAGGCAGCCAGCTAAATCAGGCGAAAGAGATCCTGGCTTATGAGCTGACCAACCTGGTACACGGTGAGGAAGAAGCCAAGAAAGCCCAGGAGGGCGCGAGAGCGCTGTTTGGAACCGGAAATGCAGCCGAAATGCCTACAGCCCAATTGACGCAGGAAGACCTGACGGACGGAGGTATCGATCTGATCGGGGCTCTGGTAAAAGCGGAACTTGTAGCCAGCAGGAGTGAAGGACGCAGAGCCATTGAACAGGGCGGTGTTTCCGTGGACGGAGAGAAGATCACGGACATCAAGTATGTGCTTGCCAAAGATGAATTGTCCGGAGAAGGCGTTGTGATTAAGCGCGGCAAGAAGAAATTTAAAAAAGTTTGCATGAAATAAGGGAAAAAGGTTTACCAGAAACAGGTATGTATGATAAAATAGCGTGTTAGTACCAACTGGTAAACTGGAGGAAAAAATCGTGGAAAAATATGGAGTAAATCAATTAAGACAGATGTATCTTGACTTTTTTGCCAGCAAGGGACATCTGGTAATGAAGAGTTTTTCTCTTGTTCCCCACAATGACAAGAGTCTTCTTTTGATCAATGCAGGTATGGCTCCGTTGAAGCCATATTTCACAGGAGCGGAGATCCCGCCCTGTAAGCGCGTGGCTACCTGCCAGAAATGTATCCGCACCGGAGATATTGAGAATGTGGGAAAAACAGCACGCCACGGCACATTCTTTGAGATGCTTGGAAACTTCTCTTTTGGAGATTACTTTAAACATGAAGCCATCAACTGGTCCTGGGAGTTTCTGACAGAGGTAGTCGGACTGGATCCGGATCGTTTGTATCCGTCCGTGTATCTGGACGATGATGAGGCATTTGATATCTGGAATAAGGAAGTGGGGATCCCGAAAGAGCGCATTTTCCGTTTTGGCAAGGAGGACAACTTCTGGGAGCATGGCGCTGGCCCCTGCGGCCCCTGTTCGGAGATTTACTATGACAGGGGAGAAAAATACGGGTGTGGAAAACCGGGATGTACCGTTGGGTGTGATTGTGATCGTTATATCGAGGTATGGAACAACGTATTTACCCAGTTCGAAAATGATGGAAATGGCAATTACACCACACTAAAAAACAAGAATATCGATACCGGTATGGGACTGGAACGTCTGGCAGTAGTAGTACAGGATGTGGATTCTATCTTTGACGTGGATACGATGCAGGCTTTGCGGGATAAGGTTTGTGAATTTGCACATACTTCTTATAAGGCAGATGAGATCAAGGATATTTCCATCCGCCTGATCGTAGATCATATCCGTTCCGCTACCTTTATGATCTCAGATGGTATCATGCCCACCAATGAGGGACGCGGGTATGTACTGCGCCGTCTGATCCGCCGCGCGGCAAGACACGGAAGATTGCTGGGAATTGATGGGGCATTTCTTTCCCGCCTGAGCGCTACGGTGATCGAGGGATCGAAGGACGGATATCCGGAGCTGGAGGAAAAGAAAGACTTTATCTTCAAAGTTCTGGGGCAGGAAGAGGAAAAATTTAATAAGACCATCGATCAGGGACTGACGATCTTGACGGGCATGGAGGCGGATCTTGAGAAATCCGGAGAAAAGATCCTGTCCGGGGAAAATGCGTTTACCCTGTATGATACCTATGGCTTCCCTCTGGATCTGACAAAGGAAATCCTGGAAGAAAAGGGATATGAAATTGATGAAGATGGTTTTCGCGCCTGTATGGAGCAGCAGCGTACCAAGGCAAGAAACGCCCGGGCGGTGACGAATTACATGGGTGCGGATGCTACGGTTTACGACGAGATCCGAAACGATATTACCACAGAGTTTGACGGATATACGCTGCTTAGCGAGGAATCCAAAATTACAGTACTTACCACGGAGACAGAACTGACAGAGGCACTTTCTGACGGAGAAAAGGGTACGATCATAGTAGAAAGAACACCGTTCTATGCAACCATGGGCGGTCAGCAGGGAGATAAAGGGACGATCATCTGCGCTACCGGTGAGTTTGCGGTGGAAGATACTATTAAGCTGAGAGGCGGAAAAGTGGGTCATGTAGGTCATGTGATTTCCGGAATGTTTAAAATCGGGGATATTGTTACCCTGACGGTGGATGCTGAAGGCAGAAAGAACACAGAGAAAAACCACAGCGCGACCCATCTGCTGCAGAAAGCGTTGAAGATGGTGCTGGGCAGCCATGTGGAGCAGAAAGGATCTCTGGTAACTCCTGACAGACTTCGCTTTGACTTTGCGCATTTCCAGGCCATGACCGCGGAGGAACTGCGGCAAGTGGAAGATATGGTAAACCATGAGATTGAGCAGGCGCTGGAAGTATCCACCGATATTATGAGTCTGGAGGAGGCGAAGAAGACGGGCGCCATGGCTCTGTTTGATGAGAAATACGGAGAGAGCGTGCGCGTAGTGTCTATGGGTGAGTTCTCCAAGGAGCTTTGCGGTGGTACTCATGTGAAAAATACGGCAGAGATCAAGAATTTTAAAATTTTAAGTGAAGCAGGCGTGGCAGCCGGTGTGCGGCGTATCGAGGCACTGACCGGTGACGCGGTCATTGCATACTATAAGAAGATTGAGGAAGAATTGAATAAGGCAGCTGCTCTATTAAAAACAAATACGCCAAATGTCCTGGAGAAGATAATTGCCCTTCAGGCGGAACTGAAGGCTTCTTTGAGCGAGTGCGAATCCCTGAAGAGCAAGATGGCAAAAGACGCGCTTGGAGATGTGATGGACAAGGTGCTGGACATCAAGGGAGTGAAACTGTTAGCTTCGAAGATGGAAGGCGTAGACATGAACGGCTTGCGGGAACTGGGTGATCAGCTGAAAGAGAAGCTGGGAGATGGCGTTGTGGTTCTTGCTTCTGTGGTGGATGGCAAGGTGAACCTGATGGCCACAGCTACGGATGCGGCCATAAAAGCAGGAGCCCATGCGGGAAATCTGATAAAGGGAATTGCGGCTCTGGTTGGCGGCGGCGGCGGGGGCCGTCCGAATATGGCACAGGCTGGCGGAAAGAATCCTGCTGGCATCGATGCGGCTCTCGCCAAGGCTGCGGAAGTTCTGTCTGATCAGGTGAAGTAAAAGGTTACTATTCACAGCCCCTCCGCCAACAGACCTCAGACCATCCGTGCTGCGCACGTCTGCCGCGTCTTACGACGCTTTTATGTCTAAGGTTGTAAATAGTAACAGTAAAAGTCACATTTTTTAAGAAAACAGTTGACGAACACGAAAAATCTGCTATAATACTTATTAGTGCAGTAAAAATACCCAGACAGTTGTATTATGCACAATTTACAGCTGGAGGGAGGTTAGGTGTGAGACAATGTCAAATGTGATCGTTAAAGAGAATGAGACGTTGGATAGCGCTTTGCGCCGTTTCAAGAGAAATTGCGCAAAGGCTGGTATTCAGCAGGAGATTCGCAAGAGAGAGCATTACGAAAAGCCGAGCGTTAGACGTAAGAAAAAATCTGAAGCTGCTCGCAAACGGAAATTTAACTAATGTGCAGTCAAAGTCCCTGGTCGGCCAGACCAGGGATTTGTTGTTCAGGGAGTTTTTATGCAAAAGCTGTTAAAACGCTTATTCAGCAGAATGTTTTTTGTGGGGATATCGATCATTTTGCAGATTTTCTGGTTTACAGAATTTGTATATCTGCTGGGAAGTCGGTATCAGATATTTATGAATTTGATTCAGATAGTCTGTGCGGTGGCGATATTATGGATCGTCAATAAGAGAATTAATCCGGCGTATAAACTGGCATGGACGATCCTGATTCTTCTGGTGCCGGTAGTAGGCGCGTCACTCTACCTGATGTTTGGTAATTCCAGAATGGCTAAGACGGTAAAACACAGTTATGATGAGGCGGCTAAGAGTAGTGAGCATGTATTAATAGAGAACCCAAAGGTGCGGGAAAAGCTGGAACAGATAGATCTGCAGATCAACAAGCAGTCCGTGTACCTGAGGGATTACGCAGGATTTCCCGTTTACCAGAATACCCAGACAGAATATTTCCCGGTGGGAGAACTGCTGTATCAGAGAATGATCGAAGAGCTGAAAAAGGCGGAGCATTTTATATTTCTGGAATACTTTATTATTGATAATGGGGAAATGTGGCAAAGTATTCTGAATATCCTGGAAGAAAAGGCAAAGAACGGGGTAGACGTCCGCCTGATCTATGATGATGTGGGGTGTGTGAATACACTTCCGTCCGGATTCTATAAAGAGGTCAGGGCCAGAGGAATTCAGTGTGAGGTGTTTAATCCTTTCCGGCCTGTTGTGTCGGTGGTGCTGAATAACCGGGATCACAGGAAAATTATGGTGATCGACGGGCATACGGGATTTTCCGGCGGTATCAATCTGGCGGATGAATATATTAACCGTAAGGTGCGCTTCGGGCACTGGAAAGACACCGGCGTTATGCTGAAGGGCGAGGCAGTGTGGAGCTTTACGGTCATGTTTCTCCAGATGTGGAGTGTCATGAGAGGGACGATGGAAGAACTGGAGGATATGTCCGGATATCAGTCTCATCGTTACTATGCCGGGAATTTCCCGGATGATGGTTTTGTACAGCCCTACAGCGACACACCTCTGGATCAGGAAACGGTTGGTGAGAATGTTTACCTGAATATCATTAATCAGGCAAAAAGGTATGTTTATATTTTTACGCCGTACCTGATCATCGATAATGAGATGATGACCTGCCTGTGTCTGGCGGCCAAAAACGGGGTGGATGTGCGTATTGTCACTCCTGGAATACCGGATAAAAAGATGGTGTTTCTGTTGACACAGTCCTACTATGAGCAGCTGATCGATTCCGGAGTCAGGATTTTTGAGTATGCGCCGGGATTTCTCCATGCAAAATGCTTTATCTGTGATGATGAGGTGGCTACCGTCGGATCTGTGAACATGGATTATCGCAGCCTGTACCTTCACTTTGAGTGCGGAGTCTGGATGTATCAATCAAAAGCGGTGATGAAGGTGAAGGAGGACGTCCTGGAGACACTGAAGGATTCCAGAGAGATCACGAAAGAGTATTGCAAAAATCGAAATATTATTGTACGCCTGATGCAGAGTATCCTTCGTCTGCTGGCTCCCATGCTTTGAACGAAACCCGCTTTGTGTGTTTCACTGGTGAAAAACAGGAATAAACCGCTGAACTTTCTATATATTTAAAATAAATAGAATGTCCGGCGGTTTTTATATGTTAAAAAAGATAGGAAGCATGCTATTATTGGTCTGGCTTGTGCTGGGTACCGGCGCAGGCGTATTTGCGGAGGGGGAAGCTCTGGAATTGGAGACGCCCCACGCAATTTTGATAGAGGTGTCCACTGGAACAGTGCTGTATGAGAAGGATGCAGATACTCCGGTACACCCTGCCAGCGTCACCAAGGTCATGACCATGCTTTTGATCATGGAGGCATTGGATCAGGGGAAGTTGAAACTGGAGGATGAAGTGGTGACCAGCGCCCATGCAAAATCTATGGGGGGATCCCAGGTTTTTTTAGAAGAAGGAGAAAAGCAGACGGTGGAGACTATGCTAAAATGCATTGTTATAGCATCAGGAAATGATGCCGCGGTAGCCATGGCGGAACACATTGGAGGGAGCGAGCAGGCTTTTGTACAACGAATGAATGAACGGGCAGCAGAATTAGGAATGAGAAATACACATTTTGTGGATTGCTGCGGCCTGACGGAGTCCCCGGAGCATTACACCACAGCCAGGGATGTGGCCATCATGTCAAGAGAGCTATTAATGAACCATCCTCAGATTTCGCAATACTCCGGCATCTGGATGGAGGATATTACCCATGTAACCCGGCAGGGAAGCAGCCCTTTTACGTTGACTAACACTAACAAGCTGCTGCGAAGCTATGACGGGTGCGATGGCCTGAAAACCGGGAGCACCAGCATCGCGAAATACTGTCTTTCCGCCACAGCTGTCCGGGATGGCATCCGTCTGATAGGAGTAGTGATGACCTCACCGGATTCCAAGACCAGATTTCGCAATGCTTCGGAACTGCTTAATTACGGTTTTGGCGTATGCAGTCTCTATCGGGATCCTCATGAGACACCGCCGAACCCCGTTCCCGTGGCGGCGGGTAAAGAAGATATGGTAACAGCAGAGTATGAGTCGGAATTTACTTATCTGAGTACCAAATCGGAAGACTTTTCCGGAATCACTACTGAGATAACTCTTCAGGAGAACCTGAAAGCACCGATACAAAAGGGGGAGCTCCTGGGAGAACAGATTTACTATCTGGGAGAGAAAAAGCTGGGAAGTTCTCGAATACTGGCAGCGGAGGACGTAGAAAAAATGGCGTTTATAGACTGCCTGAAGAAAGTTTGGGAGATTTATTGCATGTAATGTCGAAAAACCGTTCTTTTTTTTATAGAAAGATTATGTTATACTCTCAGAGTGAATGATGTGCTGCCGCCTAAAGAGGGCGGCAGAACGGTTTGCTCAAGGAGGATTATGAGTTCAATAAAAGTTTCCCATTACAAAATTAGAATATCGGATCCCATGCTGCGGCCGCAGCAGCCGTTTTCCATTGCAGTGCTGGCGGATCTGCATAATACGGTGATCGGAGAACAGAATGAGACACTGCTGCAGGAAATACGGGAAGCGGATCCGAAGGCAGTGCTGTCGGCAGGAGATATGGTGCTGGCCAAAGCGAAGAACCTGGGCATTGATTCTGCGGTGGCGCTTCTTGGTGAACTCACCAGGAGATATCCGGTCTATTGCGTGAATGGAAACCATGAGACGCGGATGGAATACCGGCAGGAAGTGTTCGGCGATGCTTATGAGAAATATACTCAGAAAATACGCAGTCTGGGGGTTCGCGTCCTGCGAAATTCCGGACAATTTATCGAAATCAATCGGACGAAATTGGCTCTCTACGGTTACGAGATGGATTGGAAGTATTACGGACATGGAAGAAGACAAAAAATGCCGGCGGAAGAGATAAGAGAAGCACTGGGAGAGCCGGCCGAAGGGGCTTACCGCATTTTGCTTGCCCATAATCCGGACTATTTTTCTGCGTACGCTCAGTGGGGAGCAGACCTGACGCTTTCCGGACATCTCCACGGCGGCATGGTACGGCTGCCAAAAATCGGTGGATTGATCAGTCCGAACTGGACCCTGTTTCCAAAATATGATCATGGGCTGTACACTATTGAAGAAAAAAAGATGATTGTCAGTGCAGGATTGGGATCGCACACGATAAAACTCAGGATCAATAATCCACCGGAACTGGTGGTGCTTGATTTTGTATAAAAGCGCTTCTAAGGAGGAGTTAGATGGGAATACCGGTAAAGCTGCAGGCGTTTGAAGGGCCGTTGGACTTGCTGCTGCATCTGATTGATAAGAACAAAATAAATATATATGATATCCCGATCGTGGAGATTACGGATCAATATCTGGCCTATATTGAGGAGATGCAGAGACAGGATCTGAACGTCATGAGTGAATTTCTCGTGATGGCGGCAACACTCATCGACATCAAATCAAAAATGCTTCTTCCGCCGGAGGTGGATGAGGAGGGCGAAGAGCTGGATCCCAGAGAAGAACTGGTACAAAAGCTGCTGGAGTATAAGATGTACAAATATATGTCTTATGAACTGAGGGATCGGGAAGAAGACGCGGCTTACCATCTCTACAAAAAAGAAGATATTCCTGACGAGGTAAAGGCATATCGTGAACCTGTAAACCTGGACGACCTGTTAAAAGATGTGACGCTTCCCAGATTAAATACAGTGTTTCAGGAAATCATGAAACGCCGGGAGGATCGGATCGATCCCATCAGGAGCCATTTCGGTAAGATCGAGAAAGACGAGGTGGATCTGAATAAAACCATGGCTTTCGTGGAGCAGTATATTATGGACAGGGGAAGCTGCACTTTCCGGAACCTTCTGACACTGCAGAAAGGCAAGATGTATATGGTGGTTACCTTCATGACGATCCTGGAACTGATGAAGGTCGGAAAAATTGGAGTAGAGCAGGATGGCACATTTGCGGAAATTTATATAACAGCCAAGGATCCATCTGAGTGGAACGTACAAAATGACAGGGAAAATCCAGAAGAATAAGCCATTGATGAAAGAACATATAAGGAGAAATAACAGTGGAAATAAAAAAAACACAGGCTGCTATTGAGGCAATCTTATTTACCATGGGTAATTCAGTGGAGGCAGAAAAAATTGCAAAGGCGATTGAACAGGATACACAGACAACAGAAAAACTGATCCACGATATGATGGATCGTTATCTGGAAGAAGATCGGGGTATCCAGATCATTGAGCTGGACCATTGTTATCAGCTATGTACAAAACGGGAATACTACGAGACGCTGATACGGATCGCCAAGCAGCCCCAGAAGATCATGCTGACGGATGTCCTGCTGGAGACGCTTTCCATTGTTGCTTACAAACAGCCGGTCACCAGACTGGAGATTGAGAAGATCCGGGGTGTGAAGAGCGACCATGCGGTGAATAAGCTGGTGGAATATAATCTGATCAAGGAATTGGGACGCCTGGATGCTCCGGGACGCCCGTTGTTGTTTGGGACAACAGAAGAATTTCTGAGACATTTTGGGGTGCAGTCGCTGGAAGACCTTCCCGTGATCAACCCTATGCAGGTGGAGGATTTTAAATCAGAAGCAGAGGAAGAAATTCAGATGAAGCTGCAGGTTTAGGGAAGCACTGATGAAACCAGCATTTCCTTAGATTCATAGGAAGAGGGGGCAGTACATATATTTTAAGGAAATAATTGAAACTGGAGAGCAATAGATGAATTATAGTCAATGGATGGGAATATACCGAAAAAGCAGTTTTAGGTTCATGCTCTGGCTGAGCCTATGTATACTGCTTTTTTCTTGTTCGAAAAAAACTGTGGCACAGGAAACCCCTCAAGAATTAAATAATCTGTACGCCCGCAGCGCCGTTTTGATGGATGGTGACAGCGGGCGTGTTTTGTTTGGGAAAAATGAGCAGGAGGTGCTGCCTATGGCAAGCACCACAAAGATCATGACCTGTATTTTGGCGCTGGAATTGGCGAGCCCCGAAGAACTCTGTGAGGTATCAGAAAAGGCTGCAAGTCAGCCGCAGGTGCATCTTGGAATGCGCTTCGGGGAAAGCTATTATCTGAAGGATCTTCTGTATTCCATGATGTTAGAGTCCCACAATGATTCGGCTGTGTGCGTGGCAGAACATGTGGGAGGAAGCGTGGAGGACTTTGCCAGATTAATGAATAAAAAGGCAGCACAGATCGGCTGTGAACATACCCATTATGTAACCCCCAACGGACTCGACGGGGAGGACAAAAACGGAGCTCACAGCACGACTGCGGAGGATCTTGCGAAAGTGATGCGCTATTGTATCAGCCAGTCGGAGAAATCAGAGGAATTTCTGACCATAACCAGAACTGCGCAGTACAGCTTTCAGGAAGCGTCCGGAAATCGGAGCTTTACCTGCGTCAACCACAATGCGCTGCTTTCCATAATGGAGGGCGCTCTCAGTGGAAAGACCGGTTTCACCGGCAGCGCCGGCTATTGCTATGTTGGCGCCGTGCGCCGGGGAAATGAGACGCTGATCGTAGCCCTTCTTGCCTGCGGCTGGCCCAGCCACAAGACCTATAAATGGACAGATACTGCCAAGCTGGTAGAGTATGGATTTTCCCATTATGAGAAAAAGCAGTTCGATTTAAATAAAGTGCAGCTTCCCGCCATATCCGTTCATAACGGTGTGGAAAGTGAGGTTCCAATACAGGTACTCCTGGACGGGACGCAGGGAAAAGGAGAAATACTGCTTTTGCCGGAGGAAACAATTCAGGCGAAGATTGAAATGCCAAAGATACTGGAGGCTCCGGTGAACGCGGGGGATGCGGCGGGCAGTATTTCCTGTATGGTGGGAGACTGGGAGGCGGCTCGTTTTACGTTGGTCTTGGACAGAGATATTGAGCGGATCAATTTCCGTTTATGTTTGAAAAATGTGCTGAAGGAGTTCTTTTTCTAAACCGACATTTTCGTCAAAAATGCTTGCCTTTTTTACGGAAAGGGACTATTATGATAATGGCAGAAAATTGAAAATTTTATTATAAAATGGAGGTCTGAAAGAATGAGTAATACAGCACAAAGCTTAGCAGGCACAAGAATAAATTCTTTGCTTGATGAGAACAGTTTTGTTGAAATCGGCGGATATGTAACTGCCAGAAACACTGATTTCAACATGCAGCAGACAGAAGCTCCGTCGGATGGAGTCATAACCGGATATGGTGTGATTGATGGTAATCTGGTATATGTATATGCCCAGGACGCTTCTGTGCTGGGGGGAAGCATTGGTGAAATGCACGCGAAGAAGATCGTGGGCCTTTATGATATGGCAATGAAGATGGGAGCACCGGTCATTGGCCTGATCGACTGCGCCGGTCTAAGGCTTCAGGAAGCGACAGACGCACTGAATGCTTTCGGTGAAATTTACATGAAGCAGACTCTGGCATCCGGTGTGATTCCTCAGATCACAGCAGTATTTGGTACCTGCGGCGGTGGACTGGCAGTAGTGCCTGGACTTACCGATTTTACATTTATGGAAGAAAAGAAAGCTAAATTGTTTGTAAATTCCCCCAACGCACTGGACGGAAACCGGGCCGAGGTATGTGACACAGCGACTGCAAAGTTCCAGAGTGAAGAGACCGGATTGGTTGATTTTGTGGGTACGGAAGAGGAGATTTTTGCTGGCATCCGAGAACTGATCAGCATCCTTCCGGCCAACAATGAGGACGATGGGACATATGAAGAATGCACCGATGATCTGAACCGTGTATGTACGGATCTGGCCAACGCTGCGGGAGATACTTCCATCCTTCTTTCCCAGATCTCCGATAATGGTGTATTTGTAGAGACAAAAGCGGCTTACGCAAAAGACATGGTGACCGGTTTTATCAAACTGAATGGACAGACAGTCGGCGCGGTGGCGAACCGCACGGAAGTGTACGATGCAGACGGAAATAAGACGGAAGAATTTGACGCGGTTCTCAGCGCGAGAGGCGCCCTGAAAGCTGCAGAGTTTGTGAAGTTCTGCGACGCGTTTGAAATTCCGGTACTTACTTTGACGAATGTGACTGGTTTTAAAGCTACCAAATGTTCCGAGACGAGAATCGCAAAAGCGGCAGCCAAGCTGACCTACGCATTCGCTGACGCTACGGTGCCGAAGGTAAATGTAGTGATCGGCAAAGCTTTTGGCAGCGCTTACTCCGTCATGAACAGCAAGGCCATCGGCGCGGATATTACTTTTGCATGGAGCCAGGCGGAAATCGGTATGATGGATGCCAGACTGGCAGCGAAGATCATGTACGCGGATGCTGACAATACGCTGATCAATGAAAAAGCAGCGGAATATGCCACGCTGCAGTCCAGCGCTCTGGCCGCGGCCAGAAGAGGCTATGTGGATACGATTATTGAAGCTGAAGATACGAGAAAATATGTCATCGGCGCATTTGAGATGTTATTCACGAAGAGAGAAGACCGTCCGGTTAAGAAGCACGGCGCGGTTTAAGAGAGGTGAATGATATGAAAAATAAAATTAAAGCGATGTTACTTGCCGCTGGTCTGACGGCCAGTCTTCTTGGCACCTACGCTTTCGCGGAAACTGCCACCGAAGCGGTAACGGAGACTGCCACGGAAACGTCTGCAGCAGAGAGTGAGACCGGCGAGGCTGCTTCTGAAGCTGCTCAGGAGGTTACAGCAGAGAGCAAGTATGCACCGTATTATGATATTATTGAGGAATCTGTCACGAAGACACTGGGGCAGTTGTCCGACATGCCGGAGGATCAACTTGATACCATCATCAATGAAGGTCAGAATGCGAGCCAGATCGCCATTGCATCCAACTGGAAGTCCGTAAGAGAAGAACTGGGTAATTTTGTGGAGGTTGTCTCTCAGGAAATTACGGAAGAGGGCGATGTCATTATTGTGACCAGCAAAGTCATTTACGATGGGGTGAGCGATAAGACGGAAGTCATCGTTACTTATACGGATGACGAAAAGAACAGCACAGGTTCGCTGGAATGGGAGATCAAATATCCCATGAGCAAGCTGATGGAGCAGGCTGGTCTGAATACCCTGATGGGTATGGGGATTGTATTCTGCGTACTGATCTTCCTGAGCCTGATCATCGGCCAGCTTCACTGGATCCCGGATCTGATGAACGGGAAAAAGAAAGAGCGGGAAACAGTATCTTCGACAGCTCCCGCAGCTTCGGCTCCGGTTTTAGAAACTGTGGAGGAAGAGGATCTGACAGAGGATCTGACGGATGATCTGGAGCTGGTGGCGGTTATTTCCGCAGCTATCGCGGCATCTGAAAATACTTCCGCAGACGGATTTGTAGTACGTTCCATTAAGAAAGCAAATAGAAGAAAATGGCTGAACGCCTAATAACAGGAGGAAAGAAAGATGAAAAATTATACGATCACAGTAAATGGCAATGTATATGATGTAACAGTAGAAGAAGGAACCGGTTCCTCATCGGCACCGGCAGCGGCGCCAAAGGCAGCTCCGAAAGCAGCTCCCGCAGCACCAAAGGCGGCTCCGAAAGCAGCTGGTGCAGGGGCAGTGAAAGTGACCGCTTCCGTACCTGGCAAGGTGTTCAAGATTGAGGCAAGTGTTGGACAGACTGTAAAGGCCGGTGACAACATTGTGATCCTGGAAGCGATGAAGATGGAGATTCCGGTGGTGGCTCCTCAGGACGGAACCATTGCAAGTATTGACGTGGCAGCCGGTGATGCAGTAGAAAACGGCGATACTCTGGCTACCATGAACTAAAAAGGACCCGAATATCTGATTAACTGGGAGGTAAAAAATGTCTTACGTTACAAGTACATTGTCAAATCTTCTGCATCAGACCGCATTTCTAAATCTGACTTGGGGCAACTACGTCATGATTTTGGTTGCGCTGATCTTTCTGTATTTGGCAATTAAGCACGATTTTGAACCATTGCTTCTGGTTCCCATTGCCTTCGGTATGCTGCTGGTGAATATCTATCCGGATATTATCGCAGAACCCTATACCGATGCGCTGGGCGTGGAGCATGGGGGCGGTCTGTTCCATTACTTCTATATCCTGGATGAATGGAGTATTTTACCGTCGCTGATCTTCATGGGTGTTGGCGCTATGACGGATTTCGGTCCGCTGATCGCAAACCCGAAAAGTTTCCTGCTGGGCGCGGCTGCTCAGCTTGGTATTTACATGGCATATTTTCTGGCCATTTTTATGGGCTTTAACGGAAAAGCGGCGGCAGCCATCTCCATCATCGGAGGTGCCGACGGCCCGACTTCCATTTTCCTGGCCGGTAAGCTGGGGCAAACTAATCTGATGGGTCCCATCGCCGTGGCAGCGTACTCTTACATGTCGCTGGTTCCCATCATTCAGCCGCCCATCATGAAAGCGTTGACCACGGAAAAAGAGAGAAAAATCAAGATGCAGCAGCTTCGCCCGGTTTCCAAGCTGGAGAAGATCCTGTTTCCCATCATCATCACTGTGGTTGTCTGCCTGATCCTTCCCACAACGGCTCCTCTGGTAGGTATGCTGATGCTCGGTAATCTGTTCCGCGAATGCGGTGTGGTGAAACAGCTGACAGAGACTGCTTCCAATGCTTTGATGTATATTGTAGTTATCCTGCTGGGTACCTCCGTTGGCGCTACCACCAGCGCCGAGGCATTCCTGAATGCATCCACTCTTAAGATCGTTGTTCTGGGTCTGGTGGCTTTTGCAGTCGGTACTGCAGGTGGTGTACTTCTTGGGAAATTAATGTGTAAGCTCTCCGGAGGGAAGATCAATCCTCTGATTGGTTCTGCGGGCGTGTCCGCCGTTCCTATGGCAGCCCGTGTATCCCAGAAGGTCGGCGCGGAGGCAGATCCCACGAACTTCCTGCTGATGCATGCCATGGGACCAAACGTGGCCGGGGTTATCGGTACGGCAGTGGCGGCCGGTACGTTCATGGCAATCTTTGGAGTTGTTTAAAACACATCAGTGTTTTAAACAACGACCTGCCTAGCTCCGTTAGGAGCGTATCCGACGTGAGTCGGATTTGCGGACGACACCCTTAGTCGTTCGCAAAGACCCGTAAGACACATCAGTGTTTTAAGTTAAATTGGATGATGAAATAGAAAGGAAAATAGAAATGGCAGAAGTTGTAAAAAAACCGATTAAAATAACAGAGACAATTTTGCGTGACGCACATCAGTCTTTGATCGCCACCCGTATGACGACAGAACAGATGCTGCCCATCGTGGATAAGATGGATAAAGTGGGTTATCATTCTGTAGAGTGCTGGGGCGGCGCTACTTTTGACGCTTCCCTTCGTTTCCTGAAGGAAGATCCCTGGGAGAGACTCCGTAAATTCCGGGACGGATTCAAAAATACCAAATTGCAGATGCTGTTCCGCGGACAGAACATCCTGGGTTATCGCCCCTACGCGGATGATGTGGTGGAGTATTTTGTACAGAAATCCATTGCCAACGGTATTGATATCATCCGAATTTTTGACTGCTTAAACGATCTGAGAAACCTGCAGACCGCAGTCAAGGCAGCCAACAAAGAAAAAGGACATGCACAGGTTGCCCTTTCTTATACTTTGGGCGACGCCTACACCCTGGATTACTGGACTGATATGGCGAAAAAAATTGAGGATATGGGCGCAAACTCCATCTGTATCAAAGATATGGCGGGTCTTCTGGTTCCGTATAAGGCAACCGAGCTGGTATCCGCTCTGAAAGAAGCCACCGATCTTCCGCTTCAGCTGCATACACATTACACCTCCGGTGTAGCATCCATGACCTACCTGAAAGCAGTGGAGGCAGGCGTTGACGTGATCGACACGGCCATGTCTCCGTTTGCTCTTGGTACGTCCCAGCCGGCCACCGAGGTTATGGTAGAGACCTTCAAGGGAACTCCTTACGACACCGGTTTTGATCAGAAGCTGCTGGCGGAAATTGCCGACTACTTCCGTCCGATCCGTGATGAGGCTCTGGAGAGCGGTCTTCTGAATCCGAAGAATATGGGTGTCAATATCAAGACGTTGCTGTATCAGGTTCCTGGCGGAATGCTGTCCAACCTGACTTCTCAGTTAAAAGAACAGCATGCGGAAGATAAGTTCTACGATGTGCTGGAGGAAGTGCCGCGGGTAAGAAAAGACCTGGGCGAGCCGCCTCTGGTAACGCCCTCCTCCCAGATCGTTGGTACTCAGGCAGTATTCAATGTAATCATGGGCGAGAGATATAAGATGGTGACAAAAGAGACCAAGGATATTCTGTCCGGCAAGTACGGGGCAACGGTAAAACCGTTTAATCCGGAAGTACAGAAGAAATGTATCGGTGATACTCCGGTCATCACACACCGTCCGGCAGACGATCTGGCTCCGGAGCTGGATAAGCTGGAAAAAGAGATGGCACAGTGGAAAGAACAGGATGAGGATGTATTGTCTTACGCATTGTTCCCGCAGGTAGCTACCGAGTTTTTCAAGTACAGAGAGGCACAGCAGACGAAGGTAGATCCGAAGGCGGCTGACGAGAAAAATAAAGCATATCCGGTATAGACAGTGAAGGGAATAGGAAATTGCACGAAGGAGTGTCGCGTGAAAGTGACGCTCCTTTTTACTTGAAGTTCTTTTTTTATAAAATGATATATGCTATAATGAGCAATAGCATTATTGATTGGAGAGGATCAGGTATTATGTCAAAATATGATGTGGTAATTATCGGCGCGGGTCCGGCGGGCATTTTTACGGCGCTGGAACTGGTGCGCAGGCAGCCGGGGAAACGGATCGTGATCGTGGAGAAAGGCAAACCCATCGAAGAACGTCGTTGTCCTAAGAATAGGACAAAAAAGTGTGTAAACTGTAAACCGTACTGCCATATCACGACAGGCTTTTCCGGTGCCGGCGCTTTTTCTGATGGAAAACTTTCCCTCAGCTACGAGGTGGGAGGAAATCTTCCAGATCTGATCGGGCCAGAGTTTGCCCAGGAGATGATTGGTTACACGGATAAAATCTATCTGGAATTTGGCGCCGATACCCATGTGGAGGGATTGGAGAATCCCGAAGAGGTTCGGGAAATCCGCCGCCGGGCCATCAAGGCCGGACTAAAACTGGTAGATTGCCCCATCCGTCATCTGGGGACGGAAAAAGCACAGGAAATCTACCTGTCTATTGAACATTATTTGCTGGCGCAGGGCGTGGAACTGATTTTTGGCTATGAGTGCAGCCGCCTTATCATTGAGGAACAAGTGTGCGGCGGTGTGATCATCACCAACGGAAAAGTAGAGCGGAAGCTGTACGGCGATGATGTGGTAGTTGCCACCGGCCGGCGCGGCGCAGATTGGCTGGAGAAGATGTGTGCAAAATACGGTATAGCCCACGAGCCGGGGACGGTGGATATTGGCGTGCGTGTCGAGGTGCGCAATGAGGTCATGGAAAAGGTAAACAAGGTGCTGTACGAATCAAAATTGGTGGGTTATCCCCAGCCGTTTAAAAATAAAGTGCGTACTTTCTGCCAGAATCCGGGGGGTTTTGTTAGTCAGGAAAACTATGATAATGATCTGGCGGTGGTGAACGGACATTCCTACAAAGAATTAAAATCGGACAATACGAATCTGGCGATTCTCTGTTCCCACAACTTCAATGCACCCTTCAATCAACCTATTGCCTATGCACAGAAAGTCGGAGAGCTGACAAACATGCTGGGTGCCGGACATATTCTTGTGCAGCGTTTTGGAGATATTCTGGATGGGAAAAGAACCTGGCCGAAAGAACTGAGCCAGTCCAATGTAAAACCGACTCTGCCGGACGCGGAAGCGGGAGATATCACAGCAGCTATGCCATATCGTGCCATGACGAATATTATCAATTTTATTAAGGCATTGGATGAGGTGGTTCCCGGCTTCGCCTCGGAGGAAACCTTGCTATATTCCCCGGAACTGAAATTTTACAGCAACCGGGTAAAAATGGACGATCATTTCAATACATCTTTGAAAGGCTTCCACTGTCTGGGAGATTCCAGCGGATGGACCAGAGGTCTGATGATGGCGTCTATGATGGGAGTACTGATGGGACAGTATCTGGCAGAAAAGAATGAGGAACAAGATTCATGAATGAAACTCCATATCTAACGATTCGCGAAGAAATAGAAAAGGCAGAGTTTGTGCTGGTGGGGATAGGTGAGGAATTTCAGGCAGATTTTAAGCTGCATACAGAGGAAGAACTTCTGCGCGCCTACGCCTCATTGGAGAGGCTGATCAGTGGGAAACCTTATTTTGTAGTAACACAGGAGCAAAACATACAGGAGCAGTGGGATGCGTATTTAAACTGGTTGACAGCCACACTGAACCACAGGTTGTGTATGCTGGAACTTGGAGTGGGATTTTCCTCGCCTCAGGTGATACGGTTTCCGTTTGAAAGAACCGCTGCATTCCATTTGAAGTCCTGCCTGATCCGGGTCAACGAATCATTTTGGCAGATGCCGGATAGTATTGGCGATCGGGGAATATCCATAGGGGAAAATGCGGTTTCCATGCTGAAAACTGCTTTATGAATATAAGAACTGGATAAAAACTGATAAATAATAGAAAGGGAAAATAATGATTGGGATTATAGATTACGGAGCCGGCAATCTGAAAAGTGTGGAGAAGGCTCTGCTAAAACTTGGGGCGCAGCCGGTGATTACCAGAGACAGAGAGACGATTCTGGCAGCGGATCACATTATCCTGCCCGGGGTAGGCGCTTTTGGAGACGCTATGGAGAATCTGAGAAAATATGATCTGGATCAGGTGATTTATGAGGCGGTTGAACAGAAAATCCCCTTCCTGGGCATATGCCTTGGGCTGCAGCTGCTTTTTTCCAGCAGTGAGGAAAGTCCGGGGGTCGCTGGTCTTGGTATTCTGGAGGGAGAAATCCTGCGTATTCCTGAAACAGAAGGGTTAAAAATTCCTCATATGGGCTGGAACTCTCTTCATCTGGAACATAATGGAAGGCTGTTTCGCGGCATTCCGGAAAACACTTATGTTTATTTTGTCCATTCTTACTATCTGAAGGCATCGGATCCGGAGATAGTAAAAGCCTCTACGTATTACAGCACTCAGATCCATGCCTCGGTGGAAAAAGGAAATGTGTTTGCTTGTCAGTTCCACCCGGAGAAGAGCAGTGATCTGGGACGAAAAATTTTGGATAATTTCATTCATATTTCGTAAAGAAACAGGGAGGAGAGAGGGATGTTTACGAAACGAATCATACCATGTCTGGATGTACATGCAGGGCGGGTGGTGAAAGGCGTAAATTTTGTGAACCTGCAAGATGCCGGTGATCCGGTAGAAATTGCGGCTGCATACGACAAAGCCGGCGCCGATGAAGTTGTGTTTCTGGATATCACTGCATCTTCGGATGCCAGGAAAACCGTGGTAGATATGGTGCGTAAAGTGGCAGAAACGGTTTTTATTCCATTTACGGTAGGAGGAGGTATCCGAACGGTAGAAGATTTTAAAGTACTGCTGAGAGAAGGAGCCGACAAAATTTCTGTTAACTCAGCCGCCATTATGAATCCCAG
>CACYXH010000012.1:0-2245 GCA_902778245.1 uncultured Lachnospiraceae bacterium | reverse complement strand
ATATTACTGACCAGCATGGACTGCGACGGGACTAAGGCAGGGTATGATCTGGAATTGACCCGAATGATCGCGGACAATGTATCTATTCCTGTCATCGCTTCCGGTGGCGCCGGAACGAAGGAGCATTTTTATGATGCGCTGACGGTGGGAGGCGCGGACGCTGCTTTGGCAGCATCCTTGTTCCACTATAAAGAACTGGAGGTCAGGGAAGTAAAGACGTATTTGGCTGAACGGGGTGTTTCGGTGAGACTGTAAGATAAAAAGAGAGGAGATTGGAATGGGCGCAATCAGCAATGACTGGTTATCTCCGCTAAAACCGGAGTTTTCGAAACCATATTATGCAAAACTATATAAAAAAGTTATGGAAGAGTACCGTACCAGGCTGATTTTTCCACCTGCGAATGACATCTTTAATGCTTTTGAACTTACTCCGCTGAATGAGGTAAAAGCAGTAATATTGGGACAGGATCCTTATCATGGAGACGGTCAGGCTCACGGGCTTTGTTTTTCCGTCAAACCGGATGTGGAGATTCCCCCTTCTCTTGTGAATATTTATCAGGAACTCCACGATGATCTGGGGTGTTACATACCGAATAACGGATATCTGACAAAATGGGCGAAGCAGGGGGTACTTTTACTTAATACAGTTCTGACAGTTCGGGCTCATCAGGCCAACTCTCATCGGGGGATTGGCTGGGAGGAGTTTACCGATGCGGCGATCCGTGTCCTGAATGAACAGGATCGGCCAATTGTATTTATACTGTGGGGCAGGCCTGCTCAGATGAAAAAATCAATGCTCACCAATCCAAAGCACTTTATATTGGAAGCACCGCATCCCAGTCCGCTATCAGCATATCGAGGATTTTTTGGCAGCCGTCCGTTTTCCAGAACAAATGAGTTTCTGGAGCAGAACGGATTGACGCCCATTGACTGGCAGATAGAGAATATATAATGCAGTATAAAAATGAAAAACAGGGTTGTGACAATGGGATTTATTCTTATTGCCGCAGCCCTTTCTATATTCAAACCGACTTATTATAAATCTCAAAATAAATAATCACAAACAAAATGAGAAAATAATATATTAAAAAACAACTTGCAAAATACTGACAGTTGTGTTATAGTATCAATATCGATCTTGCACCTTGGTGCTTCATAGTGCGTTTCGCACATTTTTCACTGTTCACGGAATACTTACATTCCAGACAAAAATTTTATATGGAAAGGAAGCGGTTTATTGAGTTACGAAGAATTTCTGCAGCAAATTGAACTGCGGGTAAAAAAACGGATAGGAAAGGAGGTGCGTACGCGGATTATACCTGTATTGAAAAACAATTCAGTTAAGCTGGACAGTCTTTCAATTCTGGAACAGGACAATCATATTTCACCTGCCATATATCTGAACGGGTACTATCGGGAGTACTTGTCCGGAACATCTATGGATGCAATCATAGCAAGGATTATGGGATGTTATTATCGCGGAAAGCGAATTGGAAATCTGGATACTTCTTTTTTTACGGAAACGGAAAAAATGAAGACTCATGTAGTATGCAGATTGATCAATTTTGAAAAAAACCAAAAGATCCTGGATGAAGTACCCCATCGGATATTTTTGAATCTTGCAATTGTTTACTACTGCGTCATGGAGCATGAAACAATTGGCATGGCAGCAGTATTGGTTCGGAGAGAACACCTGGGGATGTGGGGAATCGATGAAAAGACGCTCCACGATGCGGCGGTGCGAAATACAAAAAGAATGCTTCCATGGGATTTCAGAAGCATGTCAGAATTGATAAATTCCATGATGAACACGGAACTTTTGCAGGATTCCTCTCAGGAGGTGCCCTTATTCGTTCTGTCAAACAAGGACAAAAGTTTTGGGGCTGTCTGGATGACGGACGCGGAAATACTGGAAAAAATCGGAGAAAAACTGAAGGACAATTATTATATACTGCCCAGCTCCGTACATGAGTGTCTGATCGTACCGGCAGCTGTGGTGTCAGATGAGCGGATGCTTCTGGAGATGGTTCAGGAGATCAATGAGACGCAGGTGGAACCAGAAGAAGTACTGGCGGATGCTGTCTATCAATATGACAGAGGACAAAAAAAACTAAGTGTATTAATGCAGTTATAGGAGAAAGGTGACAGATAGAATGAAACAGACGAAAAAGAGCAGAAGACACAGAACATCATTTGATATAAAAAAGAGAAAACAGGGAAAGAAAAGATGGCTGTCAGGTCCAGT
>CACYXH010000011.1 GCA_902778245.1 uncultured Lachnospiraceae bacterium | reverse complement strand
AGGAGATGCAGCAGGAAATATGGTGACTGACGTGGAAGCAGGCGCTGATATCTATGGCTTTGCTCAGGACCAGATCGCACGTCTGGTTGCAGCAGGCGCACTGGAAGAGGTGGCTCCGGAGAACGTTGAGGCTGTGGAGAGCGCAAACGATGCAGGCGCTGTTGGCGCAGCTACCGTAGGCGATACGCTTTACGCATATCCGTTGACTTCTGACAATGGTTACTTCCTGTATTATGATAAGAGCGTTGTAACAGATCCGACTTCTCTGGAAGCCATCGTTGCAGACTGCGAAGCAGCAGGAAAGAACTTCTACTTTGAGATCAACTCCGGCTGGTATCAGACCGCATTCTTCTTCGGTACCGGCGCAGAACTGACCTATGACACGGATGATGATGGTAACTTTACCGCTTGCAACGTTTCTTACGCATCCGACGCAGGTCTGGTAGCTCTTAAGAAGATCATCGAACTGAAATCTTCTTCTGCATTCCAGAACGGTTCCGCAGCAGGAGAAACCACCAACATGGCAGCTATCGTAGATGGTACCTGGCGCTGTACAGGATCTGCTGGGCGACAATTATGCTTGTGCTAAACTCCCGACCTTCGTAGGAGCAGATGGTGAGACCTATCAGCTCAGCGGTTTCGGCGGATTCAAACTTCTGGGTGTGAAACCTCAGGAAGATGAAGACAAATTAGCAGTTTGCGATGCTCTGGCAGCATATCTCTCCAGCGAAGAAGTTCAGCTGGCTCGTTATGAAGCAGTAGGCTGGGGTCCGTCCAACCTGAACGCTCAGGCAAGCGATGCTGTTAAAGCTGACGAAGCTCTTTCCGCACTGGCTGAACAGCTGGCATTCGCAATCCCGCAGGGACAGTATCCGGGCGACTACTGGACTCTGGCAACCTCTCTTGGCGATACCGTTATCCAGGGTGAGCTGACTGTAGATTCCAGCGATGACGATCTGATGGCAGCTCTGGAGAAATTCCAGGATACCTGCATTTCTTACGCAGAATAAGATAAAGCGGCCATTGGAAGGGGCTGTGGCCTGAATGGCATTATAGTAATAGCTTATCACGGGCCGACAAAAAATTTTGTCGGCCTTTTGTATGCGGCACGCCCGCGTATGGAAATTTTTCGGCCTATGCCGAATGCGGGCGGCGCGGCGAGTAGGGGAAAGGATCCCTACTCGATTATGTGAGAGGGGGTATTCAAGTGAAAAAGTTTTTTTCTGCCCTCGGATCGGATATCAAGGATATTGGCGTGACTTTCGTTGAGGGAGATGCGAAGACGAAACTGTCTTATCTGATCTTTGGTTTTGGCCAGTTAATGCGTGGCCAGATCGTAAAAGGGCTTGCATTTTTAGGTTGTGAGATTGCATTTATTGTGTACATGGTAAACTCTGGCTGGTTCTACCTGAGCAAGTTTTCTACACTGGGTACAGTGGAAACGGTCAAGGAAGGCCGTAAGACGATTTACGGTGACAACAGTTTCCTGATTCTGTTGTTTGGTCTGCTGACCATTATCTTGATCGCATTCTTTATTTTGCTTTGGAGAATGAATATCAGAGAAAACAGGAAAGAGGAGCTTCTTTTGCGCACCGGGAAACCGCTGCCTACAAACCGCAGGGTGCTGGGATCTCTGTTGGATTCTAACTTTGATAAGACGTTGCTGGCACTTCCTGTGCTGGGCATCTTTGTATTTACGGTGCTTCCTATTATTTTCATGATCTGTGTTGCTTTCACGAATTATGATAAAACACATCAGTCTCCCACCAACCTGTTTACCTGGGTGGGCTTGGACAATTTCAAACAACTGTTTTCTTTCGGAACTACCGGTTTTGGAACCACATTTGTGTCAGTTCTGGGATGGACGCTGGTATGGGCATTCTTTGCGACGTTCCTGGATTATTTCCTTGGAATGGCGGTAGCTATCCTGATCAACAAAAAAGGGATTAAGTTCAAAAAACTGTGGCGTACCATTCTGGTTATCACCATTGCGGTACCGCAGTTCGTATCATTGCTGTACGTTTACAAGATGTTCACCAACGATGGATTGGTGAATGGGTATCTGATGAAGTGGGGCTGGATAAAGAGCGCAATTCCGTTCTGGACAGATCCGATGCTGGCCCGCATCACGATCATCGTGGTAAATATCTGGATCGGTATTCCTTACATGATGCTGATTGCCACAGGACTTTTGATGAACATTCCGGAAGAACTCTATGAGAGTGCTCGCATCGACGGAGCGAACTCCATGCAGATGTTCCAGAAGATCACTCTTCCCTACATGCTGTTTGTCACCGGTCCATTTCTGCTGACGCAGTTTACGGGTAACCTGAACAACTTCAATGTGATCTACCTTCTGACAAAGGGTCAGCCGTTATCCATGAATATGGCTGCCAATGCCGGTAAAACGGATCTGTTGGTGACCTGGCTGTATAAGATGACAGTGACAGATACCAACTACAAGATGGCAGCCGTTATCGGCATCATGGTGTTCGTTGTGACGGCAGTGATCTCTCTGGGTGTTTACAACATGCTCCCGTCTGTGCGGGATGAAGGGGGGTTCCAATAATGGAGAAAAAAACATCTTCCATGAAAAGAAAGCGGATCATCGGAAATACGATCTCCTACATATTACTGGTAATTATGAGTATCGTTTGGCTTTTCCCGTTTTTCGGTCTGGTAATGCAGAGCTTTCGTTCCTACGATCCGGCAGTGGAATATGGCGGAATGGTGGATTATATCATCCCGAAAACATTTTCACTGGATAATTATAAGTTCCTGTTTTCCGGGGAGACGAACTTCCTGCTTTGGTATAGAAACACATTGATCATTGCGATCTTTGTATCCATCCTGCAGACCATCGTGATCCTGTGCGTGAGTTATGCGCTGTCCAGAATGCGTTTCAAGGGAAGAACTCTTTTGATGCGTTTCTGGTTGATCCTGGGTCTGTTCCCTGGCTTCCTGACTATGATCTGCCTGTATTTCCTGCTGAAACAGTTCGGACTGACACAGGCGGGCGCAGTACCCGGATTGATTTTAATCTCAGTAGCCAGTTCCGGTATGGGTTACTATGTCTGCAAGGGATATTTTGATACGGTTCCCATCGCTTTGGACGAGGCTGCCCGCATTGACGGTGCCACAAGAGCGAGGATCTTTCTTGAGATGACGATTCCACTGTCCAAACCGATTATCATCTACACCGCACTGGTGGCTTTCATGGCGCCTTGGTGTGATTATGTATTTGCTTCCTACGTGGCTTTCGGCCATGACACAAGCTACAACGTAGCGGTGGCGTTGCAGCGCTGGATCTGGACAAACGATTATCAGGGATACTTCACCCGTTTCTGCGCGGGCGGCATCCTGATCGCGGTTCCGGTTACATTGCTGTTTATGTTCCTTCAGAAATACTACGTTGAAGGTGTTACCGGCGGTGCTGTAAAAGGTTAAAAAACATTTTTACATAAGCCATTAGAGGGGCTGTTCCATTAAGACTGAAAGTCAACTTAATGGAGCAGCCCCTTGTTTTATCATCTAAAATTGCTTAGTTCTCCTTTTTCGGAAGCGTTTTCAGGAGAAACAGCATGTACAACAGGAACGGATGCTCGTTAATCCCTTAGTGGAACCACAAAATTTTCAAATGCTGTGATCATGGCGGGATGCTTCATAAGAAAGTGGATAGCCGGCGCGGTGCTCTTGGATACCAGCGCATAGTCGCCTTCCCGTACCGTGATCTGTATATTGCGGAATGGAGATGCGGGATCTATGTGCAGTCGAAGAGCAGGATGCTTTTTGGCAAACTGCTTTGTGAGGGAAAGGTGTTCCCGATAAATATCTCTTGTGTAGCGTATTTCTCTATCCAGGAAAAATTCAGAGAGAGAAACGGATAACGGATGCGCGTCAAATTCCTCGTTGTCCAGATCAGGCAGTTCCAGGATAACGGAACCTGAGTTTAACGTATGCAGCACACTTTCCAGATAGATCTGATGAAATTCCATAAAATTTTTACGCTCTGATGATGGGATGCCAATGTCTGCAAGCAGTTTTGCCAGGAGATCTCCGGAAAGCGTGTAAAGAGGCGGAACGCTGTAAATACAGCGGTAAGTCCCGTTTCCTTTCCAGAGATTAGAAAGCTGGCGGCGGAACGCGTCAGCCTGGTCATTCCGGTAGATCTGCATCAGAGGTTTAGCCCGGCGCAAAAGAGCGTTTGCCCGCTGCCGGTAATACTGCACATCGGCTTTGTTTTTGGTGACTATGTAACGGCCTTCCGCCTGGTGGCCGGCGATAGCTTCTCCCACTACTGCAACACTGCCGGCGGTGCGGAGAAAATGCAGGAAAGTCTGGTTCGTCGCGTCCGGCAGGTAGTAAGGTATGATCTGGCCCGTCATGTACATGGGAATCCAGCCCTCCAAACCAAGCATCATTTCCGGAAAAGGGCGGTGAACTTCATGAATCTGATGCAGGCGCAGGCCTTTTCGCAGCAGCATTGCCATACCCAACATCCATTTTTTAGGAAACTCTTTGTCTTCTGCCATGTCCTCCAGGGGCATATCGCTGTACAGGATCACATCTTCTTTTGATTTTGAAAGGACAGCAGCCTTCAGAAAATCCAGCTCTGCCTGCATCATTTCCGATATTCCGCTGTAGATTTTTGCGGTGGGAAGTTGAAACGGCGCGGTGGGTACTTTCAGCTCATCAAAATGTATCGCCCGGATATATTTATTCAGATCAAACTCATCCAACTTTACCAGAAATCCCTCCAGAGGTTTTTTTTCCGGTCTGGTGTTGGAACCCAGGTACATACGGACGACTGCAGACAGGGCAGTGGCCGTGAGAGTCTGTTCCTGGGAACAGCCTGTAAGACCGATGATGGCGGAACTGTAGGAAGAATCGGCAAAGCGCCTTGCGATATAATCCGACACATCGGATAAAAACTGCGGCAGATTTCCGGGACGGCGCGTACCTGTGAGAACCCGGGAGATATAGGAGGGGTCATAACTAAGTGCCCGTGCAAGTTCGTTGTTGCCGATGGAAAGAGCTTCCAGGAGGATCTGAAGATTCTTGCAGAACTGCTCAAATGAAATGGAGATACCGGTCAGAGACCGGGTGAACTCCAGTTCAATCTGTTTTGCGTCAGGGGAGAGAGCAGTCTGACGTTTTGATATCGCACAAATTCCCTGAGCCAGTTTTTGAACGGAGGCGCCGTCCGAGGAGGGCAGCTGCTTTCCGGACAGATAACGGCTGATCACGGATTTTGAGAGGCCGGAGGCCTGGGCAAGATCGCTGGCATTGCAATGTAAGGTTTCTATATAAGACTGTAGTAATTCACTGAATGACATAAGGCGCTCTCCTTCTGTGTGTCTATACCAACATTATCTCTGCTGGTTGCTTGTTTGTCAATGACAAACAAGGAGAGATGTACGATTCTATAAAGGGAAATGATATGATAAAAATAATTGAAATCGTAATCAAAAAGGAGGATCTGGAATAATTTCAGGAATCAGAGGGATAGATTGGGGGGATAAATTTGCAGACTGGAAAACTGCTTGCACTTATTTTGGCCGGTGTGATGTGTGTGGCCGGCTCACCTGCATGGGCAGAGCTGGATTCAGCGGGAACGACGGTTGCTTCTACAGGAAGCCTTCAGGAAGTGTGGAACAAAAAGATGGAGGAAACTCCGCAGCCAGGGAAAGAGACGGAGTTGTCAGACCCTGATATCACAGAGGAAGAGACGGAAAAGATCTACAATACCACGCCCCAACTCAGTGAGTGGGATATCCTGCGGATGAACAACGGAGATGCGGATTTTCTATACAGCGATGAGGGTTATCTGACATTCCTGAGAGGAAAGTTTTATGAAGATAAGGTGGCTGATCCGGAAGAGGGGATCACGGCGCTTTTTGGTATTGCAAAGCTGTTGGGATTGTCAAAGGGGGCAGAATTCTTCGGGGTATTTGCTGAGCAGAATCGCTTTGGTTATACTTATATTACCTACAAACAGCGTTATGGGGATCTGACGCTGGAGAATGCTGTGCTGAAACTGGTGATCGATCCGGAAGGATATACGGCGGGACTTGTCTGCTCCTTCACTCCAAACGTAGGGATGGCAGGGCCGGAGGAGTCTTCGGTGACATCCCGGGAAGCGGAGCAGATTGTACTGGATTATTACCCACAGTATCAGATGACGGTGTACCCGGATCACACCCGGCAGACTTCGGTGACAGTGAATGATATTGCTTATCATGCCTGGGCAGTATTTACGGATTATCCGTCAGAGGCTTCCCCGCCAGAGGGGCGGGGATATTTGGAGCATCTGGTGGCTTATGACGGCAGTTATCTGATGTATATGGCAGTGAGTTCTCCCCAGGAGCTGGTGCTGGGGGACAATGCCCAGACGGAGCTGGCACTGACGTGGTTCGAGGGAATGGAGGCGGACACCTGGACAGGAACGGTGACGCTCCATGACGGAACAAAGAAAAATATCACGGTTCCGGTGGTCTGTGACCCGAAGACAGGAACCTATTACCTGGCGGATCTGCAGAGGCATATCCTGCTGGCGGATTATTATGAGTATTCATTTGAAAAAAAGTATGTACCATGGTCTTCCCAGGACAATACCGGTTGGCCGCAGCATTATCTTCTGACCTATGAAACCTATATCAAGGTCTATGATTTTTTTGCGGAGTATGGGCTGGTGTCGGTGGATGGTTTCGGAATGCCGATCCTTATACTGACCGATTATTGTGACCGGGCACACACACCGGAAAATAATGCCTGCTATATGGGAATGATGAATGGCTGGGCGGTGTTTGCGGCCAGCGAAGTAAATGATTACGGCGAGTGCATTGATGTGGCGGCACATGAGTTTACCCATGGTATTACCGTCTATACCATTGGCGGAGATCTCTATGAAAATGAATCCGGAGCAGTAAATGAGGGGCTCAGTGATGTGCTGGGAAACCTGTGTGAGATGTTAATGGGAGAAACGACAGACACAGAGTGGCTGATGGCGGAAAACTGCGGATATCCAATACGGAAAATGAGCTATCCATGGGATTATTATCAGCCTGTGACAGTGGGCGGAAGGTATTATCAGGAACCTGCCGATACGCCTCTGTGGGAAAATGATTTTGGAGGCGTACATACCAATAACTCTCTCATTGGGCATATTGCGTGGCGGCTCTGCGCGGAAGGAATGACACTGGAGGATGCGTTTTGTCTCTGGAAAGAAGCAATCAATCTGCTGACTCCGTTGTCCGGATATCGGGAGATCCATAGGGCGCTGGTTTTTGCCGCGAAGATCCGACAGATGGAGGAGAAATGGGTGAAAAAGATCGACCTGATCTGTGAACAGGCGGGATATTGAAGAGATTCTCAGGCGTTACGCAAACGCCCAGAAGATAAGCATCAAGAAAGGAGAAACGGTATGAAAAAGAAAAATTTAAAAAGGGGTATGGCGGCAGCATTATGTGCTATGATGATCATGAGCGGCTTTTCCGCGTATGCGGGAGAGCTGGGAACAGCAGGCGGAACGGGTTTTGGAAATGATGTGATCACGGCTCCGAATTCTCTGGTGGGAACGACGGGAGATGTGGTGGCGCTGGATGATATAGGTATTTCCATAACCGCTTCTGATTATATTTCCATCATACAGAGCGAAGGATTTGTATATGTATATACGATGGAAGATGGATCCATGCCGTATGTGATCATCGGCAAATATGACGCGGTGGATGACAATTTTGCGGACGCGTTTACCGTCTACATGTCCTCCGTGTACAGTGATCTGGATGTGAACGAACTGAACGAATCTGTAATGCTGGACGGTCTGGAATTTTCCAGAATTGTTTATAACTACACGGTCAGCGGCTATACAGTGAAAGATACCCGCCTGTTCTATGGGTGGAATGGGTATACTTATATGTTCGGCGCCAAGGAAGTGCCGGAACTTGCGATGAATGTGCCCTCGGGATATCTGGAGAAGATTGCTTCCAGTATGGCTCCCCTGGCAGGCGGTGACGGTGACTATGAGAAGCATGTGGACAGCACCCGTTCCGTGACCGGTTCGGTCTTCCAGGCAGCCGGCGGTTTCGGGGGAGCGGGAGATGATCTCTCTGATGATGCGGACGATGATGACGTATCGGTGCCCACGGAAGGCACTGTTGGCGGCACCGTGGGCGGTGTAGGAAATACAGGAACGGATACGCAGGATGATACAGAGGGCGGTATTGTCTTTGATGAATCCAAGGCGGGTTTTGCCGGTGCATGGGTGACCTTTGAGGATGGCTTCAAGCTGTATCTGCCCAGCAGCTGGCAGTCCTACGAAATTTCGGAATATTATCAGCAGCTGGGTGCTCTCTATATGGCAGGGGATGCCTCCGGCGCTTTGAATGCTCCGTACATCGAAGTGGACTGGGCCAAAACAGAAGGAGTTACCACGCTGAGCGGACTTTCTTCTGAACTTACCGCGGCGGGATACACGGTGGATGGCACAATATCTATCAATGGAATCCAATGCATCGCTTACCGTAATGATACGCAGGATCTGACAGCGATCATGTTCTTCCATCCCATGACGACAGACTATGTGTTTGTGGTGATCGGGAAACCGTATGCGGCCAATGTAGATACACTTGCCGCGATCCTGTGTTCCCTGACACCGACGAACTGAGGAAACACGGATTAAACCAGCATTTCCTTAATTTATAGATTAAGCCGTAACGTTGTTAGGGGCTGTTGCAAAATACAGATAGGGAGTTCCGTATTTTGCGGCAGCCCCATATTTTTAGGGTGCGAAATTGAATTTTTCTTTCCTAATGCTCCAACCTGTGATAAAATACACTATTATAGTGTTCCTGATGTTGTGAGCAGGGAGATGCGTAAGTTATGAAAACGAAGTTTAAGGCGAAATACGGAGGAAATTTAAAAATACACTGGCAGTGGAACGTGATCCTGGCTTTATCGCTGATCGTGCTGAGCGTGGGTCTGTTCTGGGTGGATCAGACAGCGGGTCTGATCTCGCTGGCATTCACGGCGTTCTATTTTCTTGGCATCCTGTGGATGTATTTTCACTATAAACCCAGGATCTTGCGGGAATTGGTGAGTTTTGCTACCCGCTACGGGCAGGTGCAAAAGCAGATCCTGCAGGAATTTGAGATACCTATGGCTCTGTTGGAGCCGGACGGTAAGATCCTCTGGATGAATGACCGGCTCTATGAACTCACAGAAAAGGGTGATGGTTATAGAAAAAACATTTCCACACTGTTTCCGGAGATCAATCGCGGGATCCTGCCGAATTCCACCTGGGATAAGGATGTTCATCTGCGGTATAAGGAGCAGGATTTCCGGGCCCATATCAAAAAGCTTTCTTTGAATGAATTGTTAGATGCCGTGGAACTGGTAGAACGGGAGGGCGAGAATAATTACCTGTATATGATCTATCTGTTCGATGAGACAGATCTGAACCATTATATTATCGAAAACAGAGAACAGCGACCGGTAGTGGGACTGGTCTACATGGACAACTATGAGGAAGTCATGGAACGGGTGGACGAGGTGCATCAGTCGCTGCTGAGCGTACTGGTGGATCGAAAGATCAACAAATATTTCGGCGCGGTCAGCGGTCTGGTAAAGAAGTTGGAGAAGGACAAGTATCTGGTGCTCCTGAACCAGAAAAGCCTGAACGTGCTGCAGGAGGATCGCTTTGCTGTTCTGGAAGGCGTGAAGACCATCAATATAGGAAACGATGTAAATATGACCGTGAGCATTGGCATGGGAATCAATGGCAGCGGTTATCTGCAGAACTATGAATTTGCCAGAGGCGCCATCGAGATGGCATTGGGGCGCGGCGGCGATCAGGCCGTGATCAAGGACGATGACAAGATGACGTTTTTCGGGGGCAAGTCCCAGAGGAACGAAAAGAATACCAGGGTAAAAGCAAGGGTGAAGGCCCAGGCGCTGCAGGAAATCATGCTGACAGCAGAGAATATTGTGGTCATGGGACACCATTTTCCGGATATGGACGCCCTGGGAGCCTGCATCGGTGTGTACCGGGCAGCGAAGGCGGTGGGTAAGCAGGCGCACATTGTGATAGATGATCCGAACTTTAGTATTCGTTCCTGGATCAATCAGTTCCGGGAGAACAAGGAGTATGAGGATGACCTGTTTATCAGCCATGAGAGGGCCAGAGAGCTGGTGGATAATAACTGCATGGTGATGGTGGTGGATACCAACCGTCCCAGTATGACAGAATGCCAGGAAATTTTAAAACAGACAAAGACGGTGGTGGTGCTTGACCATCATCGTCAGACTACAGAACGGATTGATAACGCGGCGTTGTCCTACATTGAGCCGTCAGCATCCTCCGCTTGTGAGATGATCGCGGAGATCCTGCAGTACTTTGAGGGCAATGTACGCCTGAAAAATCTGGAAGCCGACTGTATGTATGCCGGCATTATCATTGATACCAACAATTTTGTGACAAAGACCGGTGTGCGCACCTTTGAGGCGGCGGCTTATCTGCGGCGCAACGGCGCGGACGTTACCAGAGTGCGAAAAGCGCTTCGGGATGATATGGACAGCTATAAGGCCAGGGCGGAGGCTGTGCGCCATGCGGAAGCCTATATGGGGCATTATGCCATCAGCGTATGCCCGGCGGTGGGGCTGGAGACTCCCAATGTGGTGGGGGCGCAGGCGGCCAATGAACTGCTGAATATTGTGGGGGTGAAAGCGTCCTTTGTGCTGACCGAATATGACAATCGCATTTTTATCAGCGCCAGATCCATTGACGAGGTGAATGTGCAGATCATTATGGAACGTCTAGGCGGCGGAGGCCACATTAACATGGCCGGAGCGCAGTTGTCTGGGGTCACCATGGAGGAAGCCGTTCAGAGAGTAAAAAATACATTAAAAGAAATGACAGAGGAAGGAGCTATCTGATATGAAAGTAATATTGCTGGAGGATGTAAAATCTGTAGGGAAAAAAGGGGAAATTGTGGAAGTCAGCGACGGCTATGCCAGAAATGTACTGTTAAAGAAAAAACAGGCAGTGGAAGCTACCGGGAAAAACAGAAATGACTTGAAACTTCAGAAAGCAAATCAGGAAAAGGTAGCTGCGGAAAATCTGGCGGCAGCCAAGGAGCTGGGAGAAAAGCTGGAAAAAGCATCCGTTACGATAAAAGTAAAAGTAGGCGAGGGCGGCAGATTGTTCGGTTCCATCTCAAACAAGGAAATTGCGGAGGCGGTAAAGGACCAGCTCGGGTATGAGATCGATAAGAAGAAAATACTTCTGACGACTCCGCTGAAAAATGTAGGCTCCATGGACGTGGCGGTGAAACTGCACACGAAAGTGACAGCGAATCTGAAGGTCAACGTGGAGAGCTTGTAATGCAGATGCTTAGTGCGACATCCCCTTAAGACAATAAAGACAGCGGTTAGAATTTGGAGACAATGATGGAAGAGACACTGATTAAGCGGGTCATGCCCCACAGCGTTGAAGCGGAACAGTCTGTGATCGGCGCGATGCTGATGGACCAGGAAGCAATCTCCGTGGCGATGGAGCTGCTGACCGGGGAGGATTTTTATCAGAGGCAGTACGGCATGCTGTTTGATGCTATGGCGGAACTTTACGGTGAGGGAAAACCGGTGGATCTGATCACCCTTCAGAATCGCCTGAAAGAGAAGGATGTCCCTCCCGAGATCAGTAGTCTGGAGTTTATCCGGGATCTGATCACAGCAGTACCTACGTCGGCGAATGTCCGCTATTACGCGCAGATCGTGCAGGAAAAGGCGCTGATGCGCAGGCTGATCAAAGTGAATGAGGACATTGCAAACACCTGCTATGCCGGGAAAGAAAAAGTGGATGACATCATGGAAAACGCGGAAAAGCAGATTTTCCAGGTGCTGCAGAAAAAGAGCGCCGATGATTTCGTACCCATCAAGGATGTGGTGTTAAAGGCGCTGGATAAAATTGAACTGGCCAGCAGAAACAAGGGAAGCGTTACCGGGCTGGCTACCGGATTTATTGATCTGGATTACAAGACCTCGGGCTTTCAGCCCTCAGATCTGATCCTGATCGCGGCTCGTCCTTCTATGGGAAAGACAGCCTTTGTTTTGAATATTGCAGAATATATGGCATTTCGCAACGACCTGACCGTGGCGGTTTTTAGTCTGGAGATGTCGAAGGAGCAGCTGGTCAACCGTCTGTTTTCGCTGGAATCCAGGGTAGACGCCCAGCTTCTGAGAAACGGAAACCTGAGCGATACCGATTGGGCGAATCTGATCGAGGGCGCCGGCATCATTGGCCGTTCCCACCTGATCATCGACGATACACCGGGTATCTCTGTGGCAGAGCTTCGTACGAAATGCAGAAAATACAAGCTGGAACATAATCTGGACATTGTTATGATCGACTATCTGCAGCTGATGCAGGGAAGCAAGAAGACGGAATCCAGGCAGCAGGAAATCTCTGATATTTCCCGCTCCTTAAAAGAGATAGCCAGAGAACTGCAGGTGCCGGTGGTGGCGCTCTCCCAGCTTTCCCGCGCAGTAGAGCAGCGTCCGGATCATCGTCCGATGCTTTCCGACCTGCGTGAATCCGGAGCCATTGAGCAGGATGCGGATGTGGTAATGTTTCTGTACCGCGATGACTACTATAATAAGGATACTGACCGCAAGGACGTAGCGGAAGTCATAATTGCCAAGCAGAGAAACGGCCCCATCGGGACTGTGGAACTGGCATGGCTGCCAAGATATACGAAGTTCGCAAATATGAAAAAATGAGAAGTTCTGGATCATGCCGAAGGAGGCATAAGTTACCCTTGCATAAAATCATGATTTGTGTGATAATATAGAAAAGAAAAAACTTGATTTGTGTTAAAATATAAAATATAAAAACCATGATTTATGTAAAGGCGATTTGAAATGAGAAGGAAAGTATATGAAAAATTATTAGAATGGAAGCAGAAAAGCTCCGGACAGAGCGCAGTTTTGCTCCAGGGAGCGCGTCGTGTGGGAAAAAGCTATATTGCCCGGGAATTTGCAGAAAAGGAGTACAGCAGTTATATCCTGATCGATTTTAACCTGGCGGATCAGCAGGTCAGGGATATGTTTCTCCACGATATTGGCAATTTGGACACTTTTTTCCTCAAGCTCTCTACACTGTATAACACAAAATTAAAAGAGAGGGAATCGCTGATCATTTTGGATGAGGTGCAGTTGTTTCCCAGGGCGCGCAGCGTGATCAAATATTTGGTAGCGGATGGGCGCTATGACTATATTGAAACGGGGTCTCTGGTATCGATCAAAGAAAATGTAGAGGGCATCCTGCTTCCTTCCGAGGAGGATCAGATCAATCTGCATCCCATGGATTTTGAAGAATTTCTCTGGGCTATGGGAAATGAGACGATGATGCGTCTGATACAGGATTGCTTTGAAAAAAAGCTTCCTATGGGACAGGCGCTGCACCGCAAGGCTATGGATCTGTTCCGCCAGTATATGATCGTCGGCGGAATGCCGCAGGCGGTGGAGGCATATGTCCAGACAAGAGATTTTGATGAGGTAGACCGCGTGAAGCGGAGGATCCTGAAACTGTATCGGGATGATATTCAAAAGCATGCAAAAGGATATGGGGAGAAGGTAAGGGCTATTTTTGACGAGCTGCCGTCACAACTCAAAAATCAGAACCGTCATTTTAAGCTGTCCGCATTGAAGGAAGGCGCTCGATTTGAGGAATACAGAGATCCGTTGTTCTGGCTATCGGATGCTATGATCGTGAATCCCTGTTATAATGCGATGGAACCGAATCTCGGACTGCGTTTAAATCAGGATCGCACTCTGCTGAAATGTTATATGGCAGATACCGGGCTTTTGATCAGTCATGCGTTTGATGAGAACGGAATCGTCAGTGAGGGGGTTTACCGAAAATTATTGCTGGATAAGCTGGAGGTTAACATGGGAATGGTTATGGAGAATATCGTTTCCCAGATGCTGATTTCCTCCGGGCACAAGCTCTATTTCTATGCGAATGCGGACCGGGAAGATAAGGAGAACCGTATGGAAATTGATTTTCTGATCGCAAAAAGTAGGATTACAAACCGGCATAACATGTCGCCGATCGAGGTAAAATCCGGTAAAAATTACGCGCTCTCCTCTTTGAGAAAATTTATGAAGAAATTCAAGGAACAACTCTGGATCCCCTATGTGCTGCACACCGGAGATTTGAAAACGGAGGAGGGTATCGTGTATTTGCCGCTGTATATGGCGATGATGTTATAGATAACGACTTGGGCGGAAACGTATATTAATTATTTCCGCCCACTGCGTTGATTAGATACCTTGAGCTTTTTCAAGTTTCACCAGTCTGCTGGTGCCTAATCTGTCCGCTCCCAGTTCTATGTATTTTTCTGCGTCGTCGAAGGAAGAAATTCCTCCGGCGGCTTTTATTTTTACCTCCGGATCAATGTGTTTTGTAAAGAGAACTACATCCTCGAAGGTTGCGCCTGCTGTGGAAAAACCGGTGGAGGTTTTGATGTAATCTGCCCCTGCCTCGCTTACCAGCCGGCACATTTTAATTTTTTCCTCTTCGTCAAGCAGGCAGGTTTCAATGATAACTTTTAAAACTTTGGTGCCGCAGGCTTTTTTCAGCGCGCGGATCTCGTTTGATACATAGTCATAATCATTTTCTTTCAATGCACCGATATTAATTACCATATCGATCTCGTCCGCGCCGTTTTCCAGCGCGTTTTTTGTCTCAAAAAGTTTGGTTTCCGTGGTGTTGTACCCGTTTGGGAAACCAATGACTGTACAGACGGCTACGGAGTCTTGCACATATTCTTTCGCCCGTTTGACAAAAGAGGGCGGGATGCATACGGAGGCAGCCCGGTATTTTATGGCGTCGTCACAGATGGTTTTGATCTGCTCCCAGGTGGCAGTCTGGGTCAGCAAGGTGTGATCTACTTTTGATAAAATGTCCGAATGATTCATATCCAAGGTATCCTTTTTTATTTTTTTCGCATTTTTCCGTTTCCAAATCTTCCTAAAACAGAGAAATATCCGAATAATCTGATTCTAAGCCGGGAAATCATTTCTGTCAATGCCGGACTTGTTTTATGAATATTCTTTTCGTATCTGGCAATCCTATTACAGACGAGTGGACAGTTGTCCCACTGTTCGCATAACACCCTAATGTGTGTGGTGGCGGCTCGCGGAAATAATAAAACAGAGGTGAAAGGTATGGAGAACAAGGAAACAAATTTCAAATGGAAACCGAAAAACAATAGCGTCATCTTTGGCCTGTGCCTGGTAGGAGTGGCGGCATTTTCCGCCCTCTTTGCCATGAGCCAGGTGCAGCAGGCTGAGAAGGAAAAGGATCCGGTGGAGATCCAAAATGAGGCGGGCAGCGCTTCTTTTGTCCCCCAGGTTGACGAAGCGATCCAGAATGCTCTGGATCAGGCCCAGAATGGCCTGACCACGGCGCAGTCCCTGGAGGAAGGCTTTGAGGAATCAGCGCAGGCGGCTTCGAATGAGATTACTGCCGAGATGAATGGCGAGGAAGTGCCGGCAGAAGATGCCCTGGCGGATCAGGACACGGATTCTGCCGTAGAAGCACAGTCTAATGTTATTATGCCTACAGTGTCCTTTTTGGATACAGACAGCCTGAACTGGCCGGTGGCGGGAAGTGTCGTGTTGGATTACAGCATGGATGGAAGTATTTACTTCCCCACCCTTCAGCAGTACAAATATAATCCGGCGCTGGTGATCGGCAGTGACGTGGGCGCTCAGGTAGTGGCTGCAGCCAAGGGTATTGTGGAGAGCATCCGGATCGATGAGGAGACCGGAACTACGGTGGTCATGAGCCTTGGAAACGGTTATAAACTGAAATACGGACAGCTGAAAGAACTGAATGTGGCGGAAGGCGACGTGGTAGAACAGGGTCAGCTGATCGGTTATGTCAGCGAGCCTACGAAATACTACTGCGTAGAAGGCAGCAACCTGTACTTTGCTATGACGAAGGATGAGGTTCCGGTGGATCCGGTGCTGTATCTGGAGTAGCAAAATTTTGATTTTTGATTATAATATACTGTAGACGAAATTATTCCGTAAGGTACGCAATCGAATGTGTTTACCCAGGAGGAGATGACCCCTCCTCTACAGGTGGGGGGGAATAACAAATCTTCTCAGGAGGGGGCCGATCTCCTCTTGAGTGCCTCCGGCGCAAGTCCGGCATGTGCCGGACTTGAATTTGCCGGCAATGCCGGATGTCCATGAGTGAAGTACCTGTTTCGTCGATTGCTTTAAATAGAGACGGAGCTGGCGTGGGATGGTAAGACGTCCTGCGACGGTTCCTACATAGCAGATAGATTCAAGGGATAAGAGAGAAATGCAAAATTACGTTTATATCCTGGAATGCAGGGATGGCACCCTTTACACTGGCTGGACCAATCATCTCGAAAAGAGAATAGAGGCTCACAACCAGGGCAAGGGAGCCAAATATACAAAAGGAAGAGGACCGGTAAAACTGGTCTACTCAGAATGTTACGCTACAAAGAAAGAAGCACTGCGGCGGGAGTATGCCATCAAGCAGATGAGCAGGAAAGAGAAGGCGGCGCTGATTACGCCGCCGCCACAAAGAAGTACATTAACACCAGATGACAAGCACTGCCGCCCATGACGAACAGATGAAAGATCTCGTGAGATCCAAAGTTTTTGTGTCTTGCGTTGAAGAGGGGCAGTTTCAATGCGTAGATGATGCCGCCCACGGTGTAGATGATCCCACCGGCCAGAAGCCAGCCGAATGCTGCCCCTGACAGTCCGTTCAAAAGCTGGGAGAATGCTACTACACAGAGCCAGCCCATGGCAATGTAGAGCAGGGAAGAAAACCATTTGGGGCAGGTGATCCAGCATGCCTTGATGATAATACCGGCCAGTGCGATGCTCCAGATCAGCCCGCAGAGCAGATAACCAGTTCTGCCCCTCAGAACGATCAGGCAGATGGGTGTGTAGGTGCCTGCGATCAAAACGAAAATCATCATATGGTCAATTTTTCTGAGTACCCGGTTGATCTTCTCTGTAAGATCCAGGGAGTGATAGGTAGTGCTTGCCGCGTACAGCAGGATCATGCTGATGATAAAAACGGTCAGGGAGATGAGATTGATCTTATCATTGGTTCCGGCTGCCCGGATCAGCAATGGAACCGCCGCGAAAACTGCCATCAGCATACCGATAAAGTGGGTGATGGCGCTTCCGGGGTCTTTGATCTGCTGCAGTTCGCTTCTCAGGTCGTGTCCAGATGTATTGCTTACTTCATGATTCATAACAGTTCCTCCTTGTAATTAAACATATTTCCTTGACATCATGCGGTTTAAAAATCAGCAAGAAAAAGAAAAACAAACCGCATAATAAAATTTATGCACTATTTCATGTAGTTTTAAAAACTATGTTATGAGTATATTACTACTGTTCGAGAGAAAAAGCAAGGGGGAAGTTGTAAATTTTTTTAGGGAAACGTTACTATTCACAACCTCAGACATAAGCGTCGTAAGACGCGCCAGACGTGCGCAGCACGGATGGTCTGAGGTCTGTTGACGGAGGGGCCGTGAATAGTAACAGGGAAACAGCTATATTAGCCTTCCCAGGGGCGGATCCGGTAGGAAGCACCGATTTCCCGGCAGATTTTGGCACAGCGCGTCTCCTGCTCATGGGAAAGGGTGGTGGCTACCGTGGTCAGAATGACGCTTGGCACATATTTGACACATTCTTTTGCAAAATTTAACATTGCGTCATAAGACGCTTCTCCGAATTTGGGACGCACCAGAGCAAGATAGGCTTCTTTATCCGGGGTATTGAGACTGATGGAGACGGTATCCACCAGACCGGCGAGTTCCCGCGCAATGTTCCGACCGTTAACCAGGTTTCCAAGACCGTTGGTATTAATGCGGACCGGTTTGTGGTAAGTTGCTTTTACGAAGTCTGCTACCTCAAGCAGCAGATCGATGCGCTCCGTGGGTTCACCGAAGCCGCAGAAGACGACTTCCCGATAATCGTCCATGTTCCGGGCTTCGAACTGCGCTTTTACCGCAGCAAAATCCGGCTCCTCTTTCAGCCAGAGAGAGTCGGATTCTCCAACACGATCCATGGTCTGCCGCAGGCAGAAGGTACAAGCGCAGGGACAGCGGTTTGTCAGATTTACATAGAGGTTGTCGTGTACTTTATATAGGATATTATTCATGTTTTTTCTCATTTCCTTTCTGTAATTTTCCCAGCAGTTCTTCAAAACAGAGACCGTCTGTGGTGGGGATATCCAGTTCCACAGAGCGCTTAATACATTTTTTTACAAAGGCGGAAGCGCGCCGGACAGAACGGGTAAATTCAATGCCGTTTACTGCATCGGCAATAATAATGGAAGAAAACACATCGCCTACGCCGCTGCGCTGCTGACCGATATGGTGCTGTCGAATAATGATCGGATCGCCGCCCTCCACATAGCATAGATTAGCGATGAACTGTCCCTGATGGATTCCTGTGATGACGATTTTTTCAGGCCCCATTTCCCGCAGCGCCAGGAGCAGTTCTGTGAGCTGCGTGTGAGTCCAGTGTCCTTCGTGGTAGGGAATTCCAGTGAGAATGCATGCTTCCGTCAGATTCGGGGTGGTGATGTGAGCGTGGCTCACCAGCCGCCGCATGGCCTGACACATCCGCTCCGTGTAGCTTCCGTAGGTCTTACCATAATCGCCCATCACCGGGTCTACGCAGACTACAGTGCCTGGAGTGGCAAACTCTTCCAGGAACTGTTCTACCATACGAAATTGCTCTTCGGAACCCAGGAACCCCGTCAGGATGCCTTGAAACTGTAGATCCAGCTTTTTCCATTCGTCGGCATAGGCCTGAAAATGTCTGGTGTAATCATCCATAAAATAGCTGGGAAAACCGGTGTGATTGGAGAGGATTGCCGTGGGCAGGGCGCAGCACTGGACGCCCAGCCGGGAAATAATGGGAATAGAAGCGGCCAGAGAGCACCGTCCAAAACCGGTCATATCGTTGATGGCGGCAATCTTTTTCTGATGATTGTGATTTACAGTAGTCTTTGATGACATAGTTTGTACTACACTCCCTTACGCTTGTCAAAAATACTGCCAAGTAAATAAAACAAGATAATTCCAACAATTCCCTCGGCGGTAAGTCCCGGTACCTGCAAAAGACCGGTGGCAACGGATGAGTACAGGATAGATCCGGCAACAAAGTAACCAAAGACCATTTCTGCAATAGTGACAACCACTGCGATCAGCACTGGAAGCTGTTTTGTCCGGGGTTTTCCGCTCTTTGGCTTCCCTGCAATGATACCACAGATCAATCCCATTAACAGTTTAATGATCAGGGTTGGAAGCGTCCAGGCAGGAAAACTGGTGAGATCTGCCAGAGCGGATCCGAGCCCGCCGGCCAGCATGCCGGTGACAGGGCCAAAATAAACGGCTGCCAGCAAGATCATGGCGTTTCCCAGATGGGCGTAACCCAGTGGTATAGGAAATTGAAGAAACCTGGTAGCCAGAAAGACCAAAGCAATCCAGAGCGCGTTTATAGCGACTCCGGAAGCATCCAGGACATGGTTCTTCTCAGTATTTTGCTTTCCGATATTATAATTCATAGATGTTCCTCCTGTAAATACCCTATAAATAAGGTATGTCATAATTAAGGTTGAGTATAACGCAAAACTGGACTTATTTGAACTGCCAGACAGGGCATATTTTATAAGATCAGATCCATAATCTGGCTATATAAAAAAAGAAAAAACTGACTATTTCAACAGGTGCAGACTAATGCTATGCTGTAGCACGGAATAAAAATTAAAGGATCAGATAGCGAGGATGAGATTATGAAAAATGGAAATCAAACGGTTATGAAATGGGCTCAGACCGCATTGCTGGCGGCCTTGAGCTTTGTAGCTTTTACTTTTCTGCAGATTAAGATTCCAACTCCTGGAGGGGACGCCACGTCCCTGCACATTGGGAATGCGTTCTGTGTGTTGGCGGCACTGCTTTTGGGCGGCGGATACGGCGGCCTGGCAGGAGCAGTGGGGATGACCATTGCGGATATTTTGGATCCGGTTTACATTGTCGGAGCGCCAAAGACTTTTGTGCTGAAATTTTGCATTGGACTGATCACCGGCCTGGTGGCACACAAGATTGCCCATATCAGTGAAAGCAATGACAAGAAATATGTATTTAAATGGAGTGTCATTGCTTCCGTCTGCGGGCTGGGATTTAATGTAATATTTGATCCAGTGGTGGGCTATTTCTACAAAAGATTTTTGCTGGGGCAGCCCCAGGAGGTGGCTTCTGTGCTGGCGAAATGGAGTACGGCCGCTACTTTTGTGAACGCAGTGGTCTCCGTAATTCTGGTGGCAATTGTTTACAATGCGCTTCGACCTGCGCTTAAGAAAGCCGACCTGCTGGTGAGTGTGGGCAGTACGAAACCGACTGCGGAGTAAGAAAAAACGGCGAGAGGCACGGAGGAAAACAGATACCGGGAATTCCTGTAAAATGTTTTGACATTGACAGGGGTTCCCGGTATTATTATATCATGTCCTTTGGACATGATAGCCTCCGGCGCCGATATAATTCGCATTACATGCTCATTATATCGTATCCTTTAGGCATGATACTGGAAATGGAGCAATCACGATATGACTACGAAAGAGCAGCAAAATTATCAGAATTACAGCAGATACGCAAAAATGGAGACCGGGCAGCTGTGGGAACCGGAAAGATCTGGTCGGAAAATTGTGGCGGCAGTCGTCATTGGTCTGCTGGCAGTAGGATTTGCGGTTTTTGCGTACCTATATTATAAGACGCACGAAGAGATAACTATTTTTGGTCACCATATTTCTCTGGGCGCAAGTCGGCAAGTGGTGTCGGAGGATGTTGATCTGCCTGCAGAGACGGAGAGAAACTCAGAAACGGAAATGGCGGCAAAGACGGAGGAAGATGCTGTTGCAGAGGGATTGCCAGCGGAGTTTGCGCCTTATCATACCGATGCGACAAACCCCGACAACCTGATTGCTTATACGGAAATTGAAAAAAACGGAAGCGTCCTGAGTGATCTGTGGGAATACGATCCATGGTATCATTTTGATTTTAGTCAGGGAGACGCCTACACGGATGTAGAGGGGATCGTTACCTTCCGAGGCAACAATTTTCGGGATACCGCGGCTTACGGGTTGGCTGAGATGGAAGAAAAAACCTTGCAGGCATCCTGGTCCAAGGGTACCGGTGGCCTTTCCTATAATAATGCCACCTGGACCGGAAGCGGTTGGACGGGACAGCCGTTGATCGTGAAATGGCCCGCAAAGACGAAAGAGGCTATGAACCTTTACGACTGGGCAAAGAAAGATGATGATCTGGTGGAAGTGATCTATGCCTGTATGGATGGATATGTGTATTTCCTGGATCTGCGGACAGGGAGCCTCACAAGAGATCCGTTGTACCTTGGCTTTACTTTTAAGGGAGCGGGGGCGCTGGATCCCAGAGGCTATCCTATTATGTATGTAGGCGCAGGTTATGACAGTGCACAAGGGACGGCCCGGGTGTTTGTCATTAATCTGCTGGACTGCAGCGTAATGCACACTTTCGGCAATGATGATCCGTTTTCTCTGCGCTATGGACTAAGCTATTTTGACTCTTCCGCTCTGGTAGACGCAGCGTCAGACACGCTGATCTATCCCGGAGAGAACGGGATTCTCTATCTGATCAAGCTGAATACAAAGTACGATGAGGCGGGGGGAACTCTTTCCATTGATCCGGGGGATGTGGTGAAATGGCATTATCAGGGAACCAGAACCAGCACGGCCGCCTACTGGCTGGGTATGGAAGACAGCGCGGCTATTTATGGAGGATATCTGTTCATCGCAGATAACGGCGGAAACCTGATGTGTCTGGATCTGAACACATTAAAGTTAGTGTGGGTGCAGGATATCCTGGATGATTCCAACTCCACTCCGGTATTGTCTGTTGAGGACGGACATCTTTACTTGTATATCAGCACCTCTTTTCATCTGGGTTGGCGCAGCTCTTCCAGCGCGACAGTGCCTATCTGGAAGATTAACGCTGAAAATGGAGAGATCGTGTGGCAGAAGGATTATGAATGTTATACGGAGAAAGGTGTGTCCGGCGGCGTTCAGTCTACCATTGCGGTAGGGAAAAATGATCTGTCGGATTACTTGTATGTCACCGTGGCGAAGACCGGGGATTACGGTTCGGGTGTTCTGGTCTGCCTGAAAAAAGATGATGGCGAGGTGGTTTGGGAGCAGAAAAGTACCTATACCTGGTCTTCTCCGGTCTGCGTCTACAATTCGGACGGGACAGGGAACGTGATCTACTGCAATGGCGCGGGAAATATGTATCTGTTGGATGGAAAAACCGGCGAAATCTATTCTTCTGTTTCTCTCAGCGAGGGCGTGATCGAGGCCTCCCCCGCAGTCTATGAGAATTATGCGGTGGTGGGCACCAGAGCCTGCAAGATCTGGGGCGTGGAATTAAAGTAAAAATCAAATATACATACGGTAGGTTGTGACTGTCGCACTAAGCTTTTTATTACATAATTATAGTTCTCTGAGCAACGCTTTTGCTGCCCATCATACGTAATGGATATAACCTGTCTGCTGCGCATAAACTTGCAGCCAGGAAGTACCAACGAGGAGGCATCCTGACACGCAGTGTCATTGGAAAGATGCCGACGACCTGTCAGGTGCGTGAAGCACGCGTGACGATACAAAACTATGATGAGGCTCTCAGAAAACTATAATTATGCAAAGTATGCATTTAGTGCGGCATATTTTTTAGGCAAAAAACCGAAATGCTACGATAAGTAGCATTATTTTATACAAATGACAACTGCGATTTCTTGGATAAAAGGCGATTGTAGGGTACCATCAGGCTATCAAGATCAAAAGGAGGTCACGAAGATGACATTTGCGGAAAAGTTAAAAGCAGCGCGGAAGAAAGCGGGAATGACACAGGAAATACTGGCGGAGAAACTGGGAGTTTCCCGTCAGGCCATCACAAAGTGGGAAACGGAGCGGGGCATTCCGGATATTGATAATATGATGACCATTTCCACTCTTTTCGGTATCAGTGTGGATGAGTTTCTTTCCGAAGAAAAGACTGCTATAGAAAGAAAAGGGTATCTGTATGAGAGTACCACCGAATATGATATCGACGGCAGAAAACGCTTCGATATGAAATTTGGCGGAGCGGCAAGACTTTTCGTTACCGGGACAGATGATGAAAAGATCAAGGTAAGGCTTGCTTCTGATGAGATCGAGACACTTACCCAGGACTTCAAAGTGAAGATTGATGATGTCAAAGGACGGATTGATGTGGATGTAAAGCGCCAGAAACGTGTAAGCGAGGCGACGGCGAAGGAATTTGTACTGATTGATGTATTCCTGCCAAACAAATATCTCTCTCATGTAGAACTGGGCGTTAACTGCGATGAGCTGTATATCAGTAATCTGCAATGTGAAGATATTGAGTTTGATGGAAGGGCAAACAGCCTTACCGTGGATTCTGTCATTGGAACAGTAGAAGTAAATTGTAATCTGGACATGATGATCACATGTACAAGAATGACAGGCGCAATCGAGATCAACCAGATATCCGCGACTTCTCAGATCACGATTCCCAACGACTTTGTTTTTCAATCTGTCCTCAAAGGAATCGGCAATACCATTAGTTATGAAGAGGCAGGAGAGGCCGTGGAGGATTTTTCAACAGAGGATGCGGACAATGTGATCGAACTGAACGGTATGAGAAGTGAGTTGGTGATCCGGCGGACGAAGGAGGCATTCTAATGGAGACGATTATCCGTACCAGAGATCTGGTCAAGAGCTTCATAACAGAGAGCGGCACTCAGACCATTATCAATCATCTGGATCTCGATATATATGAGAAAGATTTTACCGTGATCATGGGGTCCAGCGGCGCAGGCAAATCTACGCTTATGTACAGTCTGTCCGGCATGGACCGTCCCACCAGTGGCAGCATTTTGTTTGGGGGAGAGGAAATCACGAAAATGAGCAATGATAAACTGGCGGTGTTCCGCCGTAAATATTGCGGCTTTGTGTTTCAGCAGGTATATCTTTTGGACAGAATGAGCCTGATGGATAATGCCATGACGGCAGGATTATTGGTGGAAAAAAATAAGAAAGTGGTGGCCGGGCGGGCCAAGGAGTTGTTTGAAAAAGTGAATCTGCCGGAAGTGACCTACCGAAAACGCGTCAATCAGGTTTCCGGAGGCGAGGCAGCCAGGGCCGGGATCGTGCGGGCTGCCATCAACCGGCCAGCGGTAGTTTTTGCTGACGAACCTACAGGCGCCTTAAATTCCGACAATTCCACAGCAGTATTGGATGTGTTGACGGAACTGAACCGGGACGGGCAGAGCATTATCATGGTTACTCATGACAGAAAGAGCGCGCTGCGGGGCAGCCGGATCATCTATCTGAAGGATGGTAAAATTTACGGGGAGCTTTCCCTGGGAAGTTTCCAACAGGACAAGGAAGAAAGAGGCGATAAGCTGGATCAGTTCCTGAAAGAGATGGGGTGGTAATATGAAGCGAAATTTTACGTTGGCAAAGCAGTTCCTGCGGAAAAATCGGAGCAGTATTTTTTCGTTTTCTTTGATCTTGCTGATCTCCACCCTGCTATTTGCCAGTGCGTTGACTGTGAATAACAATGTCAGTAAGGATTATGATGCATTGCATGAACAGCTAAATACTGGGAATGCTTTTTTCACCGTTCCGGCAGTTCAATACACGGAAGATCTGGTAAATGCTCTGGAAGAACTGCGTTCTGTGGAAATGGCGGAAGGCAGGCGGGGCGTGATGCTGTCTGTGTCGGTGGAGATGGAGGGATCGCAGCAGGAGCAGACGCAGATATTTTTTAGTCTGAAGGACAACGGCCAACTCAACCGGTTCCGCATAGTGGAAGGCTCCGCGGAAAACACCGGGAAAGGCATTTGCATAGCCAACTATACTTATATTCATTCCAGTCTGGAACCTGGCAGTCAATATGCTTATTCTTTTCCGGTGATAGGCGTATTGGAAGAAATGCAGTACGGAAACTATGCATCCTCGGTTATTGGTCAATATCTGACGGAGGAAAGTTTTCAGGAATTACTGGAACAGAATCCGCAAAATGAGGTGGTGGTGATTTCGGTCAAAGCACCCAGCGGCCGGGAGGCATATACGGACGTTTCCAAGTATTTAAACGAAAAGGGCATCCGTGTTATTAGCAAAAACTATGACGAGAATATGAAAAACCAGAGGCTTGCGATCTCCAACATTCTGGTGCTGATCCTGCTGGTATTCTCTGGGGTGGTCTTGCTGATCAGCCTTTTGGTGAGCAAATTTAAAATACAGCAGTCCATGGAAGAAGAAATGGCCAATATGGGTGTTCTGAAAGCTCTGGGCTATACGGGCAACGAGATTATCCTGGGAGTAATATTGCCCTATCTTATCAGCGGCCTGACCGTGGCCTGCCTTGGCGCGGCCTTATCGTATCTGCTGCTTCCTGTGCTGGGCAATGTGATCATGATGCAGTCCGGTTTCCGATGGCAACCCGGCGCAGATATTACTGCCGATCTGACGGTAATCCTGATCAGTCTGCTTTTGATTACCGTGTTTACCCTTCTGCCGGCAGCGCGAATCCGAAAACTAAATCCCATCAATGCCATTCGGGGGATCAGGGAATCCAAGGCGGAGCGAAATCATTTTGAGATGGACAAAACTGCGGGCGGTGTTGGTTTCCTTTTAATGCTGAAGAATTTTGTAAATACGAAGAAGCAGAATGTTTTGCTGGGCATAGTACTGTTTTTTATGACAGTGGCAGCTTCCTTTGTCATTATCCTGTTTTACAATATTAACCTGAATCCCATGAACTTTATCAATACGCTGGTGGAGGAACATCCTTCTGTGGTGGTAAGCACGGATGCTGATATAGAGGAGGAATTGGAAAAGCTGGATCATGTTGAACAGGCCATATATTACGATGAGCAGTGCAGCGTAAGTTACAGAGACGATTCCTATAAGACTTTTGTCTCAGAGACTTTTGAATATTTGGCGAATGACCTTTGTTATGAGGGAAGTAACCCTGGGTCTGACAGGGAAGTTGCCGTGGGCAGCCGCATCCGGGAAACGTGCGGACTTCAGATTGGGGATATCATTACTCTTAGCAGAGACGGCAGGGAAGAAGAGTATGAGATAACGGGATTTATTCAGTCGGTAAACTATTCGGGAGAAGTGTTGGAACTGACCATCGATGGTTACCGCAGGATAGAACCGGATTACGTGCCCGGAACGATATACCTCTACCTGGATGATGAAAGCCAGGCCGGTAAAGTGATCGCGGAGATTGAGGAAACACACGAAACGATAAATTCGACTGTGAATTATGCGGAATCCATGGAATCGGCTATGGAGCTGTATGTATCACTGGTGGGAGTTATCTGTATTGTCATCATTGTGATAACCGTACTGCTGATCTTCCTGATCCTCTACATCCTGATTTCCTCTATTATTACCAGGCAGAAGCAGGAACTGGGCATCTTTAAAGCTATAGGATACGAAAATGGGCAATTGGTCCGCCAGCTGGTAGGAGGATTTATCCCAGGCTCACTTCTGGCTGCGATTTTGGGCACTCTTGTAAGTAAGCTGATCCTGGGAAATGTATATGGGTTCATTTTCCAAGCGGTTGGAGCATATAAGGTAAACTTTGTTTATCCCACAGGGATCCTGTGCTTTGTAGCCCTGGGATTGATGGTAAGCACTGTGATCATTGGCGCAGCGCTGGCAGAGCGGATACGGAAAATATCGGTATATTCGCTGATAAGGGATTGAGATTTTCACCGTGACGATAATCGTAAAACGCAACAATCGCCACTCTGATCTGGTCCCTGTCAAGTGGCGATTGTCGTGTGATTATTCACATGTTTTAATTTTAGCTTAGCCGAGCCAACCGCCTGACGGCAGTGCCTCTTTATATCTTCATTCTAAAGCAGGCAGACTTTTCTGTCATGATGTTAGCCGAAATATCTCTCCAGGAGGCCCTTGAATGCCTTGCCGTGTCTTGCCTCGTCGCGGGCCATCTCATGAACAGTGTCATGGATCGCATCCAGGTTGGCAGCTTTGGCGCGTTTTGCCAGATCTGTTTTGCCTGCAGTTGCACCGTTCTCTGCGTCTACGCGAAGCTGCAGGTTCTTTTTGGTGCTATCGGTTACTACTTCGCCCAGGAGCTCAGCGAATTTTGCTGCATGCTCTGCCTCTTCATAGGCTGCTTTCTCATAGTACAGACCTACTTCCGGATAGCCCTCGCGAAAAGCAACTCTTGCCATTGCCAGATACATTCCGACTTCGGAACACTCACCCTGGAAGTTTGCTCTCAGGTCAGCAAGGATGTCTTCGCTCACGCCCTGAGCCACGCCTACCACATGTTCAGAAGCCCATGTCATTCCTTCGTCCTGCTTGGTAAATTTTCCGGCCGGAGCTTTGCAGATCGGACATACTTCCGGAGCAGCGTCTCCCTCGTGAACATATCCACATACATTACATACCCATTTTGCCATAATTGTTTCTCCTTTACTTTATAGAATTTTGATTTATCAGCAGGGAATATCGCAAAATAAAGATATTTATTCTGCGCAGGTCCCTTTCTGCCTTGTCAGATCAAGATGCGTCAAATTTTTTCAGGCAATCCTCACAAAGACCATAAAAATTTACAGAGCACCCCTCAATCTGCCCATGAAAATCCCTGGAGGCAACTTTCACTAACTGATCCGCGTCATCTGACCACAGATCCATGACCCGGTGGCAATGCCTGCAGATGAAGTGGTGATGCGGCGTCATGTCGCCATCGTAATGCTCCGGCCCATCGCCGGTGGAAATTTTTCTGATCTCTCCCAACTGTGTTAATAAGGAAAGATTTCGGTAAACAGTTCCCAGACTGATATGTGGCTGATCTTCCCGGAGCGCGGTGTAAATAACCTCGGCGGTGGGATGATCTGTTCGGCCGGTCAGAAATGTTTTGATGGACTCTCTTTGTCTGCTGTATTTTAGAGCGGACATAAGCATCTCCGACATAAGCATCTCCTTTAAATTGCATAATAATAGGAATCAATATTAAAATTAATATATCAGAATTGATAAGGAAAGTCAATGAAAAGTCAGTTAAAAATATGTAACAAAATGGAAATAGATATGAATGGGGAGGCCTGTAAACAGAGGAAAAACTAAGAGGAAACCAATCAAAACTAAAAAAAATCGTAAAACACTTGACATAATTGTTACGATTTGTTATGATGTCAGCGTAAGAAATGTAACAAATTTGTAATAACTACGGAAAACGATTTGGAGGTTAAGATAAATGATGAAAAAGGGGATTGCACAATTTACTGCATTCTGCATGGCAGCAGGTATGACATTTACGGCAAACAGTATGGTTTCTCTGGCAGCCGGCACAGATATGGCATTGGTAGGCATTGGAAGTACCACAAAGGTGAATAACGACACTGTTTCTGATGAAACGACTGCTTCTGGGGAAACGGCAGACGAGACTTTGGAGAGCAGTGAGGCGGCTTCGGAGCCGCTTGATACCAGCATGGTAGATACCATGGGTATTTCCCAGTGTGAAGAATATATTAACATCCGCTCTTCTGCAGATACGGAGGGTGAGATCCTGGGAAAACTGTATAATAATTCTGCAGTATATATTGAGGGTGTGGATGAAAACGGATGGTATAAAGTGAAATCAGGTAATGTTGAGGGCTATGTGGCCTCTCAGTACATAGCAGTAGGGACAGAAGCAGACAACCTGGCTTCTCAGGTTGGTTATCATGTGGCAGAAGTTGGGGCAGAAGTGCTGAATGTCCGCGCCTCAGCCAGTGAAGACGCCGACGTCATTACAACGGTGACAAACACTCAGGAAGTGGAAGTTGTTGAGGATTGTGGTGAATGGTTGAAGGTAGCAGTTGACTCAGATTGTTATGGATATGTATCTGTAGAATATGTAAATGCAGAAATGCAGTACAAGGTAGCAGAGTCCATTGAGGAAGAACAGGCGAGGCTGGACGCTGAGTATCAGCAGTATCTGGATGAGCAGGCGGCGGCCGAAGCGGAATACACCGCATATGTGGAAGCTCAGGATAACACGTATGTAGAGCCTCAGGACAATTCTTATCAGGAAGCGTGGAACGAAGTTGCTCAGGCACAGGAAAACTATGATTTCCAGGCGCAGGCTGCGGTAGACGCCCAGGCGGCAGCGGATGCACAGTATCAGGCATATCTGGATGCCCAGGCCGAAGCAGACGCAGCGACTGAACAGGCGGATGAGCAGCTGGTTTTGGATACGGCAGCAGAGGCTCAGTCTCAGTACCAGGCATATCTGGATGCCCAGGCAGAGGCAGATGCCCAGGCTCAGGCAGAGGCAGACGCAGCATCACAGGTTCAGGCAGCAAACGAAGCGGCCCAGCAGGCAGAGTATTCGGAGGTCGCTGCGGATTACACAGAAGACGGATATGCTGAGACCTACACAGAAGATAACTATACGGAAGATTCTTACGAAGAAGAGTATGTAGAGGATGCAGGAAACTATAGTCTCGGACAGGAAATTGCAAACTATGCATGCCAGTTTGTCGGCAACCCGTACGTATGGGGCGGAAGCAGCCTCACAAATGGAGCAGACTGCTCAGGATTTACCATGGCGGTTATGGCGCAGTTTGGTATTTCGCTCCCGCACAATGCGGCAGCACAGTCCGGATACGGCACACCGGTGTCTCTTGACTCTCTGCAGCCGGGCGATCTTTTGTTCTATAACGGAGATGGCGGAATTGGACACGTGACCATGTATATTGGAAATGGCCAGGTAGTACACGCAAGCAACTCCAGCACCGGTATTATTATCTCCAGTATTTCTTACCGGACACCTTGCGCTGCAAGACGCTACATCTAATCTAAGGAAGCGCTGATTTAATTATCTAAATAATAAAACGATATGGCGAGACCGCCACAGTTCGAGTAATGAAAGTCACCGAACTGTGGCGGTCTCTTTCCTATAAGCAGTGAACCATCATTGGGCGGCCTCACGAAGCATTTTATTGCATAATCATAGTAGGCATTTTGTGAGGCCCCCCAATGATTGGCTGAATTGAGACTTTTGGGAAAATAGTCCGACAATTCATTCTGGCGGACATTTCGCTGGAATCATAAAAAATTTGTCAAGATAAAAAAATGCACAAAATATGAGAGATTTTCTCCTTTCCTGCATGCCGGTTCAAATGGACAGAAGAAAGTTATCCACATTTTGAATGGATAAAAAAAGGATGAAATCAGAGTTATACACGAAGTTATCCACATTATCCACATTTTTTTGCTTCCAAAAGGTGGAACAAGCGTTTTGTTGATAGTGATAAAAGTAATATTTTGAAAACAAATGTCGAAATAAAGGTTGACTTTTAAATAGTAAATTAATTCACAAAAAAAACAGAATTTTCAGTAAAAAGGATATAATTTTACGTTGTATAATAACGGGGGGGTTGATAAAATCTAATATATAGAATATTTTCTCGGGAGGCGGCTATGCAGACAGAAGATCACCATGCTTTGGCAAAGGCGATGACAAAGAACCTGAATATCAGTAAATGGAAGAGGGCAGCATTTTTATTTGGAAATATAGAGCCGGACTTTAATCGTATTTCCTATATGGGGCATAAAAAGGAACACTTTGGAAACGGTCACAGCTATGAATGCCGCAAGAAACAAATTTTTAAGATCTTTGATGGGCCCTATAGGGACAGCATTTGGTGGTGGTATAGGACAGGAAAAGCATTTCATTACCTGACCGATTCTTTTTCCAGACCCCACAACCCGGAATTTGGCTACCACAGCGCGGCTCATGTAAAATATGAGATTGGACTGCACGAAATTTTCCGGCGGGTGCTAAAAAATAATCCTTGGAAGATCCCCAAGATTGAGCAGAACCCAAAGAGGTGGCTGGAAGCAAGGCACGACCACTATATGGAACGTACAAAGAAGGCGCAGGATGACTGTTATTATATATACACCACAGTGTTGGCAGTGTGGAACTGGATGGTGGAAGAAAAGTTAGGCTGAAGGTAATATTTAATTGACAAGGAAAATCCTGCATGCTATTATCAAAATGACATGTAATGGTAAAATACATTATAAATAAGAAAGTTTTCTGTGGCCTCAGTTGCTGTGAGGCGGGAAAGGAGCAAAAGAAAATGGGAAATAAGATTACGATTATTGGTGCTGGTTCTGTGGGTGCTACGATTGCATACACACTGTCAAGCGAGACTCTTGCCACTGACATTGTCCTGATTGATATCAACAAGCAGAAGGCAGAGGGTGAGGTAATGGACATCATGCAGGGTACTGCATTCCGCGATCCGATCACTGTGACTTCCGGTGACTACGATCTGGCGAAGGATTCCAATATCGTTATTATTACATCCGGTATTGCAAGAAAACCGGGCCAGACCAGACTGGATCTGACGAAGATCAATGTGGGCATTATGAAAGACATTGCCAAGAATATTGCACCGGTTGCGCCAAACGCACTGTACATTATCGTAAGCAATCCGGTAGACATCATGACCTATACCTTTACAAAGGAATCCGGTATCCCGGAGAAACAGATCATTGGTTCGGGTACCTCTCTGGATACAGCGAGACTTCGTTCTCTTCTGGCAAAAGAGTGTGCGATCTCTCAGCAGAATGTACATGCGTACATCTTCGGTGAGCATGGAGATTCTTCTTTTGTTCCGTGGTCTATGGCTACCGTTGCAGGTGTACCTGTTCCGGAATACTATGAGAAATACAGACCGGCCATTGATAATATTCCCTTTGATCCGGATAAGATTATTGACTATGTACGTACTTCCGGCGGCGTGATCATCGCCAATAAGGGCGCTACGTTCTATGCCATTGCTACATCTGTAGTCCGTCTGTGCAAGCTTGTTCTCAGCGCCCACAGCTCTGTAGCCACAGTGTCCACGATGATGCACGGTGAATATGGTCTGGATGACGTCTGCCTCAGTGTATCTACCGTAATCGGACCCAGAGGCGTGCGTGGCAGAATCGAACTGCCCCTGTCTGACGATGAGGTAGAGAAACTTCACTACAGCGCAAAACAGCTGAAAGATATGATTGCTCAGATCTAAGGGAAAACAAATTTTATAATCAGATAGATATAAAGAGGGACTGTCGCACTAAGCATTTTATTGCATAATTATCCAAAGTATGCATTTAGTGCGACAGCCCCTCTTTTCTGCGGTTTCAGTATACAGAAGACCCGGAACCGGCAGGTTTTCTGTATAAAATAATTTCTGCTAGCCTATACTCTGTTTATAAAAAGAAGGCGGCGGGGCAGTGATGAAAAAAATAGGGATAAAGTGTAATAACGGGAATATGGTGAAGGGATTGACTTGCCTGGTATTATTAGTCATATCCTGGGTGTTTAGTGTGAGCATTCACTATGTGCAGGCAGCCATGCTCCAGCAGGGTATCAGTAAGGAAGTGCTGCGTTTTCATGTGTTGGCCAACAGCGACAGCGCTGCAGATCAGGAAATAAAGCTGGAGGTGCGGGATGAGGTGCTGCGCTGGATGGAACAGCAGCTAACGGAGGAAGAACAGAATGATTTGCAATTGATGGAGAAGAAGATAAAAATACTGTTGCCGGAAATTCAGCAGCGGGCAGAAACAGTATTGAGAGATAATGGAGTTTCTTACGGTGCCACAGCCTCCCTGATACGAGATTACTTTCCGGAGAAAACCTATGGAGACTGTACGTTTCCCGCGGGGACTTACACTGCACTGCGCATCTGCCTTGGGGATGCAGAAGGCCGCAATTGGTGGTGCGTTCTATTCCCCCGGCTCTGCTTTATGGACTGTGTCCATGCGGTACTACCGGAGCAGAGCCGGGAACAGCTAAAGGCTGTGTTGACAGAAGAGGAATACGAGAGTTTGTTTGATCCTGGTAAGGATGAATACAAAATCTGTTTCCGCTATTTTTAATTCATTGTTCAGCCTTTCGGCAGATCGGATGGTCTGTGACCTGATTGTTATTTATTTTTAAACGCGGCTCTCTTCCTCATAGTAGGATCCAGAATCTTTTTGCGGATACGCAGGCTCTTGGGCGTTACTTCCAGAAGTTCATCTGTATCAATGAATTCCAGTGCCTGTTCCAGACTTAAGACTTTTGGCGGAGTGAGCTTTAGCGCCTCGTCTGCGCTGGAGGAACGGGTGTTGGTCAGGTGTTTCGTTTTGCAAACATTCAGTTCGATATCTTCTGGCTTTGCGCTCTGACCGATGACCATGCCGGAGTAAACCTTTTCTCCAGGACCAATGAAAAGTGTTCCACGATCCTGAGCGTTGAACAGGCCGTAGGTCACAGATTCACCGTTTTCAAAAGCGATCAGGGAACCCTGGCTGCGGTATTGAAGATCACCCTTGTAGGGACCGTAACCGTCAAAAATTGTGTTGATGATGCCGTTTCCTTTCGTGTCGGTGAGGAAATCGTTCCGGAAACCAATTAATCCACGGGACGGGATAGAAAATTCCAAACGCGTGGATCCGCCGGAGGTTCTGCTCATCCCCTGCAATTCGCCTTTGCGCAGGCTCAGCTTCTGAATTACCGTGCCTGAGAATTCTTCGGGTACATCGATATAGGCCAGCTCCATGGGTTCCAGTTTTTTATTTCTCTCATCATACTTATAGATCACTTCCGCTTTGCTTACTGCGAACTCATAACCTTCGCGGCGCATAGTTTCGATCAGAATGGACAGATGAAGTTCGCCTCGCCCGGATACTTTGAAGGTATCGGTCTCTTCGGTATCTTCGACCCGCAGACTGACATCCGTATTCAGCTCCCTGAACAGACGATCACGAATATGACGGGAAGTGACGAATTTTCCCTCCTGTCCGGCCAGTGGACTGTCATTGACAATGAAATTCATAGAAATCGTAGGTTCGGAAATTTTCTGGAACGGAATCGGATCCGGGCAATCCTGCGCGCAGATGGTGTCACCGATGTGCAGATCCGCAATGCCTGAGATGGCTACGATGGAGCCGATGGTGGCAGAAGGCACGTCTACTTTATTTAATCCGTCAAACTCGTACAGCTTGCTGATCTTTACTTTCTGTTTTTTGCTTGGATCATGATGGTTCACCAGGACTGCTTCCTGATTGACCTTGATTGTTCCGCGATCCACCTTGCCAACGCCGATGCGTCCCACATATTCATTATAATCGATGGTGCTGATAAGAACCTGGACCGATCCGTCCGGATCCCCTTCTGGAGCAGGAATGTAGTTCACGATTGTCTCGAACAGAGGACTCATATCCTTTGGCTCATCCGTAAGTTCTTTCAGTGCGTATCCGGCCTTGGCGGAAGCAAAGACAAAAGGACAATCCAGCTGTTCGTCGTTAGCGTCCAGATCAATAAACAATTCCAGAATCTCATCAATCACCTCTTCGGGGCGAGCCTCCGGGCGGTCGATCTTATTAATGCAGACGATGACCGGAAGCTCTAACTCCAGTGCTTTCTGCAGCACGAACTTGGTCTGAGGCATGGCGCCCTCGAAGGCATCCACTACCAGTATTACACCGTTCACCATTTTCAGAACGCGCTCCACCTCACCGCCGAAATCTGCGTGACCGGGAGTGTCAATAATGTTGATCTTCGTGTTTTTATAATAGACAGCGGTATTTTTCGACAAAATGGTAATTCCGCGTTCCCGCTCCAGATCGTTGGAGTCCATGACGCGCTCGGCTACTTCCTGATTAGCGCGGAATACGCCGCTCTGTTTCAAAAGTTCATCCACCAGAGTCGTTTTACCGTGATCCACGTGGGCAATAATAGCAATATTTCTGATATCTTCTCGAATCATAGTTTTCCTTTCTAGTCCTTGCCAAGCAAGCTTGCGCGGACTTTGCTTTTTACGTTGCCTGAATGGCCAGACTGTTAGTCATTGTATCACAATTTTTCCAGAAAACAAGGGGGTTCATCGAATCTTAGCGATATTTGGCGCACGATATTTGCTGACAAAATTCATATTTCGAGGCAAGATAGAATACAGATAATATATACAAAAACGGAAAAGGGCTGCGCACAGCGCGGGAGGAAGGGAGAAAAAATAACGATGACAGATAAGATTATTGAAAACAATCAGGTTTCTATTATGGGGGAGATTATATCGGACTTTACCTACAGCCATGAAGTGTATGGCGAAGGATTCTATATGATGGATATTTCCGTCAAACGGCTCAGTGATTCCTATGATATCATTCCGGTAATGATATCGGAACGGCTGATTGATGTTACACAGGATTATAAAGGAGAGATGATCCAGATTTTCGGACAATTCCGTTCCTACAACCGACATGAGGAGAAGAAAAATCGGCTGGTACTGTCCATCTTTGCAAGAGAGGTCAGTTTTGTGGAGGAGGAGAACGATAAAATTAAAAGTAATCAGATTTTTCTGGATGGATATATCTGTAAAAATCCGGTCTACCGCAGGACACCATTGGGAAGAGAAATTGCGGATATGCTGTTAGCTGTAAACCGGCCCTATGGAAAATCTGATTACATACCGTGTATTTGCTGGGGTAGAAATGCCCGTTTTGCTTCTGGCTTTGAGGTGGGCGGTCATGTGCAGATCTGGGGCAGAATTCAGAGCAGAGAGTATGTGAAAAAACTGGAGGACGAAACGACCCAGAGGAGAGTGGCTTATGAAGTGTCTGTCAGTAAATTAGAATATCTGGAAAGCTGAGCTTGAATCTTGCATTTATCGTCATGATACAGTATACTGGTGTAAGAATTGCATAATGGGAATTGAGAAATACTGAGATGTATTGAGGTGCAAAATGGATAAAAAATATATACGTATATACTGTGGAACCGGAGGTGGAAAATCGTCTGCAGCTATCGGCCGGGGTATTAAGTCCGCCTGCGCAGGAAAGACGGTTTTTTTGGTTCAGTTTCTGAAAGGAAAAGCGGGATCTGAGCTGGATTATCTGAAGCGTCTGGAGCCGGAAATTAAGGTGTTCTGCTTCGATAAGTTTCAGGAGCAGTTTTCCGATCTCTCGGAAGAGGAAAGACAGGAAGAAATTATTCATATCAAAAACGGATTGAATTTTTCTAAGAAAGTTCTTGTGACTTCTGAGTGCGATGTTTTGATTTTGGATGAGATTCTGGGACTTCCCCAGCGGGGAATCATTTCTGTGGAGGAGATTATTCCTTTGATAGAGGCAGTGGGAGACGGCGTGGAACTGATCATGACCGGGATTGAACGCTGCGAAGAACTGTGGCCCTATGTGGACGAAGTGACGGAGGTTATCACGGACTATTTAAAATCTAATTGACAAGAGTTTTTTCTAATGCTATAGTAAATCTGATTTCAGCAATAAATAGGTAGAGGTTGCGTGTTTCATCAGTAAACGGCCGGATGTGTTCAGGCACAGGGGAAAGCCGCAGAAAGGGGAAGACGCCGAAAGAATGCAGCGCCTGAAGCTGTATGCTTGGGCACAGGGTGAAGAACCATGTGACTGTCATCTGATAAGATGGGGCGCTATCGAGAGAATGTACTGAAAATGGATTCTTAAGGTGGGTGCGGATGTATCCACCTTTGTTATGTTGTGGTTCACTATTAAAGTCAGGAGGGATAAACAATGGCTATCTTTACAGGCGCGGGCGTGGCGATCGTGACGCCGATGCAGGAAAATGGAGAAGTAAATTATGATAAACTGGGCGAGCTTTTGGAGGAACAGATTGCCGGAGGCACAGATGCCATCATCATCTGCGGAACCACCGGGGAATCTTCCACCTTAAGCCATGAAGAGCATCTGGATGTGATCAAATATGCCATTGACAAGGTAGCAAAGCGGATCCCGGTGATCGCAGGAACCGGATCCAATTGCACGGAGACTGCTGTCTATCTGTCTCAGGAGGCGGAGAAATACGGCGCTGATGCGCTGCTTCTGGTGACGCCCTACTATAATAAGGCCACTCAGAAGGGACTGAAACTGCACTTTACAAAAGTGGCAAATTCCGTGAAGATACCGATTATTCTTTATAATGTTCCCAGCCGCACAGGGTGCAATATCCAGCCGGAGACAGCAGCGGAGCTGGTAAAGACGGTGGACAACATTGTTGGCATTAAAGAGGCCAGTGGAAATCTGTCCCAGGCAGCAAAACTGATGAGTCTGGCGGGAGATGAGATAGAACTGTATTCCGGAAATGACGATCAGATCGTGCCCATCATGTCTCTGGGGGGAAAGGGTGTGATCTCAGTGTTGTCCAACGTGGCTCCGAAGCAGGCCCATGAGATTGCCGCTTCCTATCTGGCAGGAGACGTGGAAAAAAGCCGCCGGATGCAGTTGGAAGCCATTGACCTGATTGAGGCGCTGTTCTGCGAGGTCAATCCGATCCCGGTGAAAACCGCCCTCAACCTGATGGGCAAAGAAGTGGGGCCGCTGCGCGGACCGCTCTGTGAAATGGATGAGAAAAATGTACAACGGCTGAAAAAGGCCATGGAAAATTACGGCTTATTGTAATAATAGAAAGGGAATAAAATGGTTAAAGTAATTATGAACGGCTGCAATGGCCACATGGGACAAGTCATCACCGGCATTATAGCCAATGACCCGGAAGCGGAGATTGTGGCCGGCATTGATGTACACGATGAGGGAAAAAACAGCTATCCGGTATTTAATAGTTTTGAAGCAAGCACGGTGGAGGCGGACGTTGTCATTGACTTTTCTTCGCCAAAGGCGTTTGACGCTATGATGGACTACTGCGTGGCAAAGCAGGTTCCTGTGATCGTCTGTACTACAGGGCTTGCTGAGGAACAGATAAAACGCCTGGAGGATGACAGCAAAAAGGTGGCCGTGCTGCGTTCCGCGAATATGTCCCTGGGAATCAACCTTTTACTAAAGCTCTTGAAAGAGGCGGCGAAAACTCTGGCTCCGGCGGGATTTGATATTGAGATCGTGGAAAAACACCACAATCTGAAAAAGGATGCACCCAGCGGCACCGCTCTGGCGCTGGCGGACAGCATCAATGAGGCGTTGGATCAGAAATATGCCTATAAATATGACCGCAGCCAGGATTATGAACCCCGGGAGAAATACGAGATTGGCATTTCTGCCGTCCGGGGCGGAAATATTGTGGGCGTCCATGATGTGATGTTCGCAGGCACAGATGAAGTGATCGAGTTCACCCACACCGCCTACTCCAAGGCAGTTTTTGGGAAAGGCGCCGTTCAGGCCGCGAAATATCTTGCGGGGAAACCGGCAGGGCTTTATAATATGAGCGATGTAATTGGGTAGTACCCATAGATTTTGAGGAGTAAACTTATGAAAAAAGTAGTGAAATTTGGCGGAAGTTCACTGGCCAGCGCCGGACAGATGAAGAAAGTTGCAGATATTATCCGCAGCGATGAGGCCAGGCGTTATGTGATTCCTTCCGCACCGGGAAAACGCTAT